>DATLJF010000033.1:0-21555 GCA_035539015.1 Stenotrophomonas sp. | reverse complement strand
AGGAATTCCTCGAGGTCGACTTCTCTTTCGAGATCCCGTCGCTGGCGCGCTTCCGCGTCAACGCCTTCAACCAGAACCGCGGCGCCGGTGCGGTCTTCCGTACCATTCCCTCCGAGGTGCTGAGCCTGGAAGAACTGGGCTGCCCGCCAATCTTCCGCCAGCTGATCGAGCAGCCGCAGGGCCTGATCCTGGTCACCGGGCCGACCGGCTCGGGCAAGTCGACCACGCTGGCGGCGATGATCGACTTCATCAACAAGAACGAATACGGCCACATCCTCACCGTCGAGGATCCGATCGAGTTCGTGCACACCTCGCAGAAGTGCCTGATCAACCAGCGCGAGGTGCACCGCGACACCCATGGCTTCAACGAAGCCCTGCGCTCGGCGCTGCGCGAAGACCCGGACATCATCCTGGTCGGCGAGTTGCGCGACCTGGAAACCATCCGCCTGGCGCTGACCGCCGCGGAAACCGGCCACCTGGTGTTCGGCACCCTGCACACCAGCTCGGCGGCCAAGACCATCGACCGCATCATCGACGTGTTCCCGGCCGGCGAAAAGCCGATGGTGCGCTCGATGCTGTCCGAGTCGCTGCGCGCGGTGATCTCGCAGGCGCTGTTGAAGAAGGTTGGCGGTGGCCGTACTGCGGCGTGGGAAATCATGGTCGGCACGCCGGCCATCCGTAACCTGATCCGCGAGGACAAGGTCGCGCAGATGTACTCGGCGATCCAGACCGGCCAGCAGTCGGGCATGCAGACGCTGGACCAGCACCTGCAGGACCTGGTCAAGCGCAGCCTGATCACCCGCAACCAGGCGCGCGAGTACGCCAAGGACAAGCGGATCTTCGAGTGATTCGGCGGCTATCGGCAACGGAGCCGGCCACGGTTCCGTTGCGCAGCGCCGGCGCGGGCCATTCGATCTTCTCCATTCCCCGTTTGCAGCTCCGAAGGAGCGTCCCATGAGCACCATCGACTTCACCTCGTTCCTCAAGCTGATGGCGCATCAGAAGGCGTCGGATCTGTTCATCACCTCGGGGATGCCGCCGTCGATCAAGGTCCACGGCAAGATCACCCCGATCACCCAGACGCCGCTGACCGCGCAGCAGAGCCGCGACCTGGTGCTGAACGTGATGACGCCCTCGCAGCGCGAGGAATTCGAAAAGACCCACGAGTGCAATTTCGCCATCGGCGTGGCCGGCGTGGGCCGCTTCCGCGTCAGTTGCTTCTACCAGCGCAACCAGGTCGGCATGGTGTTGCGCCGCATCGAGACCCGCATCCCGACGGTGGACGAGCTCAGCCTGCCGCCGGTGATCAAGACGCTGGCCATGACCAAGCGCGGCATCATCATCTTCGTCGGCGCTACCGGTACCGGTAAGTCGACCTCGCTGGCGGCGATGATCGGCTACCGCAACCAGAACTCGACCGGGCACATCATCACCATCGAGGACCCGATCGAGTTCGTGCACAAGCACGAAGGCTGCATCATCACCCAGCGCGAAGTCGGCATCGACACCGACAGCTGGGACAACGCGCTGAAGAACACGCTGCGCCAGGCCCCTGACGTGATCATGATTGGCGAGGTGCGTACCCGCGAGGGCATGGACCACGCTATCGCCTTCGCCGAAACCGGCCACCTGGTGCTGTGCACGCTGCACGCCAACAACGCCAACCAGGCGATGGACCGCATCATCAACTTCTTCCCCGAGGACCGCCGCAGCCAGCTGCTGATGGACCTGTCGCTGAACCTCAAGGGCGTGGTCGCCCAGCAGCTGGTGCCGACCCCGGACGGCAAGGGCCGGCGCGTGGCGATGGAAATCCTGCTGGGCACCCCGCTGGTGCAGGACTACATCCGCGACGGCGAGATCCACAAGATCAAGGAAGTGATGAAGGAGTCCACCAACCTGGGCATGAAGACCTTCGACCAGAGCCTGTTCGAGCTGTACCAGGCTGGCGAGATCTCCTACGAGGACGCCCTGCGCTACGCCGACTCGCAGAACGAAGTGCGCCTGCGCATCAAGCTCTCCCAGGGTGGCGATGCCAAGACCCTGGCCCAGGGGATGGATGGCGTGGAAATCGCCGAAGTTCGATAGTCCTACGGTCTCTGCGTTTAGCCGACGCCCGCTGCCCGTGCAGCGGGCGTTGTCTTTTTCGGCGCGGCCGTGTCCGCTTCATGCAACGGTCGCGGGCTTGTTGTCTAATACGCGCCCCGCGTCACCGATGCCTCCCATGAACTCCACCGTTTCCGACCTGCCGGCCGGCGGCGATGCCGTGCATTCCGACAGTCCCCTGGTCACCGCCGGGCGCCTGACTCCGCCTGCGGACTCGGCCGGCACCCTGGCCGACGACCGTGCCTTCCACCATTCGGTGGCCGAGGACGTGCAAGGCATGCTGCTGGCCACCCTGGTCGCGTCGATGGGCCTGGCCATTTTCGCCAAGGGCGGCCTGTTCATCGGCGGCATGGCCGGCGTTTCCTTCCTGCTGCACTACGCCCTGGGCTGGAATTTTGGCCTGGTGTTCGTGCTGGTGAACCTGCCGTTCTACTGGTTGTCGGTACGACGCATGGGCTGGGAATTCACCGCCAAGACCTTTCTCGCCGTCGGCGCCTGCGGTGCGCTGACCGACCTGCTGCCGCGCTGGGCCGAGTTTGCGCACATCAGTCCATGGTTTTCGGCACTGGCGGGCGGGGCGCTGTCTGGGCTCGGCATCCTGTTCTTCATTCGCCACCGCGGCAGCCTCGGCGGCGTCGGCATTCTCGCTGTCTACCTGCAGCAGACCCGCGGCATCAGCGCCGGCCGCGTCCAGCTGGGCTTCGATACCTGCCTGATGGCGGCCGCTTTCTTCCTGCTTTCGCCGGACAAGGTCGTCTACTCGGCGCTCGGCGCAGTGGTGCTGAGCCTGGTGCTGATGTTCAACCATCGGCCGCATCGATACATGGGCGTCTGAGGCGCCTGAAGGCTCCTCAAGGCGCTTCGGCCAGCTCACAGCCAGGGGCGCTTCCCAGCCGCCGCATCAACCCTGCGGCATCGAACGGCGCGTGCACCTTGGCGTCGTTGTCGAAGTAGCAATACACATCGCGCCGCTTGCGCGCGGCGGCGGCCGGGCCATGGCGCGCCGCGTCGCGCGGCTCGCCACCGTGGTGCCACCGCTCGATGCGCTCGGCCCAGCGATCCAGCGCCGCCGGGCCGTAGCCGCTGGCATACAGCTCGGCATCGCCATGCAGGCGCAGGTACACGAAATCGGCGGTGACATCTTCCATCAGCGGGTAACGCCGGGCTGCGTCGGCGACCACCAATGCCACGCCATGGCGGCGCAGCAGCGCAATGAAGTCCGGCTGCTGGAAGCTCTCATGGCGGACCTCCAGTGCATGCCGGATACGTTGGCGGCCGGCCTGGGGCAAAGCGCTGCGACCGCGCATCAGGGCACGGTCGCGGCGCTGCGCGATTGCGGCCGCCGCTTGCGTGGTACGTGGCAACGCGGCCAGGAAAGCATCGAGCAGGTCAGCATCGAAGCGTAGCGTCGGCGGCAATTGCCAGAGCACCGGGCCGAGCTTGCGGCGCAGGTTCAGCAATCCGGAGGCGAAGAAATTCGCCAACGCCTTGTCGCAGTCGCGCAGGCGCTTGGTGTGGGTGATGAAGCGCGGCCCCTTTACCGCGAAGACGAAGCGCGCCGGCGTGGCGTCGTGCCAGGCCTGCCAGCTTTCAGGGCGCTGTAGCGAATAGAACGAGCCGTTGAGTTCGATGCTGGGGAAGCAGCGCGCGGCGAACGCCAATTCCTCCCGTTGCACCAAGCCCTCGGGATAGAAGCGGCCACGCCAGCGCGGGTAGCGCCAACCGGAAATGCCGATGCGGATGCTCATGCCCTCCACCCTGGCCAGCGCGACGTAAGCGGCGCGTGGCGATATCGTGCAGAGGGCGTGGACGCTGCTCAGGCCGAGCGCCACGGCGGCGCCAACGTCTCGATACGCGCGAAGACCGGGCAGTCCCCATGGTGCGCCCCCGGCAGGTAGCCCAGGCTCATCAGGAACTCGCCGGTGATCTCGCCACCGGTGAAGCGAAAGGTTTTCTTGAACAGCTTCACCCAGTCGGCCTTGCTGCGCGGATGATGCGCGTCCAGCCACTCGGCGAAGCCGCCGTGGCTTGCGCGCAGCGCCTGGACGACCTGGGCGTTGTGGATCGCCGCCAGCACCTTGAGGCGATTGCGGATGATCGCCGGATCGGCCATCAGGCGCGCGATGTCCTTCTCGCCGTAGGCCGCCACCGCATCGACGTCGAAGCGCGAATACGCGGCGCGGAAACCTTCGCGCTTCTTCAGGATCGTCTCCCAGCTCAGCCCAGCCTGGTTGATCTCCAGCAGCAGGCGCTCGAACAGCTCGGCCTCCTCGCGTTGCGGGAAGCCATATTCGTGATCGTGGTAATGGCCGTGGACCGGATGGCCCGGGGCGATGCTGCAGTAGCCGCTCATGGGGCAAGGATAATGGATGGGCGAGGGCAGGACGGCCGTAAAACACGGCGCCGGGCTGAAAATGACGCGTTCGACACCCACAGGCCCTAAAATGGGCGCCATGTCCGCGCCGGCCACCCACCTCACCCGCCATCTCCTGATCGCGCTGCCGGCGCTGTCGGACCCGAATTTCTCGCGCAGCGTGGCCTTGATCTGCCAGCACGACGACAACGGCGCCATGGGTGTGATGATCAACCGGCCGTCGGAATACACCCTGGGTGAAGTGCTTGGGCAGATGGGTATCGAGACCGACGACGCCGACCTGCGCGAGCGCGTTGTCCTCAGCGGCGGGCCGGTGCACCCGGAGCGCGGCTTCGTCGTCCATGAGGGCCCGCCCTGGGATTCGAGCCTGGCCCTGGGCGATGGCCTCTACCTGACCACCTCGCGTGACGTGCTCGAAGCGATGGCCGATGGCAGCGGCCCGGCGCGCGCGCTGGTCGCGCTTGGTTGCGCCGGCTGGGGCGCCGGCCAGCTTGAGCTGGAGATCGGCGAGAACAGCTGGCTGACCGCACCGGCCGATGGCGAGCTGCTGTTCGACGAGCCGCTGGGCCAACGCTGGCAAGCCGCGGCCGGCCGCATCGGCGTAGACCTGTTCCGGCTTACCGACTACAGCGGGCATGCCTGAGGCGCCGGCGATCCGCGGCGATGCGACGGTGCTCGGCTTCGATGTCGGCTCGCGTCGCATTGGCGTCGCGGTCGGCAGTTCGCTCGGTGCTGGCGCCCGCGCGGTCGCGGTCATCGACGTGCGCGAGACCGGCCCGGACTGGGTCGCGCTCGATCGCGTACATCGCGATTGGCGGCCGGGCGGGCTGGTGGTGGGCGATCCGCTCACCCTGGACGGCAAGGACCAGCCGGCGCGCAAGCGCGCCCATGCCTTCGCCCGCGAGCTGCGCGAGCGTTACCAATTGCCAGTGGTGCTGGTGGACGAGCGCTCCAGTTCGGTAGAGGCCGCGCAGCGTTTCGCGCGCGACCGCGCCGAGGGCCGCAAGCGCCGCCGCGACGCCGAAGCGCTCGACGCCGTCGCCGCGGCGGTCATCATCGAGCGCTGGCTGTCGGCGCCGGACCAGGCCCAAACGCTTCCTTGAACTGCCCACCGACCATGACCCAACAACTGGACTCCAACGGCCGCCTGCGCCACCTGCTCACTCTCGAAGGCCTGCCGCGCGCCACGCTGCTGCAGCTGCTGGACCGTGCCGGACAGATCCGCGACGCCGCCGTCGGCCGTGTCGGCAAGCGCAGTGTGCTCGCCGGCAGCGCGGTCTGCACGCTGTTCTTTGAGCCGTCCACGCGCACGCGGAGTTCGTTCCAGCTGGCCGCGCAACGGCTCGGCGCCGACGTGCTGAACTTCGATGCGTCGACCTCCTCCACCCGCAAGGGCGAGACCGACCGCGACACCTTGAAGAACCTCGAAGCAATGAGCGTGCGCGGCTTCATCGTGCGCCACCCGGAGGATGGCGCGGTGGCGCGCCTGGCCACCGAGGCGGGCGAGGGCACCGCACTGATCAATGCCGGCGATGGCCGCAGCGCCCATCCGACCCAGGGGCTGTTGGACATGCTGACCCTGCGCCAGGCCAAGGGCACTGATTTTTCCCGCCTGAAAGTCCTGATCGTCGGCGACGTGAAGCATTCGCGCGTGGCGCGCTCGGACCTGCATGCGCTGCGCACCCTGGGTGCCGGCGAAATCCGCGTCTGTGGCCCGGCCGCGCTCCTGCCGGAGGACGGCATCCTCGAAGGCTGCCAGGTCGGTGACGATCTCGACGCGATGCTCGAAGGCGTCGATGCGGTGATGATGCTGCGGCTGCAACGCGAGCGCATGGAGGAAGGCCTGGTGCCCTCGCTGGAGCACTACCACGCCGCCTACGGTCTCACCGTCGAACGCCTGCGCCTGGCAAACGCCGATGCCGCCGTGCTGCACCCGGGCCCGATCAATCGCGGCGTGGAGATCACCGACGAGGTCGTCGATGGGCCGCAGTCCTGGGTATTGCGCCAGGTCGCCAACGGCGTGGCCGTGCGCATGGCGGTACTCGAGACCCTGCTGGGCTGAGCCGAAACCAGCGGCGTCACGACGGCCTCCTGTAGGAGGGGCTTGAGCCCCGACGAACGAAGTCGCGGCCCTCAAACCGCGACAAACCTTCCGCCGCAATGACCAATGGCAGTGCGCCGGCAAGGGCCGCACTGCCTAGGATGGCGGTTCCCCCGCTTTCCGGACCTGCCGATGCGCCTGTCGCTGCGCTCTCCGTTGACCCTGCTGGCCTGCCTGGCCCTGTCCGCGGTTGCCCATGCCGCCGAGGACCGCTTCGATCCGCGCGAACTGTTCGCGCCGCTGCAGTTGCCGCAGCAGGCCAATGCCTTGCGCAGCGGCGGCGGGGTGCCGGGTCCGCTGTTCTGGCAGAACCAGGCCGACTACGACCTGCGCGCAGCCATCGATCCGGCCTCGCACCGCTTGTCCGGCGAGGCCACCATCACCTACACCAACCACAGCCCGGACACGCTGGACGTGCTGTGGCTGCAGCTGGACCAAAACATCTACCGCGCCGATTCGCGCGCCAGCGCCGCCCGCCCGGGACGCCGCAGCGAGACCACTGACGGCCTGCGCATTGCCGCGGTCGAGGTCGAGCGCAGCGGCAAGCGTGTGGCCGCGCACTATCTGGTCGACGACACCCGCATGCGCGTGGACCTGCCGCAGCCGCTGCCTGGCCAGGGCCAGGTGCTCAAGCTGCACGTGCGCTACGACTACGACATTCCCGGCACCTGGGGCGGGCGCACCGCCGTCACCCCGAGCCGCAATGGCGAGATCTTCGAGATCGCGCAGTGGTATCCGCGCATGGCCGTCTATGACGATTTGCGTGGCTGGGACACCCAGCCCTACCTCGGATCGGAGTTCTATCTCGAATACGGCAACTTTGACTACGCGGTCACCGTGCCCTGGGATTTCCTCGTCGCCGGCTCCGGCGAACTGGTCAACCCGCAGGACGTGCTGACCGCGACCCAGCGCGATCGCTTGCGCCAGGCCGCGGCCAGCGACAGCACGGTGCTGATCCGCACGCCCGAAGAAGTGCGCGACCCGACCAGCCGTCCCACCCGCGGCGGCACTCGCACCTGGCGCTTCCACATGGCCAACACCCGCGACGTCGCCTTCGCCGCCTCGCCGGCCTTCGTCTGGGACGCGGCGCGCATCAACCTGCCGCAGGGCCGGCATGCACTGGCGATGTCGGTCTACCCGGTCGAAGGCGTAGGCGCGGACAAGTGGAACCGCTCTACCGAATACGTGAAGGGCGCCATCGAACACTTTTCGCAGTGGTACCCGTATCCGTGGCCGGTAGCGGTCAACCTCGGTGGCCATGGCGCCGGCATGGAATACCCGGGCATCGTGTTCGACGGCATGGACGATGCGGGCAAGCCACTGTTCTGGATCAGCGCACACGAGATCGGCCATACCTGGTTCCCGATGATCGTCGGTTCCAACGAGCGCCGGTACGCCTTCATGGACGAAGGCTTCAATACCTTCATCGACATCTATGCTTCCGATGCCTTCAACCGCGGCGAATACGCGCCCAAGCGCGATTCGGAATACGCGCCGAAAGGCGGCAACCCAGTTGATGAGATCCTGCCGCTGCTGGCCGACCCTGACGCGCCGACCCTATTGGCCACCGCCGACGCCACCAGCGAGAAGTACCGCCATCCGCTGACCTACTTCAAGGGTGCGCTGGGCCTGGTGCTGTTGCGCGAGCAGATCCTGGGGCCCGAACGTTTCGATCCGGCGTTCCGCAAGTACATCGCGACCTGGGCGTTCAAGCACCCGACGCCGTCGGACTTCTTCCGCCTGATGGAGAGCGAATCCGGCGAAGACCTGTCCTGGTGGTGGCGCGGCTGGTACTTCAACAACTGGCAGCTGGACATGGGCGTGCGCGACGCTAAATACGCCGATGGCGATCCGGCCAAGGGCTTGCTGGTGACCCTGGGCAGCCGGCAGAAGCTGGTGATGCCGGCGACGCTGCGCGTCGACCTGGCCGATGGCAGCCACCTCGACCAGCGCGTGCCGGTCGAGGCCTGGCTGCAGAACGCCGCGCCGCAAGTGCGCGTGCCGACGCAGCAGAAGGTGCTGCACGTGCGGCTGGACCCGGACGCCAAGCTGCCCGACGCCGACCGCAAGGACAATCAAGTTGATATGGCGAGCTGACCCGCTTGCCGCCGCGCCGCCTCAGGACAAGGCGGGCAGGGCCGCCGGTGCTGCCGGCGGCTTCGCCTTGAGGCCAAAGCACGGCCGCAGCCAGCCGATCCGCCGGATCACCAACTCGTGCAGCAGCAGGCAACCGGCCACGGTGCCGAGTACGACCAACGCCGGTTCGAGCACCGGGCCGAGCCGCATCGAGATCAACCACAGCGCCAGCGGGATCATCACGCTCTGGTGGAGCACGTACCAGGGATACACCGCCTCGGTGCAATACGGCAGCCAGCGGAACGGACGGTTCAACCAGACCTGGCCCCAACCGAAGATTGTCAGTAGCGCCGTCCAGCTGTAGCCGGCGCGCGCGATCCGTTCGATTGCCGGCCAGGGCACCCGCGCCCACAGGCCATGCACTTCGACGTGATGCTGGCCCGCGGCCTTGAGGCCCAGTTCGGTGCCGATGCACAGCACCGCCAGTCCCAGGGTCAGCCAGCGCCAGCGGCGCAGTTGCAACCAGAAGCTCTCCTGGCGTGCGACCGCATAGCCGAACAGGAACAGCGGCAGCGACTCGGCATGCACGAACCAGTCACCGAACAGTGCGTGCGTGGGCTCCCAACGCGGCATCACCCACAGCAGGTTCACCGACTCCCACGCCACCGGCAGCAGCAGCCAGGTGAGGGCCGGTACCCGCATTGCGCGCAATCGTGTCAGCGGAGCCTGCATTACCGGGTGACGCAGCAGCGCGAGCAGGCCGAGCAGCAGCATCGTGTAAGGCCACAGGTAGGCCAGGTACCAGAGGTGGTTCCAGGTAATGCCGAACTCGGCGCCGCTGAACGTGCCCGGGGGCCACGGCCGCACCTGCCAATAACGCAGCAGGAAAGTGCCGAAGCCCGGGGCGATGCGGCCATGCGCCAGCGCCTCGCAATAAGGTTGGATCGGTACGACCACGAACATGCCGAACAGCAGCGGCAGCAACAGGCGCCAGCTGCGCAGCAGCGCCGTGCGCGACAGTGCGGTAGGCCGCATCAGCCCCAGCGCGATGCCTGAGATCATGAACAGCAACGGCATGCGCCAGCGGTTGAGCACGAGCATCGGCCATTGCAGCCAATCGGACATGTGGCTGCTGTTGATGTGGAATCCCCAGTCGGCGACATAGATCATCCCGACGTGATAGAGGATTAACAGGCCGAAGGCGATGACGCGCAGGGCGTCGATGTCGTAGCGGCGGGACATGGCGGCTTCCGGTAGGTGGGAGGCGCCATCGTGGTCGGCGGGCGCACGCGGCCGGCCCCCGAAGGGACCGCCGGCTGGGACCCTGGGACGAATCGCGGCCCCCGCGGGATGGCGCAGGGCAGGCTGCGCCGCCACATTGCCTAGAATGCGCGGCATGAGCCGCCCTGCTGACACACCGCCCGCCGCCCCTGCCGTCAATGCCGACGCCGACCAGGCTTCCACCGCCCCCGCACCGCGCAGCCGCCGCTGGGTCATCGGCCTGTGGGTCGGGATATTCCTCGCCGCCGCGCTCGGCAATACCGCCACCGAAATCATGGATGGCGTGCCCTTCGCCGCCTGGCAGCTGCTGACCTGGGAACTGACCAGCGTCAGCGTGTCCCTGCTGCTGCTGCCGTTCGTGCTGCGCGCCTGCGAGCGCTGGCCCCTGCACGCCGACAACTGGCGCCGCCGCCTGCCGCTGTATCTGGCCGGCAGCGTGCTGTGGTGCTTGCTGCACGTGGCCGGCATGGTCGCCCTGCGCAAGGTGGTCTACGCCCTGGCCGGCGAGCACTACGACTTCGGCGATATCTGGGTGCGCTGGGGCTACGAATACCTCAAGGACGTGCGCACCTTCGCCCTGCTGGTGGTCACCATGCATGCCGCGGCCTGGTTCGGCCGCCGCCTGCAGGGCGAAGCCAAGCTGTTCGACGCCCCCGACGAAGGCCCGCCGCTGGAACCGATCGAGCGGCCGGAACGCTTCCTGGTGCGCAAGCTCGGCCGCGACTTCCTCGTCGCCGCCGCCGACATCGAATGGCTGCAAGCCTCCGGCAACTACGTCAACCTGCACCTGCGCGGCCACGACTACCCCCTGCGCAGCACCATGGCCGCGATCGAGGCGCGGCTGGACCCGGCCAGCTTCATCCGGGTCCATCGCAGCTACCTGGTCAACCTGCGCCGGATCATCTCGATCGAGCCCATCGACAGCGGCGACGCCCGCCTGCACATGGACGATGGCAGCGTGTTGCCCTGCAGCCGGCGCTATCTGCCGGCGCTGCGGGACAACCTGGGATAGGCCGGACCGCTCCATCCCCGGCCCGGCCCCTGAAATTCCTGCAGTGCGACTAGGCGCGAGCCGAGCCCACCGCGTATCTTGTGGCGTTTACGCCACCTCAACCGTAGCCATGACCCAGCCGATCGCCGCCCCCGAACGCCTCAGCCACGCGCTCAAGCCGCGCCAGCTGATCATGATGGGCCTGGGCAGCGCGATTGGCGCCGGCCTGTTCCTCGGCTCCGGCGTCGGCGTGCAGGCGGCCGGCCCGGCGGTGCTGATTTCCTACCTGGTCGCCGGTGCCCTGGTGATCATCGTGATGAACGCGCTGGGCGAAATGGCCGCGGCCAAGCCGACCAGCGGGGCGTTCTCGGTGTACGCCGCAGATGCGATGGGCCAGACCGCCGGCGCCACCGTCGGCTGGCTGTGGTGGGTGCAGCTGGTGATCGTCATCGCCGCCGAAGCGGTCGGCGCCGCCGGCCTGCTGGCCACGGTGTGGCCGGCGTTGCCGGTGCCATTCCTGGCACTGGCCTTCATGCTCGCCTTCACCGCCATCAACCTGCTGGGCGTGCGCAACTTCGGCGAGTTCGAGTTCTGGTTCGCCATCGTCAAGGTGGTGGCGATCATCGGCTTCATCCTCATCGGCATCGCATTGCTGGCCGGTTGGCTGCCGCACGCCACCTCGCCGGGCCTGTCGAACTTCACCGCCAATGGGGGCTTCGCCCCGCGTGGCCTGGCCGGCGTGGGCGCCGCATTGCTGGTGGTGGTATTCGCCTTCGGCGGCACCGAAATCGTGGCCGTCGCCGCCGCCGAGACCGCCGATCCGGAGCGCAGCATCGCCCGCGCCATCCGCACCGTGGCCTGGCGCATCCTGGTGTTCTACATCGGCTCGATCAGCGTGATCATCGCGATCGTGCCCTGGACCAGCGAAGCGCTGAAGTCGCCGTTTGCCGCCGTGCTGCAAGCTGCGGCCATCCCGGGTGCGGCCACCGGCATCACCCTGGTGGCGGTGATTGCGCTGTTGTCGGCGCTCAATGCCAACCTCTATGGCGCTTCGCGCATGATCTTCTCGCTGGCCCAGCGCAACGAAGCGCCGCGCTGGCTGGGTACCACCAGTGCGCGCAGGGTGCCGGTAGCGGCCGTACTGGCCAGTGTTGCCTTCGGCTTCGTGGCGGCGGTGCTGGAGTTGCTGTATCCCAACCGGGTGTTGCCGATGCTGTTGAACGTGGTCGGCGCCACCTGCCTGCTGGTATGGACGATCTCGCTGCTGGCGCAACTGGTGCTGCGAGCGCGCGCTGATCGCGCCGGCACCGCGCTGCCGTTCCGGATGCGCGGCTACCCGTGGTTGACGGTGCTGGCGCTGGCGATCCTGGCGCTGATCTTCGTCCTGCTGGTGGCCACGCCCGATACGCGCATGCAGTTCATCTCGATGGCCGCGCTGACCGCAGCCATCGCCGTGATCAGCGAGGTTGCGCGGAGGCTGCGCCGCACGCGCTGAAGGCGCCTCAACCCGCCGGCGCAGCCCTCAAACGCTTGCCAAACATCCATTCCCACATCCGCGGGTCGGCATAGGTCGCGTCCCAGGCGTTGTGGTTGCCGTCGGGATACTCGCTGTAGCGCATGTCCGCGCCCACCAGGCGTGCGGCCTTGTACAGCCGGCGGTCGTCGCCCGGCGGCACCAGGTCGTCCTGCGCGCCATGGAACATCCACACCGGCACGTTGCGCAGTCGTTGCGCGACGGTGGCATAACGGTCACGGGCCGCGGCGACTTCGCTGACGTAGAGCTGGTCTTCGTCCTCGCGCGGGGAATGCAGGGCGCCGCAGATCGGCACCAGTGCGGCGAAACGCTTGGGCTGCATCAGCGCGATCTCCCACGCCCCGTATCCACCCATCGACATGCCAGTGAGATAGGTGCGCGCGGGGTCCGCGCCGAACTCGGCGCTGGCCGCATCCAGCGTGGCCAGTGCCATGCGCGCGTTCACGCCCATCCATTGTTCGTCCTCGGGCACCTGCGGGAATACCGCCAGTGCCGGGAAGGTGGTGGCGTGGTCACGCAGATAAGGCCCCAGGCCGGATTCGGTCTGGCTATAACCATCGCCACCGCGCTCTCCGGAGCCATGCAGGAACAACACGATCGGCAACGGCCCGGTCTGTTGCTGGCGCGCCAGCGGCACGAACACCTGGTAGCGATACGTGCGCCCTTCCAGGGCCAGTTCACGGTGGACGAAGTGGCCGCGCGGCGGACCGTCGGGCGTGGTCGCACAAGCGGTGAGCATCGACATCCCCAAGGCGAGCAGGAATTGGCGGCGGAGCATGCGCGGTTCCGGGATTGCGAAGGTCGAGTATCGCCGCCAGCGCCGTGCAGGGGGCGTCGGCTGGCCGCCACGTTGAGGCATCGTTCGGTTTCGGCCCGGCGTTTGTCAGCTGCCGGCGGCCTGCCGCCAGATATGGCAAAGCGTGGCTTCGTGCAGCACTACGCAGGCCCAGAACGCCCATTGGAAGGACAGCTTGCGGTTCTTGTGGCGTAGCGCGCGCTGGGCCAACAACGCGCCCGGCCAGCCGCCCAGCAGTTCGAGCATATGCAGCACCGATTCGGGTGTGCGGCGCGCCTGCAGGCGCGCGGCCCGCTTGTCGCGCGCATAGGCCACGAATGCCAGCAGCGCCAGGAAGGTAAAAGCACCGGCCAGCCAGGCGGGCAGGGCAGCATCGAGCCACATCAACCACAGCAGGCCGATATGCGCGCCCACCAGCGCCAATGCGCCCAGATCGGCCAAGCGGCGCGCGCGCGAGGGCACGCGCGCGGCGGTCGGCCGCGGCCGGGTCGGCGAACGGCGGGTGCTGCGGGCGTTGTTCGAGGCAGCGGCGCGCTTCAATGCAGCAGGATCAGCGTGGCCAGGCCGAGGAAACTGAGGAAGCCCATCACGTCGGTCAGCGTGGTCAGGATCACGCCACCGGACAGCGCCGGATCGAAGCCGAGCCGCTTGAGCGTGACCGGCACCAGCACCCCGCCAAGCGCGGCCGTGCACAGGTTGATCGTCAACGCCGTGCCGATCACCACCGACAGCATCGGTTGCTTGAACCAGGCCAGCACGATCAGCCCCAGCCCGAGCCCGAGGAACACACCATTGATCAACGCGACCGTCAGCTCCTTCTTCAGCAGCGTCATCACGTTGGACGAGCCAATCTGGCCCAGGGCCAGGCCGCGCACCATCAGCGCCAGTACCTGGGTCCCGGCATTGCCACCCATGCCGGCCACGATCGGCATCAGCGCCGCCAGCGCGACCAGTTGCGCGATCGTCGCTTCGAATTCGCTGACCACGCTGGAAGCAATAAAGGCAGTGCCGAGGTTGACCGACAGCCAGATCAGGCGGCGTCGGAACGCGCGCCGGGCCGGGCTGAACATATCTTCGTCTTCGTCCAGGCCGGCAGCGCTCATCGCCTGGTGCTCGGCCTGTTCGCGGATGATGTCGACCACGTCATCGATGGTGATCCGGCCCAGCAGGATGTTGCTTTCGTCCACCACCGGCGCGGAAATCCAGTCGTGGTCGGAGAATTGCCGCGCCACTTCCTGCGAGCCCTCGCCCACATCGATCGCGGGCTGCTCGTCATCGATCAGCCGGTTCACCGGCGTGCTGTCTTCGTGGGTGACCAGCGAGGCCAGCGACACCCGGCCCAGGTATTGGTGGCGACGGCTGACCACGAACAGGTGGTCGGTGTGGTCGGGCAACTCGCCGCGCAGGCGCAGGTAACGCAGCACCACGTCGACGTTGACGTCGGCGCGCACGGTGACCACGTCCGGGTTCATCAGGCGGCCGGCGGTGTCCTCCGGATAGGAGAGCACCTGTTCCAGGCGCTCGCGGTTCTCGCGGTCCATCGACTTGAGGACCTCGTCGATGACCGTATCGGGCAGGTCTTCGACCAGGTTGGCGAGGTCGTCGATGTCGAGATCTTCGACCGCCGCGACGATTTCGTCGGTGTCCATGTCGGCCAGCAGGCTTTCGCGCACTTCCTCGCCGACGTGCAGCAGCACCTCGCCATCATCCTCCGGATCGACCAGCCCCCAGACCACTTCGCGCTTGCCCGGCGGCAGCGATTCGAGCAGGTTGCCGATTTCTGCCGGCGCCAGCGTATTGACCAGGCGGCGGACAGGCCCCAGCCGCCCACTGTCCAGGGCGTCGGACAGCAGCCGCAGTGCGCGCGCGGTCTTGTCGTGGCGAATGGCTTCGGCCATCACTGCTCCTGGAGAACATGCGGGGGTCGCAGGGATGTGCGCTGCCGGGGATCGGCCGCGGCATTATCGCCTGTGCATCGTGACGATCACAGCCCGCCCATGCGGCCTGAGTTCATTCGACTGCCGCAGTTGCGCCGGCCAGCCACTTCTCGATGCTCTTGCGGTCGCGCGCCTTGAGCAGGCGCGTGCATTGCTCGGCCAGCTCGCCCAGGTGGCTGGCGCGGACCGCACGCCGCACTTCCAGCAGCGTGCCCGGGTGCAGGCTCAGTTCGGTCAGGCCCAGGGCCAGCAGCAGCGGCACGAAGCGCGGGTCGCCGGCGATCTCGCCGCACACCGCCACCGGGGTGTCATGCGCGCGTGCGGTGAGGATCACGAAGCGCAGCAGGCGCAGCACCGCCGGGTGCAGTGGCGAGTACAGCTCGCTCAGGCCTTCGTGGTTGCGGTCGGCCGCCAACAGGTACTGCACCAGGTCGTTGGTGCCGATGGAGAGGAAATCCACATCCTCGATAAAACTCTCCAGGCCAATCGCCGCTGCCGGTACCTCGATCATCGCGCCCAGCGGCACGTGCTCGGCGACCTCGTGGCCTTCGGCACGCAAGCGCGCGGTCAGCCGCTTGAGCTGCCGGCGCAGCAGCACGATCTCCTCGCGGCAGCTGATCATCGGCACCAGCACCCGCACCGGCCCGTAGCCGGAGGCGCGCAGGATCGCCCGCAACTGCGCATCGGCCACCTCCGGCCGCGCCAGCGACAGGCGCACACCGCGCAAGCCCAGTGCGGGGTTGTCTTCGTCACCGAGCACCAGCCCGGTCCGGTCGGCCTTGTCAGCGCCCAGGTCGAGGGTGCGGATGGTGACCGGGCGCCCGCACATGCCCAGCACGGTGTCGCGGTAGGTCTGGAACTGCTCTTCTTCGGAGGGCAGTTCATTGCGCTGCAGGAACAGGAATTCGGTGCGATACAGGCCCAGGCCGCCGGCACCCAGGGCGTGGGCCTGGGCCACGTCGTCGGTCGATTCGGCATTGGCCAGCAGGGTGATGTCGTGGCCGTCGCGGGTGCGGCTGGGCTTGCCGCGCAGGCGGCCGAGCTCGCGCTGTTCGCGCGCCAGCGTGCGCAGGCGTTCGTGGTAACCGCGCAGGTCCGCGGCAGTGGGCTCGATGATGATTTCGCCGCTGTTGCCGTCGACGATCAGCGCATCGCCATCATTGATCCGGTGCAGTGCCTCGGCGGTGCCGACCACCAGGGGCAGATGCAGGCTGCGCGCCAGGATGGCGCTGTGCGACAACAGGCTGCCGGCCACGCTGACGATGCCGACCACGCCCTGGGTCTGCAGCTGCGCCAGTTCCGACGGCGCCACGTTCTCGCACACCAGGATCTCGCCGGCCACGCCGGCCAGGTCGAGCTGGCGCTTCTGCAGGAAGGCGTGGATCCGGCCGATCACATGGTCGAGATCGTCCATGCGGCTCTTGAGGTAGGCATCTTCCATGCCGTCGAACACGGCCGCCAGGCGGTCGCGCTGCAGGCGCAGCGCATAGTCGGCGCTGTAGCGACCGTTGCGGATCAGCTCGTCGACGCCGAACAGCAGTTCCGGGTCGTCCAGCAGCAAGGCGTGCAGATCGAGGAACTCACCGACCTCGCGCGCCATTGCACCCTTGAGCCGGGTGCGCAGCGCATGCATTTCATCGCGCGCGGCATCCACCGCGCGGTGCAGGCGTTGCAGTTCCTGCTCCACCGCGCCGGGGGCAATGCGTTGTTCGGTGATTTCCAGGATGTGCGGCAGGCGCAGCCTGGCCCGGCCCAGGGCGATCCCGCGCGAGGCCCCGTGCCCATGCAGGCGAAGGCCGGATTGGGCTCGCGAGCCCGGAGCCGGAAGCTTGGGGCTGCGCCGGCCGGTGCCGCGCACCCTCAGCTGTCCTCGTCGAAGCGGCGCTCGAACAACTCGACCAGCGCTTGCAGCGCCTGCGCCTCGTCCTCGCCATCCACGCGCACCACCACCGTCGTGCCCTGGCCGGCGGCCAGCAGCATCACGCCCATGATGCTCTTGGCGTTGACCTCGCGTCCCTTGGCCGCCAGCGTCGCATTGCAGCGGAACGACGACAGGACCTGCACGAGTTTGGCAGTGGCCCTGGCATGCAGCCCGAGGCGGTTGGATACGGTGAGTTCACGTTCAAGCATCGTCGACTATCGCTCCATTGCGGGTCCCCGCCGCCGCCGTGGCGGGCAGGTCTTGCAGTCCCTGTTCCGGATAATTCATCACCCGCAGCAGCATCGGCAGGCTCAGTGCCGACACCCGCCGCACCGGCGTGCCGAGCCGCGCCAGGCGGCCGGCCAGGTTGCTCGGGCTGGCGCCGTACAGATCGGTCATCACCAGTACGCCTTCACCGTCGTCGATCCTGCGCAGCGCCGCTGAAGCCTGCGGCAGCAACACGTCCAGGTCGGCATCGAAGGGCACTTCGAACGCTTCGGTCTTCAACGGCAGCTGCCGCAACAGGGTCGTTGCGACCTGGAGCAGGGAGACGCCGATACCGGGATGGGTAATGAGAAGAATGCCACAGGCCATAGCGAAACGTTAACAGGTCGACGTGACGGGGCGAAAGCGTCCGCGGGCGTTTTTCGCTGGGATGCTTTGTCCCTGGCGCGGCCTTGCGCCCGGCCAGGCCGGGGCGCTGCGGGAGCGCCTCAGTCCAGCTCGCGGTGGAAGGTCGCCACGTCCGGCCAGCCCTGGTCGCGGGCGTGCTGGGCCATGCGCTCGGCCAGGTAGACCGAGCGGTGCTTGCCGCCGGTGCATCCAAAGGCAATGGTGACGTAGCTGCGGGTGTCGTTGCTCAGCCGTGGCAGCCAGGTGTCGAGCAGGTCGATGATCTGCGCGGCGTAGCGAACCACCTCCGGCTGTTGGTCGAGGTACTCGCGCACACCGGCGTCGCGGCCGGTGAGCGGGCGCAGGTCCGGGTCCCAATGCGGGTTGGGCAGCACCCGGGCATCGAACACGAAGTCAGCCTCGGCCGGCACCCCGCGCTTGTAGGCAAAGGACTCGAACAGCAGCGACAGCTTGTCACTGTGGCCCAGGCCGAAATCGGTGACCACGCGCCGGCGCAGCTGGTGCACGTTCAGGCCAGTGGTATCGACGATCGCGTCGGCGCGCTCGCGCAGGGGCGCGGTCAGCTCGCGCTCGCGGGCGATCGCCTCCGGCAGCGACAGGCCGAGATGGCTCAGCGGATGCCGCCGGCGGGTGTCGGCATAGCGCTTGAGCAGCGCTTCATCGGTCGCCTCGAAGAACAGCAGGGTGACCTCGATGCCGTACTCCTGCGCGGCCGCGCGCCAGCGCGAGAGCTGCGACAGGTCGGTGCGCCCGCGAACGTCGATGCCGACCGCCAGGCGCTGGTCGCCCAAGGCCTGGTCGCGCAGGCGGCTGCGCACGAAATCCGGCAGCAGCTCCACCGGGAAGTTATCCGAGCAGTAGTAGTCCAGGTCCTCGAAGGTCTTCATCGCCACCGACTTGCCCGAGCCCGACAAGCCGCTGACGATGACCAGCACGGGCGCTGCGGCGCTCACGGCCGTCGCTCGAGCAGGTTGCTGTGGCGGGCGATGAACATCGCCGCCGGGTCGATACCCTTGGTCCGCAGGATGTGCAGGCGGGTCGCCGCCTCGGTCAGCACGGCCAGGTTGCGGCCGGGCATCACCGGCAGGGTGATCAGCGGCACGTCCAGGTCCAGCACGTGGCGGGTGCCGGAGTCGCCGGTCAGGCGCTCGTAGCCGTGCGGGGTGGGCTCGGTCATCGGTTTGGTCAGGTGGACGATCAGGCGCAGGTACTTGTTCTTCTTCACCGAGGTGTCGCCGAACATGTCGCGCACGTTGAGCACGCCCAGGCCACGCACTTCGAGCAGGTCCTGCAGCAGCTCCGGGCAGGTGCCATCGAGCACGTCCGGGGCGATCTGGGTGAATTCAGGGGCGTCGTCGGCCACCAGCCGGTGGCCGCGGCTGAGCAGCTCCAGCGCCAGCTCGCTCTTGCCCGAACCGGCCTCGCCGGTGATCAGCACGCCGATGGAATAGATCTCCATGAACACCCCGTGCAGGGTGACCCGCGGCGCCAGCGTGCGCGCGAGGTGGTAGGAGAGGTGGTTGAGCAGCTCGTGGCCGCGCTTGGGCGAGCCCCACAGCGGTGTGCCGGACTCGTCGGCGGCGGCGCGCAGATCCTCGGGGCAGGGCTGGTTCTTGCTGATCACCAGCGCCAGCGGCTGGAACTGGATGATCTTCTCGATGGTTTCCCAACGCAGCCGCGGGTCCAGCGAATCCAGCCAGGTGAGTTCTTCCGAGCCCAGGATCTGCACCTTGTTCGGATAGATCGCATTGAGGTAGCCGGCCAGCGAAGGCCGCCGTGCGACGGTGTCGCCGGCTTCGAGTTCGCGATGCTCGCCCTGCTTGCCGGCGATCCAGCGCAGGCCCAGTCGCTCGCGCTGCTGGTCGAACAGCTCGCGTGCGGAAATGCTCGTGTTCATGCAGCGTGGGCCTGGGTCGGAGGGTGGATCAACAATGCCAGCAGCGCTGGCGGGTCGGCGGCCTGGCGCAGGGCGTGGCGGAACTGCGCGTCGCCGAAGCGTTCGGCCAGCTCGGCCAGCAGGGCCAGGTGTTCGTGGGTGTAGTGGCTGGGCACGGCCATGGCGAAGACCAGGTCGACCTGCTCGCCGGCGCCGAAGTCGGCCGGGGTGTGCAGGCGGATCAGGATGCCACGCGGTCGATCCAGGCCCGGCGCGCGGCCATGGGGAATGGCGATGCCGTGGCCCAACGCGGTGCTGCACAGCGCCTCGCGTTCGCGCAGGCTGGCCAGCAGCTCGTCCTGGCCGCACTGGCGGCAGGCGAGGCGTTCGGCGGCAAGTTGCAGCAGGGTGTCGCGGTCGGCGGCCGCCAGCACCTCGGTGCGGACGGCCGCCATCAGGTCAGTCAAGGACATGACGTCTTCGGCGATGAACTTACGCCAGATTGTCGCGCACCTCGCGCGCGTGGTGGTCATGTTTCTTTTCCTTGTGCTTGATCACAAGGCGGTCGAGCTTGTCGGCGAGCAGGTCGATGGCTGCATACATGCTGGGCGCGCTGGCATCGGCGTGCAGCGTTCGTCCGGGGAGGTTGACGGTGGCCTCGACGTGGTGGTCGGGCTTGCGCAGTGCCAGCTGGGTACGGACTTCGCAGTGCTGGTCGAAATGGCGCTGCAATCGCTGCAGCTTGGATTCCACGTACTCGCGCAGGGCGGGGGTGACTTCGATCTGCTGGCCGTACGTCTCGATGCGCATCGGGTACCTCCTTTGGATTCGGTGGGTCTATGAACGTCCCGCCGCCAGAGCGGGTTCAACCGATGCGGACTCGTTCGTGGGAGGCGGAGATGTTCATGGCCTCACGATACTTCGCCACGGTGCGCCGCGCCACTGGTACGCCGGATGTTTTGAGCAGCTCGGCCAGCTTGGCGTCAGACAAGGGTTTGCGCGGGTTCTCGGCGTCGATCAGGCGGCGAATCATCGCCTGAATGGCCGTGCTGGACGCTTCGCCGCCGCTATCGGTGTCGATCCCGGAGGCGAAGAAGGCGCGCAACGGAATGGTGCCGCGTGGCGTGCGCACGTACTTGCGGGCGATGGCGCGGGAAATGGTTGATTCGTGCAGCCCCAGTTCGCCGGCGATTTCACGTAGCGTGAGTGGCCGTAATGCTTGCTCGCCGAATTCCAGGAACCCGGCCTGGTGCCGCAGCAGGCAATTGGCGACCCGCAGCAAGGTCTCGCCGCGCGCTTCCAGGCTCTTGAGCAGCCAGCGCGCTTCCTGCAGGTGGCCGCGCAGATAACCGGCATCGGCTTCACCGCAGGTGCGGATCAGTTGCTCATAGCCGCGGTGGATGGTGATGCGCGGTTGCGAGCGCCCGGCCAGCGCCACGCGCCAGACGCCGCGTTGCCGCCAGATCACGCAATCCGGTACGACATAGGTGTCTGCAGAGAGCGGGGCCATTTGCTTGCCCGGTCGCGGATCCAGCGAACGCACCAGGGCGATGGCTTGCTCCACTTCGGCCAACGGCAGCTTGAACTCTGCCGCCAGGCCGGCGGCGCCGGTGCGCGGCAAGCGTTCCAGCGGCCCTGCGGCAATACGCCGGGCCAGCTCGCGGCCGGGCGTGAGCGGGTCGAGCACGTCCAGCTGCAAGGTCAGGCATTCACCCAGCGTGGTGGCGCCAATGCCGACCGGGTCGAAGCGCTGGATCTGGTGCAATACGGTGAGGATCTCCTCATCGCTGGCGACGATGTCCGGCGCCAGGGTCTCGGCGATGGTCGACAGCGGCTCACGCAGGTAGCCGTCTTCGTCCAGCGCATCGATCAGCGCCGCGCCAATCCGGCGGTCACGCTCGGACAGGTGCGACAGGTGCAGCTGCCACAGCA
>DATLJF010000032.1:0-6039 GCA_035539015.1 Stenotrophomonas sp. | reverse complement strand
GGGCGCGATCCGCAGCCCTACCTACACCCTGGTCGAGCGCTACCCACTGGACACCGGCGAAGCCTGGCACCTGGACCTGTACCGCATCGGCCATGCCGCCGAGCTGGACTTCCTCGGCCTGGACGAAGGCGATGTGCGGCTGTGGTTGGTGGAGTGGCCCGAGCGCGGCACCGGCGCGCTGCCGCCGACCGACCTGCGGGTAGCGTTGGCGGTGGAGGGCCAGGGCAGGCGCTATGCCCTGGAGGCGACCAGCGCGGCGGGCCAACAGTGGCTGGCGCGCCTCGGTGAGGCGGACCAGTTAGGGGCCCTTCCTGCCGGGGGATAGTAGGAAGGTGCCCCAGGTCGGTGATATTTAAGGAAAAAGCCTATTGCATTCTGGTCAGGCCGGTGATTGAATCCGTGCCATGTCCCCGGCCCCCCGACTTCTTGCCGTCCGTCTGCTCGCCAGTGCCCTGGGCCTGGCGACTTGCGCGGCCGCCTTCGCCGGCGAAATCCAGGCGGTTTCGTTGAATGCCGGCAGCACCGGCACCCGCGCCGAGATCCGCCTTGCCGGTAGCGGCGGCTACAAGACCTTGTCGCTGGCCGGGCCCAACCGGCTGGTGGTCGACTTCCCCGATTCCAGCGCCGTGCGCAACCTCAAGCTGCCCGCCGCGGTCGGCGTGGTCACGGCAGTGCGCACCGGCCAGCCGGAGCCCGGTACCTTCCGCGTGGTGTTCGACCTGGCCAACCAGGTCGCACCATTCAAGCCGCAGATGGACAAGAGCGGCGGCGAAGCGCGGCTGGTGATCGAGTGGCCGGGCGAGTTCGCCGCTGCTACCGCCAGCACCGCCGCGCCCGCGATGCCGGCGGCGGCCGAGCCGACGGTCGCAGCAGTTGCCACTGCCGAGGCGCGCGAGACCCAACCAGCGGCCACGGTGACTACCGCGCAGGCGCGTGCAGACGCCGCCCGCGCCACTGCGGCGCTGACTGCGGCCGTGGTCCAGCGCGCCAACGGCCCGACACCCGAGCCGGTACCGGCCCAGCCGGCCACGCCGGTTGCCGCCGTGGCGAGCAACCTATCCACGCCGTATCCGCAGGTTCCGGTCGCCGCCAGCGCGGGCAGCACCATTCCGGCCGCCAGTGTCGCGAGCAGCAACGTGCCGAGCGCAGCGCGCCCGGTCGTGACTGCGGCGACCAACGTCCCGACCACCATCGCGACCGGCGTGCCGACCCCTGTGCGCGCGGCATCGGCCTCGCCGCAGGCCATCCTCAACGGGACCGCCGTGCCCAGGGTGGCCGGCCAGCCGGCCACGGCCACGCCAGCACCGTCCGTAACCCAGGAATCGACCGCTGTCGCGATGACCGCGAGCAGCGAGCTGGCGCCGCCGCGCCCGGCCATGCCCAGCGACGCCGCGCGGATCAAGATGAAGGCGGGCATGCGCCCGTTGGTGGTGGCGATCGATCCGGGCCATGGCGGCCAGGATCCGGGCGCCATTGGTCCCAGCGGCAAGCGCGAAAAAGACGTCACCCTGGCGGTGGCGCGCGAGCTGGCGCGGCAGGTCAACTCGACGCCTGGCCTCAAGGCCTATCTGACCCGCGACACCGACGTCTTCATCCCGCTGCCGATGCGCGCCAAGAAAGCGCGCGCCGCCGGTGCCGATATCTTCATCTCCATCCACGCCGACGCCGCCGAGAACCGCAGCGCCAGCGGCTCGTCGGTGTACGTGCTGTCGACCAAGGGCGCGTCGTCGCAACGCGCGCGCTGGCTGGCCGACAAGGAAAACGCCGCCGACCTGGTCGGCGGCGTGCGCCTGCAGCAGACCGAGAACACCTTGGCCAACGTCCTGCTGGACCTGGCCCAGAGCGGCCACATGAAGGCGTCCGAAGACGCTGCCGGCCATGTGCTGGGCGGCCTGAAGGCGATCGGCAACAACCACAAGCCGGAACTGGAGCGCGCCAACTTCGCGGTGCTGCGGACCTCCGACATGCCGGCCATGCTGGTCGAAACCGCCTTCATCTCCAACCCGGCCGAAGAGCGCCGCCTGACCGATCCTTCGTACCAGCGGCGCCTGGCGGGCGCGGTGCTGGACGGGGTCAATACCTTCTTTACCCGGCAACCGCCGCCGGGCACGCTGTATGCGGCACGCGCGCAGGCCGAGATGGATGCCGCCGCTGGCACCGTCGCCGGCGGCAGCCGCTGAAGCTCGGCTATCATCTGCGCTGACCCGCTGAAGACGGCGCCGCGCGGCGCCGGAAGCCGTGCCTTTGATCGCCTCGCCTCGCCTCGCTCCTGATCTGCCGTGGCCGCTGCCATGAGCATCCGCCAGCTGCCGGAAATCCTGATCAACCAGATCGCCGCCGGCGAGGTGGTCGAACGCCCCGCTTCGGTGGTCAAGGAACTGGTGGAAAACGCCATCGACGCCGGTGCCATGCGCGTGGATATCGAGCTGGAGGAAGGCGGCGTTCGCCTGATCCGGATTCGCGACGACGGCGGCGGCATCGCCCCAGAAGAACTGCCGTTGGCGGTGTCGCGCCACGCCACCAGCAAGATCGCCTCGCTCGACGACCTCGAATCGGTGGCCACGCTTGGTTTCCGCGGCGAAGCGCTGCCGTCGATCGCCTCCGTCAGCCGCTTCACCCTGGTCTCGCGCCAGCCCGGCGCTGAGCACGGCTATGCGCTGCAGGTCGAAGGGGGGCGCCTGGGCGAGGTGCAGCCGCGTGCGCACGCGCCGGGCACCACGGTCGAGGTGCGCGAGTTGTTCTACAACGTGCCGGCTCGGCGCAAGTTCCTGCGTGCCGAGCGCACCGAGCTTGGGCATATCGAGGAATGGCTGCGCTCGCTGGCGCTGGCGCGGCCGGACATCGAGCTGCGGGTGTCGCACAACGGCAAGCCGTCGCGTCGCTACCGCCCGGGCGATTTGTATTCGGACGCGCGCCTGGGCGAAACCCTGGGCGAGGATTTCGCCCGGCAGTCGCTGCGGGTCGATCACAGCGGCGCCGGCTTGCGCCTGCATGGCTGGATCTCGCAGCCGCATTACTCGCGCGCCAGCGCCGACCAGCAGTATCTCTACGTCAACGGCCGCTCGGTGCGCGACCGCAGCGTGGCGCATGCGGTGAAGATGGCTTATGGCGATGTGCTCTACCACGGGCGCCAGCCAGCCTACGTGCTGTTCCTGGAGCTGGACCCGACCCGGGTCGACGTCAACGTGCATCCGGCCAAGCACGAAGTGCGCTTCCGTGATTCGCGCCTGATCCACGACTTCGTTTACCGCACCCTGCAAGAAGCGCTGGCGCAGACCCGTGCCGGCGCGGCCGAGACCCAGCCAGCGACGTTCTCGACCCTGGCCCCGGGCGGCACGCCGGCGGGCCTTGCGATGGGCGCAGGCGACCGCCAGGGCGGTTATCGCGATTGGCGTCCGGCGCAGTCGCCATTGGGGTTGCGGGTGGAGGAAGCGCCGGCCGCCTATGCGGCCTTGTACGCCGGTTCCAGTAGCGCGTCGGCCGATTCTGCCTCGATGCCCATGCCGATGGCGCAGAGCGGATTGCCGCCGACCTCCGAGCACGCCGGCGTGCCACCGTTGGGCTACGCCATTGCCCAGTTGCACGGCATCTACATCCTGGCCGAGAACGCCGAAGGGTTGATCGTGGTGGACATGCATGCTGCCCACGAGCGCATTGGCTACGAGCGCCTGAAGCACGCCCACGATGGCATCGGCCTGCACGCGCAGCCACTGCTGGTTCCCATCACCCTGAGCGTGGGCGAACGCGAGGCCGACGTGGCCGAGCGCGAGGCCGACACCCTGGCTGCGCTCGGCTTCGAGATCACCCGCGCCGGTCCGCAATCGCTGCACGTGCGCAGCATTCCGGCGTTGCTGGCACAGGCCGAACCCGAAGGACTGTTGCGCGATGTACTCTCGGATCTGCGCGAGCATGGTCAGACGCGACGGGTGGCCGGCGCGCGCGACGAGCTGCTCTCCACCATGGCCTGCCATGGCGCAGTGCGCGCGAACCGCAGGCTGACGGTGCCGGAAATGAACGCGCTGCTGCGCGACATGGAAGCCACCGAACGCTCGGGGCAATGCAATCACGGCCGCCCGACCTGGGCGCGCTTTTCACTGGCGGAAATCGATCGTTGGTTCTTACGGGGGCGTTGATGAGTGTCAGCAACAGGGGGAAATGGCTGGGCGGCTTGCTGATGGTGGCCGGCCTGGCAGGATGCGGCGGCCAGCAAGACACGCCACGCGCAGAACAGGCCACGCCGAAGCCGGTCGCAGCCGATCCGCAATTCCTGGCCGACAACCAGGTGTGGCGCGACGAGCGCCTGGCCGAACTGCGCAAGCCCGACGGCTGGGCCACCTTGGTCGGCCTGCACTGGCTGGAGTTGAAAGCGCACTACATCGGAAGTGGCGGCACCAGCGGCATCCGCCTGGCGGTGGGGCCGGACAAGATGGGCATGGTGCAGGTGGTCGGCGACCAGGTCTGGTTCACGCCCGAGCACGGCGTCGCACTGACCGCCGATGGCCAGCCGCTGAAGGGCAAGGTGCGATTTTTCAGCGACCGCGACGAGACCCCGACCGTGATTGGGTTTGACGAGGGCAAGGGCCT
The DNA here is from genome assembly GCA_035539015.1 of Stenotrophomonas sp. Classification (GTDB taxonomy): domain Bacteria; phylum Pseudomonadota; class Gammaproteobacteria; order Xanthomonadales; family Xanthomonadaceae; genus Stenotrophomonas_A. The sequence goes on along the minus strand of DATLJF010000032.1, from coordinate 1,455 downwards.
GCTGACGCTGATCCAGCGCGGAGACCGGCGTGCGCTGCGCGTGCGTCATGCCGATGCGCCGACCTACACCGGTTTCACCGGGCTCAAATACTGGCCGGCCGATCCGTCGTGGCGGATCCAGGCGCGCTTCGTGCCGCACGACGTGGGCAAGACGATGCCGGTGGTGGATATCACCGGACTGTCGACCGAACAACCCAATGCCGGGTCGATCGAATTCGAGCGCAATGGCCAGACCTTCCGCCTCGAAGCGATCGGCGAGCCTGGCCGGGAGCTGTTCGTGGTCTTCGCCGATCGGACCAGCGGCCACGGCAGCTACGCGGCGGGCCGCTTCCTGGACGTGGGCGCGCCGGATGCAGAGGGACACGTGGTGCTGGATTTCAACCGCGCCTACAACCCGCCCTGCGTGTTCACCCCGTTCGCCACCTGCCCGCTGCCGCCGCCGGAAAACCGGCTCGACCTGCCGGTGGAAGCCGGTGAGCAGGATTACCATCGCCCGGCCGTTTCGAGCTGATCGATGAAGCGATGCTTCTCGCGTGGGCTGTCGTTGTTGCTGGTGCTGGCCGGCCTGCTGCTGGCCGGTCCGGCACTGGCAGCGTCGGCATCGGCACCGCCGGTGCCGCTGTTGTGGAAGGTCACCGGTCACCAGGGCGCCACCGTCTACCTGCTGGGTTCCTTCCACCTGCTGCGAGCGGACGACTACCCGCTGGCGCCGGAAGTGGATGCGGCTTTCGCCCGCGCCAGCCGCGTCATGTTCGAGCTGCCGGCCGACCAGGTGCAATCGCCCGAGCTGGCCGCGCAGATGCTGCAGGCTGCCACCCGTAGTGATGGCCGCTCCCTACGCGAGGATCTGACGCCGGCGCAATGGACTGCGCTGCAGGCCTATGCTGCGCAGCATGGATTGTCGCTGCAGACGCTGTCCGGCTATGACGCCTGGTTCGTGGCGCTGACTTTGAGCCTGTCCGAGATGGCCGTGCAGGGCCTGGACCCTTCGTTGGGGCTGGACCAGCACTTCATGCGCGAGGCGGGAAAGGCGGGCAAGGCCAGTGCCGGCCTGGAGACGGCGGCCGAGCAGATCGCGCTATTGGACGGGATGTCGCAGGAAGAGCAGCGGCAGATGCTGGCCGAAGCGCTGGATGACGCCCGCGACGGCAACCGGCAGTCGCGCGAGCTGCACGATGCCTGGCGCCGCGGCGACGCGGCGAAGATGTGGTCGGAAATGGCGCTGGACATGAAGCGCGAGTACCCGGCGCTGTATCGCAACATCAACGTGGCGCGCAACGACCGCTGGGTGCCGAAGCTGGAAGCGCGGTTGCAGGCCGGGCAGGGCACCACGCTGGTGGTGGTCGGCACCCTGCACTTGCTGGGCGCCGATGGCGTGGTGGAGAAGCTGCGCGCGCGCGGGTATCAGGTAGAGCGCATTTGCGCGGTCTGCGCCAAGTAGAAATCCGGCGACCC
>DATLJF010000031.1:0-8543 GCA_035539015.1 Stenotrophomonas sp. | reverse complement strand
TTTACGCCCAAGGGCAAGATCCTGGCGCTGCCGCGCAACTCCACCGCGCTGGATTTCGCCTACGCGGTGCATACCGATGTAGGCAACCAGGCGGTGGCCTCGCGCGTGGACAAGAAGCTTGTGCCGCTGCGGACCAAGCTGGTGAGTGGGCAGTCGGTGGAAATCATCACCGCGCGCTCGGCCACGCCCAAGCCGCAATGGCTGGAATTCGTGGTCAGCAGCAAGGCGCGCACGGCGATCCGCCACCAGCTCAAGCAACTGGAGCACGAAGACGCCGTACAGCTGGGCCATCGCATGCTCGACCGCGCGCTGGAAGCGATGGATTCCTCGCTGGAGCGTCTGCCCAAGGGTCGCCTGGACGCCTTCCTGGCCGAGCACCGCTACCCGCGCCTGGAGGCGCTGCTGGCCGATGTCGCGCTGGGCAACTGGATGCCGACCCAGGCCGCGCAGGCGCTGATGGCCTATGCCGAGCTGCGTGGCGCCGGCTTGTCCAAGCATTCGCAGGAAAAAATCCTGATCAATGGCAGCGAGCGCGGCGTGGTCAGTTTCGCCAACTGCTGCCAGCCGATTCCCGGCGACGAGATCATGGGTTACCACACTGCCGGCAAGGGCATCGTGGTCCATCGCCTGGATTGCCCGAACCTGGCCGAACTGCGCAAGTCGCCGGAACGCTGGGTGCCGATCGACTGGGATTCCAATGTCAATGGCGACTACGACACCGCGCTGGTGGTGGAAGTGGAGAATCGCACCGGCGTACTCGCACAGCTGGCCGCGGCGATCGCACAGAGCGAATCGAACATCGAGCGCGTGGATTACCTGGACCGCGACTTCAATGCCGCGGTACTGCGCTTCAACATCCAGGTGCGCGACCGCCGCCACCTGGCCGAAGTCATGCGGCGCCTGCGGCGTTTGCACGTGGTGCAGAGCGTGCGACGGCAGTAGCACTGTAGGAGCGGCTTCAGCCGCGATGAAGCGTTCCCGGTAAAGCTTCATCGCGGCTGAAGCCGCTCCTGCAGGGATCGCAGCGGCTAAAATCATCCATCATTTCCTTTCCGCGGTGACGCCATGACCCGTCAGATCATCCATACCGACCAGGCGCCTGCCGCCATCGGCCCGTACTCGCAGGCCGTGCGTGCCGGCAATACCGTGTATTTTTCCGGGCAGATCCCGCTCGACCCTGCCAGCGGCGAAATCGTCGGCGGCGCTGATATCGGCGCGCAGGCCCGCCGCGCCTTCGACAACCTCAAGGCCGTGGCCGAGGCGGCCGGCGGCTCGCTCGATCGCATCGTCCGGCTTGGCCTCTACCTGACCGACCTGGGCCAATTCGCCGCGGTCAACGCAGTGATGCAGGAATACTTCCAGGCGCCGTTCCCGGCGCGTTCGACGATCGAGGTGTCCGGACTGCCGAAGGGCGCCGGCTTCGAGGTCGATGCGGTGATGGTGCTCGACTGAGCCAGCGGTGCCCGCCGTGCCGCGCGCGCGCCCTCCCGCGCCGAGCCTGACCCGGGCCGGCGACGCGCCATTGTCCTCGCTGCCGGGCGTTGGCCCGGCAGTGGCGGCCAAGCTGGCCGCGCGCAGCATCCTCACCTTGCAGGACCTGTGGCTGCACCTGCCGCTGCGCTATGAAGACCGCACCCGGCTGACCGACATCGCGCAGTTGGGCAATGGGGTGCCGGCGCAGGTGGAGGGGCGGGTGGAAGCGGTCGAGCGCGGCTTTCGCTATCGGCCGATGTTGCGGGTGGCCCTCAGCGATGAGTCGGGCGGCACGCTGGTGCTGCGCTTCTTTCATTTCCGCGCTGCGCAGGTCGCGCAGTTCGCCGTCGGCGCGCGCGTGCGTGCCTTCGGCACGCCCAAGCCCGGCCAGCACGGTTGGGAAATGGTGCACCCGAGCTACCGCGTGCTCGAAGCGGGCGAGGCCGGCGTGCTGGGCGATTCGCTCGACCCGGTCTATCCGGCCGTGGAAGGTCTGGGCCCGGTGACATTGCGGCGCCTGATCGGCCTGGCGCTGGATCGGTTGCCGGCCGAGGCCGAACTCGAATTACTGCCGGCAGACTGGCTTGCGGGCCAGCAGCTGCCCTCGCTGCGGCAGGCGCTGCTCGACATGCATCGGCCGGCGCCGGACAGCGACCTGGCCGCGCTTGCCGCCGGCCGACACCCGGCGCAGCAACGCCTGGCGATGGAAGAGTTGCTGGCCCACCACCTCAGCCTGCGCCGGCAACGCATCGCCCTGCAGCGGCATCGTGCGCCCGCGCTGGCCGGCGCGGGGCGCGAGGTCGAGCGCCTGCTGGCGGCGCTGCCGTTCAGGTTGACCGGCGCGCAGCAGCGCGTGTTTGCGCAAGTGCGGCAGGATCTGGCCCGACCTTCGCCGATGCTGCGCCTGGTGCAGGGCGATGTCGGCAGCGGCAAGACCGTGGTCGCGGCGCTTGCGGCGATGCTGGCGGTGGAGCAGGGCAAGCAGGCCGCGCTGGCCGCGCCGACCGAACTGCTGGCCGAACAACACCTCAACAACCTGCGCGGCTGGTTGGAGCCGCTGGGTATCCGGATCGCCTGGCTGGCTGGCAAGGTCACCGGCAAGGCGCGCGAGCGCGTGCTGGCGGAGGTCGCATCCGGCCAGGCCCAGGTGGTGGTGGGCACGCACGCGCTGATGCAGGAGGCGGTGGTCTTCCATGACCTGGCCCTGGCCATCGTCGACGAACAGCACCGCTTTGGCGTGCACCAACGCCTGGCTTTGCGCGACAAGGGCGCGGCGGCCGGCAGCGTGCCGCATCAGCTGGTGATGACCGCCACGCCCATTCCGCGCACCCTGGCGATGGCCGCCTATGCCGACCTCGACGTCTCGGCCATCGATGAACTGCCGCCGGGCCGCACCCCGGTGCAGACCATCGTGATCAGCGCCGAGCGCCGGCCCGAGCTGGTCGAGCGCATCCGCGTGGCCTGCGCCGAGGGCCGCCAGGCCTATTGGGTGTGCACGCTGATCGACGAAAGCGACGAGGTCGTCGCCACCGCCGCGCAGGGCACCTATGAAACCTTGTCGGCGCAATTGCCGCGGCTGCGCGTGGGCCTGGTCCACGGGCGCATGAAAGCGGCCGAGAAGCAGGCGGCCATGCGCGCGTTCAAGCAGGGCGAGACCGACCTGCTGGTGGCCACCACCGTCATCGAGGTCGGCGTCGATGTGCCCAATGCCTCGCTGATGATCATCGAGAACGCCGAGCGCCTGGGCCTGGCGCAGTTGCACCAGCTGCGCGGGCGGGTAGGTCGCGGATCGGCCGCGTCCAGCTGCGTGCTGATGTACCAGGCGCCGCTCTCGGCGATGGCGCGCCAACGCCTGGAGACCATGCGCCAGACCAACGATGGCTTCGTCATCGCCGAGAAGGACCTGGAGCTGCGCGGTCCCGGCGAGCTGCTCGGCACCCGCCAGACCGGCCTGGCCAGCTTCCGCGTCGCCGACCTGGCGCGCGATGCCGCCTTGTTGCCGCGCGTGCAACGGCTGGCCGAGACGCTGCTGGCCGAGGCCCCGACCGTGGCCGACCAGGTCGTGGCGCGCTGGGTCGGCGGCGCCGTGCGCTACGCCGCGGCGTGAGCGCTGGCGACGCCGACACAGCCGCTGACCGATAATCGCCCCCCGCCTTTGGTTCCCGCCCTAATGCACGATGCCCGCCTGCCCGCCCCCGCCGATCCGAAAGCGTCACCGGCCACACCGGTGGCGGCAGCGGCGGCCCCGGCGACCGGCATGGCATTGCTGCCGGGGCAGCGTTTCATTGCCGCAGATGTCGGCGGCACCCATGCCCGGCTCGGCGTGGTGCGGGTGACGTCCGAAGCCGGCGTGGTGGTCGACGCGTTCCATCAGTACGCCTGCGCCGGCTACCCGAGCCTGGCGGCGATCCTGCGCGACTTCATCGGCCGCAGCGGGGTGGGTGGCGCGCATGCCGTCGTCGCCATCGCCGGCCGGCTTGACGGCGATGTGCTGGTCAACAGCAACCTGCCGTGGGCGGTGACGCTGGCGCAGACGCGGCGCGAATCCGGCCTTGACCAACTGGCGGTGATGAACGACTTCGAGGCGGTGGCCTGGGCCATGCCCTTCATCGAACGCCACGCGATGACGCGTGTCTGCGGTCCGGATATTGCCGCCCCTGGCGCGGCGGTGGTGCTGGGTCCCGGAACCGGGCTCGGCACCGCCTTGCGCTTGCCGGGCCCACCGCCGCAAGTGCTGGCCAGCGAAGCGGGCCATGCCGCCCTGGCGGTAGGCACGGCGCGCGAGCTGGCGCTGTTGCAGCAACTGCTGCAGCGCTGGCCGCACGTGGACAATGAGCGCGTGCTGTCCGGCCCCGGCCTGGTCAACACCTACCAGGCGCTGTGCGTGCTGGACGGGGTGCCCGCCGAGCTCGACAGTCCCACGACGATATCCGCCGGCGGCAACGCCCAGGCAGACGAAGCGCTGCGGATCTTCTGCGGCCTGCTCGGCAGCCTGGCCGGCGACCTGGCATTGAGCTTCGGCGCCACCGCGATCTACCTGGCCGGCGGGATCCCCGCGCAGATCAAGCCGCAGCTGCTCGATGGCACCTTCGCCGCCCGCTTCGGCAACAAGGGCGTGCTGGCCCCGGTGCTGGCGCAGGTACCGGTGTGGTTGGTCGACCACGGCCAACTGGGCCTGGTCGGCGCCGCGGCCTGGTACGCACAACGAACCCCCGGCGCGCGCTGAGCGCGGTCCCCACAGGAGCACCATGAGTACACGACGTCGGTTCCTGCAGTCTTCGCTTGCGGCCGGCGCCGCACTCGCCACCCCGGCCTTGGGCGTAGCGGCGGGCGCTGCTGCCGCTGGCGCCCGCTCGAAGCCGCGGGTGGTCTCGACCTGGGATTTCGGCGTGGGTGCGAACGCCGCGGCGTGGAAGCTGCTGGCCGCCGGCGGCAGCGCACTCGACGCGGTCGAGGCTGGCGCGCGCTGGGCCGAAGCCGATTTGTGCAATCCCACCGTCGGCAGCTGCGGCAACCCTGATCGCGACGGCGTGCTGACCCTGGACGCCAGCATCATGGCCGGCGACGGCCGCTGCGGCGCAGTCGGCGCGCTGGAAGACATCGACCATCCGGTGTCGGTTGCACGCGCGGTGATGGAGAAGACGCCGCACGTGATGCTGGTAGGCGCGGGCGCACAACAGTTCGCGATCGAGCAAGGCTTCCGCAAGACGCCCTTGCTCACCGATACCGCGCGGCAGGCATGGGAGCAGTGGCGCAAGACGTCGCGCTACCAGCCGCAGATCAACGCCGAGCGCGCCTTGCGACCAGGCGACAGTCACAACCACGACACACTCGGCATCCTCGCGATGGACGCGCAAGGCCGGCTCGCCGGTGCCTGCACCACCAGCGGCATGGCCTGGAAGCTGCACGGCCGCGTGGGGGACAGCCCGATCATCGGCGCCGGCCTGTATGTGGACCAGGAAGCCGGCGCTGCCACGGCTTCCGGCGTGGGCGAAGAAATGATCCGCAATGCCGCCAGTTTCCTGGTGGTGGAACTGATGCGCCAGGGCCACTCACCCGCCGAAGCCTGCCGCGAGGCGATCGAACGCGTGGTGCGCAAGCGCCCGGAGGACAGCAAGCGCCTGCAGGTGTGTTTCCTGGCATTGAGTCGCGACGGCCGGGTGGGCGCGTTCGCGCTGCACAAGGGGTTTGTCTACGCGATGCAGGACGGCAGCCCGGGGCCGCACGACCGGTTGATCGACAGCGGGTCGGTCTACGCCACGGAACAGATGTGAGCGCACGTTTGCAGTTGGAGATCGCCGCCGGATCGCTGGCCTCGGCAATGGCCGCACAGGCCGGCGGTGCCGATCGCATCGAGCTGTGCGAAAACCTGGGCGAAGGCGGTTGCACACCGTCGCATGGCACCTTGGCCGTGGCCCGCGAACGATTGCGCATTCCGCTGTACGTGCTGATCCGGCCGCGCGGCGGCGACTTCTGCTACGACGAGGCCGAGCGCGAGGTGATGCTGCGCGATATCGCCCAGTGCGTGCAGCTGGGCTGCGATGGCGTGGTGATCGGCGCGCTGGATGTCAAGGGCGACGTGGATACAGACACCTGCAAGGCGCTGGTCGCCGCCGCCCGCGGACTGGGCGTGACGTTCCATCGTGCGATCGACGTTTGCGCCGAGCCGGCACGCGCGCTGGAATCAGCCATCGCGCTGGGCTGCGAGCGCGTGCTGACCTCGGGCGCGCATGCCGACGCCCTGGCCGGCACCGACAACATCGCCGCGCGGGTCGCACAGGCGCGGGGCCGCATTGCGGTGATGGCCGGGGCCGGGATCGATGCCGGCAATGTCGGCCAGATCGTGCGTCGCACCGGCGTGGTCGCAGTGCATGCTTCGGCACGTACCCTTCGCCCGACAGCGGCGCAAGCACAGTGGCTTCCAGGCCTTTCCGGCGAGGTGGCGCAAACCGACGTCTCCCGCGTGCGCGCCCTGCGCGCAGCGCTCGACGCGTTGGCCTGAAACCCGCCCCGGTCCTGGTTGGTTTTGTCAGCGCATCGGTGACAGACTCGCCGACCAGACAGAGAGAAAGAAAAGATGAGCCAAAAGATTCCGCTGTTGATCGACACCGACCCCGGCGTGGACGATGCGCTGGCCTTGCTGATGGCCTTCAACGACACGCGCCATGACGTGGTCGGCCTGACCATCGCCGCTGGCAACGTCGGCCTCGACCACACCGTGCGCAATGCCTTGAAGCTGTGCGAAGTCGCGGGCCGTGCCGACGTGCCGGTATACGCCGGTTGCCCCGACCCGTTGTTGCATCCGGCCGTCGATGCGGCCCATGTGCATGGGCTGGATGGCTTCGGCGACGTCGGCTATGCGGCCGTGGCGCGCGGCGTGGAAACCGAACATGCGGCGCTGGCGATCCTGCGCCTCTCGCACCAATACGCCGGCAAGCTGTTCCTGGTCGCCCTGGGGCCGCTCACCAACATCGCGCTGGCGCTGAAGCTGGACCCGAGCCTGCCGCAGCGCGTGGGCCGCTTCCTGGTGATGGGCGGGGCGATCAACGGCCACGGCAATATCACCCCGCAGGCCGAGTTCAACATCGCCTTCGACCCGGAAGCCGCGCATATCGTGTTCTCGGCCTTCCCGCACATCGAAGTGGCCGATTGGGAAGCCACCGTCGCCCATGGGCTGCCGCATCGCGCGGTGGAACAGTGGCTGGCCGCCGACAGCGCGGCGGCACGCTTCTACGAGGAGATTTCGCGCAAGACCCGGCTGTGGTCCGAGGACAGTCGCGGCGAGCACTGGTACGCCGCCGATGCCCTGGCCATGGCCTGGGCGCTGGCACCGGAAGGCGCCACCCGGGTCGAACAGCGCCCGTTGCAGGTGGAATTGGCCGGCACCCACACCCGCGGTGCCACCGTGGTCGACTGGAACCGCCAATGGGGACTGCCGGACAACGCCAGCCTGTTGATCGGCTATGACCAGGCGCGCTTCGAGGCCCTGGTGCGGGGCGCCCTGGCGGCCGGCTGAGCAGCAGGCTTGCCTGGGCCGGGGTCGCTGGCTATAATGCCGCTCTTGTCCAGCAGCCCCCTACGGTGCGAGCCCATGAAGGCCGACATCCATCCGAACTACCGCGACGTCGTTTTCCACGACGTGACTTCCGATCTCAAGATCCTGACCCGCTCGACCATGGCCTCCAAGGAGACCGTGAAGTGGGAAGACGGTCAGGAGTACCCGCTGATCAAGGTGGAAATTTCCTCGGCTTCGCATCCGTTCTATACGGGCAAGCACAAGGTCATCGACACCAGCGGCCGTATCGACAAGTTCCAGAAGCGCTACGCGCGCTGATCGAACGGTCGGACGCTTCACGCACTGCGTGAAGTGGCCCTTTCAAGGGCAGCAAAAATCGAAACAAGCGACGGCCGCGCCCAGGTGCGGCCGTCGCTTTTGCACATTCTGGCGGCTGGCTGCAACGCATCGTTGCGGGCCGGCGTTCGACTTCAGTCTGAGTTCCGCACCTATGCTGCTGTGCGATAATGAGGGTCATCCAGGGAATACTCCCCTGGACCGCCATCAATGCCGCCGGCCCCACCGTGCGGCGAACCATTCTGAGGAGCGACACTGTGTCCGATCTTGATCAGGTCACGCTCAACGCCGGCGACAAGTCGGTAGTTTTGCCCGTGCTCAAGCCCACGCTGGGCAATGACTGCGTCGACATTTCCAAGCTGACCAAGGAAACCGGTCTTTTCACCTACGACTCGGGTTTCACCGCTACCGCCAGTTGCAAGTCGGCCATCACCTACATCGACGGCGACAACGGCGTGCTGCTGTACCGCGGCTACCCGATCGAGCAGCTCGCCCAGCACTCCAACTTCCTGGAAGTGTCGTACCTGCTGATGAACGGCGAACTGCCCAACAAGGCCGAGTTCGCCAAGTTCGAGCATGAAGTGACGCATCACACGATGATGCATGAGTCGCTCAAGCACTTCCTCAAGGGCTTCCACTACGACGCCCATCCGATGGCCATGCTGGCCGCCACGGTCGCTTCGCTGTCGGCGTTCTACCACGACACCCTGGACCTCAA
>DATLJF010000030.1:0-2120 GCA_035539015.1 Stenotrophomonas sp. | reverse complement strand
CCCTGCACAAAAACACCTGTCTGGGCCGAGAACCATGCGATTAATCCGCCCTCTATCGAGGTCGCAACCCAATCAATTACGTGAAGCCGCTCAAGTTTCCGCAGCCCTGGCCGCTACCTTGGCGACCCCTCCATCCGGCTCCCGGATCCATGCCCTCCGTTCCCGCCAGCCCCTACGAAGACGGCAGCCCCCTCCCCCAGCGCATCCTGCTGGTAGAGAATTCGCGCACCTTCACCACGCTGCTGCGCGAAGCGATCGAACAGCGGGTGGAACTACCGGTCACCATCGTCTCGACCCTGGCCGAAGCGGCTCGCGTGCTCGACGAAGAGGAAGGCTGGTTCCTGGTGCTGACCGGCCTGGTGCTGGTGGACGGCGATCGCGACCAGGTGGTGGAGTTCTTCACCGCCCGGGGCCTGCCGACCGTGGTGGTCAGCGGCGTCTACGACGAAGACCTGCGCCGGCGCGTGCTGCAGCAGCAGATCATCGACTACGTGGTCAAGAACGCCCCCGGCAGCATCGACTACCTGGCCTGGCTGGTGCAGCGCCTGGAGCGCAACCGGCGCATTTCCGCATTGGTGGTGGACGACTCGCTGTCGGCGCGCGCCTACGCCTCCGCACTGCTGCAGATGTACGGCTACCGGGTGGTGGCGGCCGCCGACGGCATGGCCGGCCTGCAGGCCATCGAGCAGGATCCGAGCATCCGCCTGGCCATCGTCGACCAGGAAATGCCCGGCATGGAGGGCGTCGAGTTCACCCGCCGGTTGCGCGGCCTGCGCAGCCGCGACAAGGTCGCGGTGATCGGCATCTCCGGCAACACCGGCCTCGCTGATTCCGCGCTTCCTCAAGAACGGCGCCAACGACTTCCTGCGCAAACCGTTCTCGCGCGAAGAATTCTTCTGCCGGGTCTCGCAGAACGTCGACCAGCTCGAACTGATCGGCACCCTGCAGGACCTGGCCACCCGCGATTACCTCACCGGCCTGCCCAACCGCCGGCATTTCCTCGAACAAAGCCAACGCAGCCTGCCGCGCCTGCTGGCCGAGCGCCAGAGCGTCACCGCGGCGATGGTGGACATCGACCACTTCAAGCACATCAACGACACCTGGGGGCACGAGGCCGGCGATGATGCGCTGCGCGCGGTCGCCCAGGCCGTGGCGGCCCATGCTCGCCCGCAAGACCTGGCCGCGCGTTTTGGTGGCGAAGAGTTCTGCCTGCTGGTCCCGGGCCTGGCGCCGGGCGAAGCGGCTGGCTACTTCGAACGCCTGCGCCAGCACATCGAATCGTTGCGCGTGCAGGTCGGCGACCAGGAACTGCGCATGACGGTGAGCATCGGCTTCTGCACCGCGCGCCGCCACGACGAATCCCTGCATCACCTGCTCGGCGAAGCGGACAAGCATCTGTACCTGGCCAAGGCCGGCGGGCGCAATCGCTTGAGCTACGCCACCCCGGCAGGCGCCGCGGCGGCCTGAAGCATCAAGGTCCGGTGGCGCAGCTGCGCTTCAGCGCTCCAGGTACTTACGCGACAGCAGCAAGGCGCCCAGGCTCACTGCCGCCGTCAGCGCCAGGTACGCGCCCACTGCCGGCAACCCGTAGCGCTCGGCCAGGCCGGTGGCGATATACGGCGCCGGCGCCGCGCCGAGAATGCCGGCCAGGTTGAACGAGAGCGACGCGCCGGTATAGCGCACCGGAACCGGATATAGCTGCGCCAGCAAGGTGCCGCACGGTCCGTAGGTCAGGCCCATGAAGAAGAATCCCAGGGCCAGGAACAACAGCACGCGCAATGGCTCGCCGGCGACGAACAGCGGCGCGAAGCACAATCCAAAGACGATGATGCAGACGCTGGCGATCACCATGGCCGGCGCCGTGCCGCCGCGGTCGCCCCAGCGTGCCGATATCGGGATGCCGAGGGCGAAGAACACGATGCCCGCCATCTGCAGCAGCAGGAACGACTCCTTGTCGTAGCCCAGCCGGGCGGTGCCATGGCCCAGCGCCCAGACCGTCATCAGGTAGAACAACGCAAAAGTCGCGAACGTCGCCAAGGTCCCGAGCACCACCTGGGTGGCATGCCGGGACAACACCGTGCCCAGCGGCAGGCGCACGCGCTCGGCGCGCTCGATGGCGC
>DATLJF010000029.1:0-9711 GCA_035539015.1 Stenotrophomonas sp. | reverse complement strand
TTGAGCACCGCCGCCAGCGAGGCCAGGCCGGTACCGAGAATCCAGGCGAAATACCACATGTTGCAGCTCCTTGAATGGGGGGCGCGCGCAGGGCGTGCCCGGTCAGTAGGCGTTCGGGTTCTGGCTCATTTCGTCGGCGGTGACCTTGCCCTTCAATACGCGATAGACCCAGGCGGTGTAGACCAGCACGATCGGCAGCAACACCACCGTGGCCAGCAACATGATCCACAGCGTCAGGTGGCTGCTGGAGGCATCCCACACCGTCAGGCTGGAGCCCGGCGCGCTGGAGGAGGGCAGCAGGAACGGAAAGATCGCCAGGCCCACGGTCAGGATGATGCCGGCGATGGCCGCGCCCGATGCAACGAAGGCCAGGCCGCCGCGGCGTGCACGCAACAACACCGCGCTGCCGAGCAGGCCGAGCAGGCCCAGCAACGGCGCCAGCAGCGTCAGCGGCATGGCCTGGTAGTTGTGCAGCCAGCCACCGGCGGCGGCGCCCACCGTGGCGGTCTTCAGCAGCGGATTGGTGGCCCCGTCGGTGACCTGTACCGAGGTCACCTCGTAACCATGCAGGCCGAAGGCGACCCAGGCCCCGCCGGCGGCGAACAACAGCAGCGCCACCCCTGCCGACAAGCTGCCATAACGGGCCGCGCGGTCGGCCACCGGGCCGTCGGTCTTGAGTACCAGCATCGCCGCGCCGTGGGCCATCAGCATGGTCACGCTGAGCAGGCCGGCGAGCAGGGCGAAGGGCATCAACAGGCCGAAGAAGCTGCCGGTGTAGAACACCCGCATGCTGTCGTCGAAATGGAACGGCACGCCGAGCAGTACATTGCCCACCGCCACGCCCATGATCAGCGCCGGGACGAAGCCGCCAACGAACAACGCCCAGTCCCAGTTGTTGCGCCAGCGCTGGCTCGGCAGCTTGCCGCGGTACTTGAAGCCGACCGGGCGCAGGATCAGCGCGAACAGGATCAGGAACATCGCCAGGTAGAAACCGGAGAAGCTCACCGCGTACAGCGGTGGCCAGGCGGCGAAGATCGCCCCGCCGCCCAGGATCAGCCACACCTGGTTGCCTTCCCAGACCGGGCCGATGGTGTTGACCACCAGCCGGCGCTCGGCATCGTTGCGGGCCACCAGCGGCAGCAGCGTGCCCACCCCCAGGTCGAAGCCGTCCATCACCGCAAAGCCGATCAGCAAGATGCCCATCAGCAGCCACCACACCAGGCGCAGCGTCGTGTAATCGAGCAATACGAAGTCCATGTGAGTTCTCCTGCGCTTACGGCTGGCCGCCGGCGAGCGCTTCGGTGCTGAGGGGGGCATCGGGGGACTTGCGGGCCTGCAGCGAAGGCAGGATGTCCTCCGGCCCGAGCTTGATCGCCTTCAGCATCAGCTTGATTTCAATCACTAATAGCACGGTATAGAGCAGCACGAACCCGCACAGCGTGGTCAGGATCTGGTGCAGCGCCAGCCCCGAGGCGGCGTAGAACGTCGGCAGCACGCCTTCCACCGCCCACGGCTGGCGGCCGTATTCGGCGACGAACCAACCGCATTCGATCGCGATCCACGGCAGCGGCAAGGTCCATAGCGCCAACTTCAGGAACCAGCGCTTGTCTTCGAAGTTGTGCTTGCAGGAGAACCAGAATGCCGCGGCGAAGAAGACGATCAGGTAGAAACCAATCGCGGCCATGATGCGGAAGGTCCAGAACAGCGGCAGCACGCGCGGCACCGTATCCATCGCCGCTTGCGCTATCTGCTCGGGCGTGGCGTTGACGATGTCTTCGCGATAGCGCTTGAGCAGCAGGCCGTGGCCCAGGTCCTGCCAATGGCGGTCGAACATCTCGCGCGCTTCGGCGTCGTTCTTGTCCTTGCGCAGCCGCTCCAGCGCACCGTAGGCGAGCTGGCCGCCACGAATGCGGTGCTCGGCGCGCTCGACCAGTTCGAGGATGCCGGGGATCGGCTGGTTCAAGGAGCGGGTGGCGATCAGGCCCATCAGGTACGGGATCTTGATCGCGAAATCGTTCTGCTGGGTCTTCTGGTTGGGAATGCCGAAGGCGGTGAAGTCGGCCGGTGCCTGCTCGGTCTCCCACATCGCTTCGATCGCCGCCAGCTTCATCTTCTGGTGCTCGTTGGCGGCATAGCCGCTTTCATCGCCCAGTACCACGACCGAGAGCGAAGACAGCAGGCCGAAGGCCGCGGCCACCGCGAACGAGCGCCGCGCCATGTCGCGGTGGCGACCGCGCAGCAGGTAGAACGCGCTGATCGACATCACGAACACCGCACCGGTGACGTAGCCGGCCGAGACCGTATGCACGAACTTGGCCTGCGCCACCGGGTTGAACACCACCGCCATGAAGTCGACCACTTCCATGCGCATGGTGTCCGGGTTGAAGACCGCGCCGGTCGGGTTCTGCATCCAGCCGTTGGCGACCAGGATCCACAGCGCCGAGAGGTTGGTGCCCAGCGCCATCAGCCAGGTCACCGCCAGGTGCTGCACGCGGGTGAGGCGGTTCCAGCCGAAGAAGAACAGGCCGATGAAGGTCGCTTCGAGGAAGAACGCCATCAAGCCTTCGATCGCCAGCGGCGCGCCGAAGATGTCGCCGACGTAATGGCTGTAGTAGGACCAGTTCATGCCGAACTGGAACTCCATGACGATGCCGGTACCGACACCCATGGCGAAGTTGATGCCGAACAGGACGCCCCAGAAGATCGTCATGCGCCGCCAGACCTCGCGGCCGGTCATGACATACACGCTCTCCATGATCGCGATCATGAAAGAGAGGCCGAGGGTGAGGGGGACGAACAAGAAGTGGTACATCACGGTCAGTGCGAACTGAAGCCGTGACAAATCGACGACTGTCATGTCGATCATGGCTGAGGCGTCCTTTGGACGGTTGGGAGCTGGGCGAATGATCTGCCGCGATGGTGCGCCGGGCGTTGATCCAGATCAATGCGGCATCCGGTCGCTGCGGCAATCCTTCACACCCCCGGCCGGCGCGCCGTATCGGCGCCACCCGCATACAATCGCGCCAGCCCCCGCCGCGAGCCCGCCGAGAGCGTATTGGACGCCGATAGCCCGCTTCCCCCCGATACTCCGCAGGACCGCCGCCGCCGCAGCGCCCGCTTGGCCGAACTGGCCTCCGGCGCGCGTCGTGCGCGCTGGATCGCCGCCACTGCCACCAGCGTGGCCGGGGTCGCGGTGATCGCACAGGCCGGGCTGATTGGCTGGCTGCTGCAGGCGGTATTGGTGTGGCAGCGGCCGCTGCCGACCCTGACAGGCGCGTTCGCCGCGTTGATCGCGGTGCTGGTGGCGCGATTGCTGTTGGCGGCCTGGGCGCAAAGCGCGGCCGGGGCGGTGGCCGACAGTGCGCGGCTGGCCCTGCGCAGCAGCGTCTACCGCGCCTTGCTCGGGCGCGGCCCGCTTTGGCTCCGGCAACAGCGCAGTGGCGAACTGGGCGAACTGCTGCTGGCCCATGGTGATGCGCTCGAAGGCTATTACGCCGGCTACCTGCAGGCACGGGTCGAGGTAGCGATCGTGCCGCTGGCCATCCTGGTCGCGGTGGCGGTGATGGAACCGGTGGTCGGCGTGATCCTGTTGCTGACCGCACCGCTGGTGCCGGTGTTCATGATGCTGGTCGGCTGGGGCGCCGAGGCCGCTGGCCGTAGCCAGCTGCAGGCCCTGGCGCGGATGGGCGGACACTTCGCCGATCGGCTCAAGGGCCTGGGACTGTTGCGCCTGTACGGGCGCGGCGAGGCCGAGCTGGCCGGGATCGCGGCGGCCGCCGAAGGGGTGCGCTTGCGCAGCCTCAAGGTGCTGCGCATCGCCTTTCTCTCGTCCACGGTGCTCGAGTTCTTCGCCTCGGCGAGCGTGGCGATGATCGCGCTGTACCTGGGCCTGGGCTATCTCGGCATGCTCGGTGGGCACGGCGCGGCCAGCCTGGGCGTCGGCGTGTTCTGCCTGATGCTGGCGCCGGAGTTCTACGCGCCGCTGCGGCGGCTGGCCGCGCATTACCACGACCGCGCCAATGCATTGGCCGCCGTTGCCGAGGTCGAGCGCTTGCTCGCGCCGCCGGCGCCGCTGGCAATGGCGGCCGCGCCGGCCGCCCACGTCGAGCGCGAACCGGAACTGGCGCAGATCCGTGGTCCGCTGCTGGTGGCGCATCACCTGCGCCTGCGGCCGCTGGGCGCGCCGCACGATGTGGTGGAGGCCGTGTCGCTGGACATCGCCGCCGGCCGGCGGCTGGCCTTGGTCGGGCCCAGCGGCAGTGGCAAGAGCACGTTGCTCGAAGCGCTGGCCGGTTGGCTGGCGCCGCGCGAAGGCCGCATCGTGCAGCGGCCGGGATTGCGCGTGGGCTACGCCGGACAGCGGCCGTACCTGTTCCATGCCAGCATCGCCGACAACCTGCGCCTGGCCGCGCCGGGCGTGAGCGACGGACGCCTGCGCGCGGTGGCCGAAGCCGCGCAGGTGATGCGCTTTGCCTCGCAGTTGCCGCACGGGTTGGAAACGGTGATCGGCGAGCGCGGATTTGGCCTGTCCGGCGGCGAGGCCAGGCGCATTGCGTTGGCGCGGCTATTGCTGCGCGAGCCGGACGTGCTGCTGCTGGACGAGCCGACCGCGTTCCTGGATCCGCAGACCGAGGCCGACCTGCTCGATACCCTGGGCGTGTTCGCGCGCGAACGCGCGGTCATCGTCGCCACCCACAGCACCGCGGTGCGCGACTGGGCCGACGCCGTCATCGCCTTGCCGCCGCGCGGAGCGCCAATGCAGATGCCGGCATGAACATCGAGCGCCACCGCGACGGCCTCTGGCAAGTATTCGCGCGCCACCGCGGCCGGCTTGCGCTGACCGCAGTGCTGGTCGCCACGACCATGCTCGCCGGCGTCGGCCTGCTGTCGTTGTCCGGCGGCTTCCTGGTGGCCACGGCGTTGGCAGCGGGAATGGCGGCCGATTTCAATTTCTTCTCGCCCTCGGCCGGCGTGCGCGGTCTGACCATGGCGCGCATCGCTTCGCGTTACGGCGAGAAACTGGTGGGCCACGACGCCACCTTGCGCATCGCCCGCGATCTGCGGGTGTGGTTCTTCCGGCGCGCGCTGCCGCTGGCGCCGGCGCGACTGGGGGCCAGCCGCATTGGCGACCTGCTGGCGCGATTGATGTCGGACATCGCCGAGGTCGATGGGCTGGTAGTGCGCGCGCTGGCGCCGTTGCTGGCGCTGGGCGTAGTCGGCGTTTGCGGCGTGGCTGCGGCGGCGTGGATCTACCCGCCGGCCGCGCTGGTGCTGGCGGCATTGGCGCTGGCGGTCGGGGTGCTGGTGCCCTCGCAGGTTGCCTGGGGCGCAGGCCGCCGCGAAGCACGCCGCGCGCGCCAACGCATGGCCTTGCGCACGCTCGCCTTCGAAGGGCTGGAAGGCGCCGCCGACCTGGCCGCGGTAGAGGCTACCGCCGGCTGGATCGCGCGCGTCGAGCAGGCGGCCGTGGCCGTCGGCGAAAGCGACCGCCGGCGCAGGCGACGCCTGGTCGCCGGGCAGCTGCTGCATGCGGCCTGTGGGGCCGCCGGGCTGGCCGGCATGCTCTGGCTGGTGCTGGCAGCGGCGGGGCGCGGCGCGCTGGCGCCGGAATGGGCGGCGGCGCTGGTGTTCCTGACCCTGGCGCTGCTGGAGGTATGGGCAGGCGCTGGCCTGGCCTGGCAGGCGCTCTGGGCCGGGCGGGTCGCCGCGCAGCAGCTGCAGGAGATCGTCGATGTGCCGGCCAGCGTGGCCGAGCCGGTGGCGCCGCAGCCGGTTGCCGAACAAGGCACCTTGCGTTTTGAGCACGTGGTATTCGCCTGGCCCGGCAGCGAACGCGCGGTGCTCGATGGCCTCGAACTGACGTTGCGCCCTGGGGAACTCATTGCCATCGGTGGCGACAGCGGCAGCGGCAAGACCACGCTGTCGGCATTGCTGTTGCGCCTGTGGGATCCGCAGCAGGGCCGGGTCAGTTGGGACGGCGTCGCCTTGGGTGAATTTGCATCGGCGCAGTGGCACAGTCGCGTGGCCTGGATGCCGCAGAACGCGCCGGTGTTTGCCGGCAGCGTCGCCGAGAATCTGCGCATTGGCGCACCTGACGCGGACGAGGCCGCGCTATGGCAGGTGCTGGCGCAGGTGCGCCTGGAGCAGTGGACGCGTGCGCAGGGCGGCCTGGATACCTGGGTCGGCGAGAACGGCGCGACGATGTCCGCCGGGCAAGCACGGCGGCTCGCCCTGGCGCGAGCGTTGTTGCGGCAGGCGCCACTGCTGGTGCTCGACGAGCCGACCGAAGGGCTGGACGTGGACACCGCGCATGCCTTGTTGCAGGACCTGGCGCAGGCGCTGGGCCCGCGCAGTCTGTTGATGATTACCCACGATGCCTTGCCGGCCGGAGTGGTGCACCGGCATTACCGGCTGCAGGATGGCAAGCTGTTGATCGGTCGCGGGAAGGTCTCCGCGACCTGACAGCGTCGGGGCTGAAGCCCCTCCTACAACCTCTCCAGCAGCCATCGCGCACAGCGTCTGGGTGCACTGTAGGAGCGGCTTCAGCCGCGACCGGAGATCATCGGTCGCGGCAAGGTCTCCGCAAGCAACATCACCGTGATGCCTTATCCCAACGCGCCTCCAAGGTGCGGAATGGTTTCGCCAGGCGGACGCCTTGTGCGTCGTAGTCCTCGACCCGCTTGCCGTCCACGCGTACTTCGCTCGGCCGTTGCCGGTTCGGCCAGGTCACCCGCACCGGGGTATCGGCGCGCAAGCCCTTGGCCAGCGTGAGCTGCAGCCGATCGCCCTGCTGTCGGGCCTGCAGGCCGAGTTTGCCGAATGCGGTCGGCAAGGCGTCGATCGCCACGCCTTCGCCCGCCAACCATGTCGCCGGCGTGCCCGGCAGCAGCACCAGCGCGTCGTTTTCCTCGCGCATCAGCATGCCGTAGAGCGTGCGCGCGTATTCGGCGCCGATCCAGGTGTGCGGCATGTCGCCCAGGTAACCGGGATAGCGCAGCCGCGAATGCACCACTTCGGCCAGTACCTGCCATGGCAGCGGACGCCGATGCGCCATCAACAACGACAGCAATTCGTTGGCGTCGTCGACCCGGTCCAGGTGCACGTAGGTGAGCACGTTGCGCATCTCGTACGGGGTGTAGGCGAACAGTGCGTCAGGCTGTTCTCGCGCACGCACGTCGGCGAGGTAGCGGTCGAACGTGGTGCGCAGCACTTGCGGCGGCAGGATCGCCTGCTGCCCGGTGGGATCGAGTGCGATCGACACGCTGGTCGGGTCGCCGTCACCCAGGTCGGCCGAGGCCGGGATGACGTCGCTGCCCTTCCAGGCGATGGTGGCGCGGATCGAGGCGGCGACCGAGTCGCGCAGGGGGACGTATTGTTCGCGTGCCCAGGTGGCGGTGGCGGTGTCGCCGAGCTGTTCGGCCAGCCAGGCGCCGTCCTGCCAGCCCTTCAAGGCCCAATAGTCGTCCCAGTAACTGTGCGTTGGGCTGGAATAGCCTTCGTGGCTGATCGACGGCGCGATGATGCCGGCGTAGCGCTCCGGCGCCGGCTGGTCGGCCATGTACTCGGGCACCAGCGTGCGCTCGCGCAGCGCCTGCATGAAGCGCATGGCCGCGATCACCTTGGGCAGGTAGTCGCGCACGCTTTCCGCGCCGCCGTCCAGCCGCGCCACATCGGCCACCAGGTTGATGTATTCGCCCTGGCTGTCGTACTCGATGTCCGAGCCAAAGCCGCGGTTGACGCTGCCGTCCTCGTTGAGGATCGGCGAGACCAGGCCGTTGGGGTGCACGGCGTGCTCGGAATACCAGTGCAGGTAGTCGCGTGCCACCTTCGGCTGGCCCATGCGCAGCAGTGCCGATGCGGTGGCGGCACCGTCGCGGATGAAGGAGCGGTTGTAGTTGCGCGGTCCCGGCTGCATGGCCGGCCCGGTCTGGTTGAGCAGCATGTAGGCGCCTTGCGCGCGCAGCATGTCCACCAGCGACTTGTCCGGCAGGCGCAGGCCGATGTTGCCGAAGCGCGCCTGCCATTGCGCGGTGAGTGTGTCGGCAGCGGCATCGAAGACCTTGCCGGCATCGGCTTGCCAGCCGTCGCGATCGACCGGCGCTGCCGGTGGCAATTCGCCGCTCTGTGGATCGCGTGGCTGGGTGCCGAGCGGGAAGGCGACGACGATGTCGCGATGGGCGCCGGGGGCAAGCTTGACGTCGAACGCCATCACTGCCGAGCCCAGGCCGGCCGGGTCATGCGCCTGGCTGGCGGAAGGCACTTGCCCGCTGGCGATGGTCGCGGTCGGTTCTTGTTCGCCGTGCGCGCCAAAACCGCTGGCACCGCGTGCATCCACGGGCGTCAATGACGAGACCAGGATGCGTCCGTTTACACGCACGTCGGTGGCCTTGGCTGGGCCCTCCAGGGCAATGTCCTTGATCGCCGACACGCCACCGTGCTGCCACGGCGGATTGACCTGGATCGGCCGCAGCAACAGCGACAGCGTGCCGGTGGT
Source organism: Stenotrophomonas sp. (assembly GCA_035539015.1). Classification (GTDB taxonomy): domain Bacteria; phylum Pseudomonadota; class Gammaproteobacteria; order Xanthomonadales; family Xanthomonadaceae; genus Stenotrophomonas_A. Next base: position 1,217 of record DATLJF010000029.1, on the reverse strand, counting down.
GGCCGCGGTGCCGGTGTTCTCGACCCGGTAGCGCACCAGCGTCACCGGCTGGCCGTTGCGTTGTTCGATCGCCATGGCCTGGTTGCGGATCTGCAATTGCGGCCGCGCCTGCCATTGCACCGTCGGCATCGGCATCCAGCCTTCGCGCAGGGATTGCGTGCGCGCGACGCTGTCGGCGGTGACCGCGCCCTGCGCGTCGCGCCAGATCGCCTGCAGCATCGGCGCGCCCTTGAAGGCTTCCAGGTTGCCGAATTCATCGAAGATCGACTTCTGCCGTCCGGCCGGTACGCCCACCACGGTCCAGTAGATCTGCTGTTGATGCAGTTGCGCCGGGAACAGCGCGGCGTGTTCGCGGCTGGCGAGCACCTCGAAGCGTTTGGTCGGGCTCAGCACCTGTTCGGGACCCAGCAGGCGCAGCCGGCGGACGTGGGGGGCGCTGCCGTCGATGCCGGCGAGCAGGCGCAGGGCAGTGGGTTTGAACGGTTCCGGCGCGGCGAGGAAAGACATTTCGCCGGCGCTGCCAGGGTCTTCGGCCACGGTGCGCCAGGCGCCACTGCCTTCGCGCGCCTGCAGGCGTGCGCCGTTGCGCGGGCCGTCCCACCACACTTCGAGCCCGGCGATGGCGTCGCCGCGCGGTAGCGCGATCTCGACCGCGCCAGCGGCGTCTTGCGCAGGCGGCATCGCCAGCGGTTGGGCGCCACCTTGCCAGACGCGCGCGGCGTCGTTGGGCAGGCCGAGCAGGCGTGCTGCGGCGGTGGCGGTGGCCAGCGGTTCGAATTCGAGCACCGACACGCCCCAGTCGGCGGTACGTTCGGGGCTGGCCAGGCGCAGGTAGCGGGCCTGGCGGACGGGGAAGAACAGGTAGTCGGTGGCGCCGCGCGAGTCGGTGCTGGTGTAGACGTCGTCCCAGGTCTTGCCGTCGCGGGAGGCTTGGATGCGGTAGCCGACGGCGAAGCCGCTGTCCCAGTGCAGGCGCACGCCGCCGACCTCGGCCAGGCGGCCGAGGTCGAGCTGGAACCAGTGGCCGGGGCTGAAGGCGCCGCCCCAACGGGTGGTCTCGTCGCCGTCGATGGCGTGTGCGGGGGCGAGGGCGGCGACTTGGCGCGAGGAGGCGCTGGCTTGCCATTGGCTGCGCGGGGGCAGGGGGTCGGCGGCGAGCAGGGGCGGGGAGGCGAGTGCGGCGGCGAGCAGGAGCAGGGACGAGGTCGGGCGCGGCA
>DATLJF010000028.1:0-2396 GCA_035539015.1 Stenotrophomonas sp. | reverse complement strand
ATGCCGACGGTGATGTCGACCTGGCCATGGTCGCCGAAGCCGGCGCAAGGTTGGCCAGTGTCGGCGTCAACGGCGATCAGGCGCGCATCCAGGGTGCCTTCGATGATCCGACGCTGGCAGGTGGCCACTGCATTGCCGGCGGCGGCGGGCGCCGCACTGGCGGTGGCCTGGACCGGGCTGGGCGCATCGGGCCCGACCTGCGCGGACCCTTCCGCCGCAGCCGGTGACGGCGCTGTGGCCACCGGCACCTCGAAGTACGACACCCCCCGACAGGCGGCGGTATAGGGAATGGCCTTGTCCGGCACCTTCGGATCGTAGCGCCACTTCTCCTTGCCGCTGCCCGCCTCCAGCGCGATGAGCTGGTTGCGCGCGGTGCACAGGTAGAGCGTGTCGCCGATCTTCAATGGCGTGGTCTCCGCCCCCCAGCGCTCCTCGGGCACATCGCCGGTGCGGAATACCCAGGCCTGGCGCAGTTGTTTGACGTTGTCGCGATTGATCTGCTTGAGCGGCGAATAACGTTCTGCGGCATTGCTGCGCCCGTACGCGGTCCAATCGGCCTCGGCCGGCTGGTCGGTGATCGCCTGGCCGGGCAATGGCGCCGCTGCCGGATCGGGCGCCGACTCGGCAGGAAATGCGCCTTCGGCCTCGGTGACGCCATGCGGAACAAACGCCAGTGCAAATGCCAGCGCGAATATCAGCGCCAGGACAATCGCAATCGAACGCGATACGGCGCGCGCCACCGGTCGCTGCAAGCGCGGCATCAGCAGCGCCACGCAGATGCCCAGCGCAGTGAGCAGGCCCAGGCGCGGCACCCAGCGCCAATACTGGCTACCGGACTCCCACCACGTCCACAGCAGCGTGGCGACGAAAACGATGAAGAACATGCTGGCACCGGCGGTGCGGCCACGCCATAGCCAGACGCCCGCCAGCAACAGCCCGAGCCCCGCCAGCACGTAGTACCAGGAGCCACCCAGCGCGGCCAACCAAGCGCCACCGGCGGCCATGACGATGGCCAACAGCAGCACCACCCCCGCCAGCAGTGACAGCGGCCAGGAGCGGTGACGTGGAGAGGCAGCGGTCGCGTGCATCGGAGACTCCTTCGCGGGCCAGTAAGAGGCCATCGGCATGGCTACGCGCGCCGTTATCGCATCACGGAAGTGAAAGCGATGCCTGCAAAGTACGTCCTCGCTGCGCGCAAAACGCAAGACGCCGGCTTGCGCCGGCGTCCTGGTGACCTCGTCCAACGCCGGATTCAGGCTTCGGGCGGTGCCTCCGCGGCCACTTCCTGCGCGACGTCCTCGACGATTTCCTCGCCCTCGTCCAGCGAGGCATCCAGGCGTTCGACCGCCTGCAGCTTCTCGCCCTTGTTCAGGCGGATCAAGGTCACGCCCTGGGTGTTGCGGCTGACTCGCGAGATTTCCGAACCGCGGGTACGCACCAGGGTGCCGCCGTCGGAGATCAACAGCACTTCGTCGCGCGTGCCCAGCAGCACCGCGCCCACCAGCTTGCCGTTGCGGTCGCTGGTCTGGATGCCGATCACGCCCTGCGTGCCGCGGCCCTTGCGCGGGTACTCGGCCAACGCGGTGCGCTTGCCGAAACCATTCTCGGTGGCGGTGAGGATCCAGGCAGTCCCGGCGTCATCGACCTCGACCTGCAAGCTGTCCTCGGTGCCGACCTCGATGATCTCTTCCTGGCCTTCGTCCTCGCCCTCGTCCTCGCTGCCGCCGGCCGATTCGGCGACGATCAGGCTGACCACTTCCTCGCCCTTGGCCAGCTTGATGCCGCGCACGCCGGTGGCGGTACGGCCCATCGAGCGGACCTTGTCTTCGGCGAAGCGCACGGTCTTGCCGTTGGAGGCGAACAGCAAGATGTCGCGCTGGCCGTCGGTCAGCGCCACGTCGACCAGGGCATCACCCTCGTCGAGATTGATGGCGATCTTGCCGCGTGCCAGGCGGAAGGCGAATTCGCTCAGCGGGGTCTTCTTGACCGTGCCGTCGCGGGTAGCGAAGAACACGTACTGGCCTTCTGCATATTCGCGCACCGGCAGCACGGCCTGCACGCGCTCGCCGGCTTCCAGCGGAATCCAGTTGATGATCGGGCGACCGCGCGCATTGGAGCCGGCCTCCGGCAACTGGTGCACCGGCAGCCAGAACACTTTGCCGCTGCTGGTGAAGGTCAGCAGCGTGTCATGGGTGTTGACCAGCCACAGGTGGTCGATGAAATCCTCTTCCTTGGTCGCCGCCGCGCTCCGGCCGCGGCCACCGCGGCGCTGCGCGCGATAGGCGCTGACCGGCTGGCGCTTGGCGTAACCGGCGTGCGACAGCGTCACCACCACGTCTTCCGGCGCGATCAGGTCGAGGATGTCGAGGTCTTCTTCGCTGTGGCGGATCTCGGTG
>DATLJF010000027.1:0-1524 GCA_035539015.1 Stenotrophomonas sp. | reverse complement strand
GCGCCTTCATCGCCGAGCACGACCTCGACGGCAACGGCAAGGTCGACGCTACCGAATTCGAGCGCTTCCGGCGCGCCCGTTTTGCCGAGACCGACAGCAATGGCGACGGCACGCTCGCTCGCGAGGAATACGTCGGTGAATTCGCACGCCGCCTCAAGCATGTGGAAGGCGACACCAACGCCCGGCAGATGAAGCAGGCCGACGTGCGCTTCGGGGTGCTCGACAAGGACAAGGACGGCAAGATGACCTGGGATGAGTACGCGGCGTCGGGCTCGCGTCTGTTCACGCGCGCCGACCGCGACGGCAATGGCGTGGTCGATGCGCGCGACAACGCAGCGCAGGATCCCGAGGCCAAGGCCGAAGCCACCGCCAAGTAACTCCTAGCGGGCGCGGGGAGCGCCCAGCCAGGCTGAGCCGCCGCAGCGCGGCAGCGTGCCGGCCGTTGCGCCGGCGCGTGCGAATCCATCGAGCAACGCGTCCCCCTGGGACTACCGCAGCCACGTTCATTGCGCCGCGCGCTACGCCGTGCGCGATGCCTCGACCTTCTCACTCACTGCGGAGTTTTCGTCATGCGCCCTCTCCACCATTGCCAGCTCGCGCTGGCCATCAGTCTCTGCCTTCCCCTCGGCGCCGTGCTTGCCGCCGACACCGTCGCCAACGCTGCACCCGGTGTCACCCTGGATCCAGTGGAGGTGCGCGAAACCCGCGCCCAATCCGACAACCAGAACGTCACTACGCTTTCGGCCAAAGACTTGCGCCGGCAGGGCGCGCAGAGCATGGAGGATGTGGTGCGCTACGTGCCCGGCGTGGAGATGGTCGATCTCGGCCGCGCCGGCTTCAACGGCTTCAACATCCGCGGCCTGGAAGCGGACCGGGTCGCGATGACCCTGGACGGTCTCAGCTTCCCGCAGAGCCTGGACCCGGGCACGTACCAGCCCTATGAGTTCTTCCGTTCCGGTCGCGGCAGCGTGGACCTGGAAGCGGTCAAAAGCGTGGAGATCATCAAGGGCGCCGATGCGATCACCGCCGGCAGCGGTGCGCTCAGCGGCGCGGTGATGTTCACCACCAAGGACCCTTCCGATTTCCTCGCACCCAGCGGGAACGGCAGCCATGGCTCGATCACATACGGCTACACCGGATCCAGCGACGAGAACACGGGTTCGCTGACGCTGGCCAACCGCAGCGGCAAACTCGAATCGCTGTTGATCTATACCCGCCGCGATGGCCACGAGATCGAATCCTGGTACGACACCACAATCGCCGAACTTGGGCCGGACCGGCGCACGCCAGACCCGATCGACCGGCAGAGCGACAATCTCCTGGCCAAGGTCAATTTCCTGGCCACCGACGACCAGACCTTGGGCGTGATCTACGAGCGTGCACGCGCTACCAACGATGTCGACAACTGGACGCGTAGCGACGGCGTGGGCGCGTACTATCGGCGCACGGCAGTGGACCGCAACGACCGCGACCGCTATGGGCTCAAGTACACCTGGCGGGCGAACACCGCGTTGTTCGATACCT
>DATLJF010000026.1:0-14325 GCA_035539015.1 Stenotrophomonas sp. | reverse complement strand
GGATCCAGCGCCACCCGCTCGTCGAAGACGAAGCAGCCACCTTCATAGCCCTCGCCGCCCACCGCCTCGAAGTAGCCCAGGATGCCGCCGTCCAGCTGCAGCACATTGTCCATGCCCTCGGCGCGCATCCACAGCGCCGCCTTCTCGCAACGAATACCGCCGGTGCAAAAGCTGACGACGGTGGCATCGGCCAGCGCCTCACGGTGCGGGGCCAGTGCGTCGGGCAGTTCGGTGAAGCGGGTGATCGGCAGGGTCAGCGCACCGGCGAAGCTACCGTGCTCGACTTCCTGCTGGTTGCGCGTATCCAGCATCACCACGCGCCGACCCGCATCGTCGTGACCCTGCCGCAGCCACTGCGCCAGGAGCGTCGGCGACACCACCGGTGCACGCGACCCGGCCAGGGGCGAGGCCGCTTCGCAACGAAAACTGATGATCTCAGGCTTCACCTTGACCTTGAGCCGGGCGAACGGCATCGCCTCGCTATGGCTGTACTTGATCCGGATCGGCGCCAACCTTGGATCTTCGCGCAGCCAGCGGTAGAACGCTTCGATCGCAGCGTCGGCCCCGGCCAGGAACAGGTTGATGCCCTCGCCCGCCACCAGCACGCTGCCCTTCAGTGCCAGCGCCTCGGCGCGCACACGCACGGCGTCGGCCAGGTCCTGCGGTTCGCTGAGGGCGACGAAGTGGTAGGCGGCGGTATTGACGATCATGTCGCCATTCTACCGCCGGGCACTCACCGCCGGGACCGCTCAGCGGCTGATGAGCAGGAATGGCAACAGCACCAGCGCGGCCACCGCGAGCATGCCCAACAGTGTCAGGATCACGAACAACGGACGCCGGCGCAGCAGCTTGCCGAACGTCTCGGCGCTGCCTTCGGCCAACTCGGCGGCTCGGCGCGCACGTGCCTGTTCGCCCCGCCGCGCCTGGTACTCATCGAGCAGGCGCTTGGCCTGCGGGTAGGTGTCACTGCCCTGCAGCCAGAGGCCGCCGGCCGAAATCCCCCACAGGCTCGGCCGGGTCTCGTAGAACGCGATCTTCTCCGTCTCCAGCAGGTCGCGGATGTCGTCGGCCTCGTCGTCGGGCACGTGGCGCAAGTTGAGCAGGAGCTTTGCCATGCGCCCATGATAGCGCCGGCACGCGATGCGATAATCAGCGTTTTCCGGTCAAACACGCTCATGTCGCCTCGTTCCTGCCTGACTTACCTGTGCTCGATCATGCTGGCCTTGTCAGCCAGCGCCTGCACCCCGCCAGGCCCGCCGCCGGGCGGAAGCATCGCCGCCTTCCAGGCAATCGACACCACGCCGGGCACGGGCGCCACCGCGAAGGCCGGCGACCGGGTGTCGGTGCACTACACCGGCTGGCTCTACGACGAGCGCAAAGCCGACAAACACGGGCCGAAGTTCGACAGTTCGCTCGATCGCGCCGAGCCGTTCGCGTTTAACCTGGGCGCAGGCCAGGTGATCCGCGGCTGGGACGAGGGCGTCGCCGGCATGCGCGTGGGTGGCAAGCGCACCTTGTTGCTGCCGCCGGATTACGGCTATGGCGATCGCGGCGCCGGCAGCGTCATCCCCCCGGGCGCCTCGCTGGTGTTCGAGGTCGAGCTGCTGCAGGTACAACCGCGGTGAGCGACACCGCCGGCCCTCGCCTGGCCGTGATCGGCGGCGGCCCCGCCGGCCTGATGGCGGCCGAGGTAGCGTGCCGAGCCGGCGTGCAGGTGGAGGTCTTCGAGGCCAAGGGCTCGGTCGGGCGCAAGTTCCTGATCGCCGGCAAGGGCGGGCTCAACCTCACCCACTCCGATCCATTCGAGTTGTTCGTGTCGCGCTATCGCCAGCGCAGCGGCGAAGTGGCGGGCTGGCTGCGCGACTTCGATGCCGAGGCCCTGCGCGACTGGGCGCGCGCGCAAGGCGTGGAGACCTACGTCGGCAGTTCCGGCCGCGTCTTCCCGCTCGATCGCAAGGCCGCACCGCTGTTGCGCGGCTGGGTTCGGCGCCTGAAGGACGACGGTGTGCGCTTCCACGTGCAGCATCGCTGGTTGGGCTGGGGAGAGGCCGGCGCCCTGCGCTTCGCTACGCCTGAAGGCGAACGCGACGTGCACGCCGACGCCAGCGTGCTGGCCCTGGGCGGCGCCAGCTGGCCAGAGCTGGGCTCGGACGGCGCCTGGGTCGCGCCGCTGTCGGCGCGCGGCATCGACATCGCCCCGCTGCAACCGGCCAATTGCGGCTTCGACGTGGACTGGAGTGCTCATTTCGCCGAACGCCATGCCGGCGCGCCGCTCAAGCCGGTGGTCGCGCACTGGCGCGACGTGGACGGCAACCTGCATGCATTGCAGGGCGAATGCGTGGCCAGTGCCGATGGCATCGAAGGCAGCCTGGTCTATGCGTTGGCTGCCGACCTGCGCGAGCTGATCGCGCGCGACGGCCAAGCCACGCTGTGGCTCGACCTGGTGCCCGGACGCGAACTGACGCGACTGCAAAGCGAATTGGCGCGACCGCGCCAGGGCCGCAGCCTGAGCGAACACTTGCGCCGCCAGGCGGGCGTGACCGGGGTCAAGGCGGCGCTGCTGCACGAGGTGCTGGACAAGACCGCAAGCGGTGATGCCGGCGTGCTTGCCGCCACGCTCAAGCGCCTGCCCCTGCGGCTGCGCCGGCCACGGCCGATCGCCGAAGCGATCAGTACCGCCGGCGGGGTGCGCCTGGAAGCGCTGGATGACGCGTTGATGATCAAGCAATTGCCCGGGGTCTTCTGCGCGGGCGAAATGCTCGATTGGGAGGCGCCCACCGGTGGCTACCTGCTCACGGCCTGTTTCGCCAGTGGCCTGCGCGCCGGTCGCGGCGCAGTGGCGTGGCTGCGCGACCCTCGCCTGTCGCGCTGACGGCGGCGCGGATCAGCGCGACTTGCTGTCGCGCAATGCCTGCACCCGCGGCGGCGGCTGGAAGGAATCGGCGCGTGCATCGACCCAGAAGTCCTGGAAGACCGCGTGGTCGGGCACCGTGCGCAGTAGCTCGCCGGTGTCCAGATAGCGGTACAGCGAGGCCAGCGAACGGATCTCCACCGCCGAGACCCGGCGCAGGATGTGCTCGGGCCCGAGTTGCGACGGGTCGCTCAGGCCGGCGGCGGCCAGCAGCTCACGCAAGGCGCGCAGCGTGTTCTCGTGGTACTGGTGCACGCGCGTGGCCTTGTCGGGCAGATCGAGGTGGCGCCAGCGTTGCGGATCCTGCGTCGCCACGCCGGTCGGGCAACGATCGGTATGGCAGCTGAGCGATTGGATGCAGCCCAGCGCGAACATGAAACCGCGCCCGGCGTTGCACCAGTCCGCGCCCATCGCGATGGTGCGGGCGATGTCGAAAGCGCTGGTGATCTTGCCGGCCGCACCCAGCTTGATCTTGTCGCGCAGGTCCAGGCCGACCAGGGTGTTGTGCACCAGCCGTAGCGCCTCGTGCATCGGCACGCCAACATGGTCGACGAATTCCGGTGGCGCCGCACCGGTTCCGCCTTCGGCGCCATCGACGACGATGAAGTCCGGCAGCAAACCGGTCTGCTGCATGGCCTTGGCGATGCCGAACCACTCCCACGGATGCCCCAGCGCGAGCTTGAAACCGGTCGGCTTGCCGCCGGACAACTCGCGCAGTTGCGCAACGAACTCCAGTAACCCCACCGGTGTGGAGAAAGCCGAATGCGCGGCAGGCGAAACACAGTCGATGCCCATCGGCACGCCGCGGGTGGCGGCGATCTCGGCGCTGACCTTGGCCGCCGGCAGCACGCCGCCGTGGCCCGGCTTGGCGCCCTGCGATAGCTTGACCTCGATCATCTTGACCTGCGCATCTGCGGCGCTGGCGGCAAAGCGCTGCGGGTCGAAGGCACCGTGTTCGTCGCGGCAGCCGAAGTATCCCGAACCGATCTCCCACACCAGGTCGCCGCCCATCTCGCGATGGTAGGGCGAGATCGAGCCTTCGCCGGTGTCGTGATAGAAGTGGCCGCGACGCGCGCCTTCGTTGAGAGCCCGAATGGCATTGGCCGACAACGCGCCGAAACTCATCGCCGAGATATTGAACACGCTGGCCGAGTACGGTTGCCGGCATTGCGCACCGATCGTGATACGGAAGTCGTGCGAGTCGATCCTGGCCGGCGCCACCGAGTGGTTGATCCACTCGTAGTCGATCCGGTAGGCGCTGTGCAGGGTGCCGAAGGGCACCACGTCCATTTCGTTCTTGGCGCGCTGGTATACCAGCGCCCGCTGCTGGCGCGAGAACGGCACTTCGTCCAGGTCGCTCTGGACGAAATACTGGCGAATCTCCGGGCCAATCGATTCGAAGCCAAAGCGAAAATGCGCCAGCACCGGATAGTTGCGTCGCAGGGTGCTGCGTTTCTGCAACAGGTCGCAGGTTCCCAGCACGCTGAGGACCGCGAACAACAACACGCCCCAGTCCCAGGCGATCCAGAAATGCGCCAGGACCAGCGACAGGATCAGCATCAACAGGCAGAAAACATAAGCCAGGTAGCGGTGCATCGGTTCCTCGTTGGCTTGGGCGCTGAAAGCCGGCGCTACAGGCGGTCGCTGACGCTCTCGCGCGGCCAGGCAGATTTGACGTCGTAAACCACCGCCCCGGGCCGGCCCAGGGCGGCGATCCGCTGCGCGTCGTAGCCGCGGTATTGGTCGTGGGCCACGGCCAGCACCACGGCGTCGTAGCTGCCCGCCTGCGGCTCGCTGCACAGACGCACGCCGGCGTGGCCGAGCGCCTCTCCCGGGTCCGCCCACGGGTCGCACGCGTCGACCTGCGCACCCAGTGCCTGCAGGTCATTGACCAGGTCCAGTGCGCGGCTGTTGCGCAGGTCCGGGCAGTTCTCCTTGAACGTCACGCCCAACACCAGCACGCGCGATTCGGCGATGCCGCGGCCTTGTGCCCCCAACAGCGCCGCCACCCGCGCGGCGACGTGCTGGCCGACCCGGTTGTTGACCTGGCGCGCGGTGTGGATGAGATCCGGGTGGTAGCCGACGCTTTCGGATTTGTGCAGCAGGTAATACGGATCCACGCCGATGCAGTGCCCGCCAACCAGGCCGGGACGGAACGGCAGGAAGTTCCACTTGGTGCCGGCGGCCTCGAGCACATCCAGGGTATCGATCCCGAGGCGGTCGAAGATCAGCGCCAGCTCGTTGACCAGTGCGATGTTGACGTCGCGCTGGATGTTCTCGACCACCTTGGCCGCCTCGGCCACGCGGATCGACGGCGCCCGCCAGGTGCCGGCGGTGATGATCGAACGGTACAGGCTGTCGACCACCTCGCTCGCCTCGGCGGTCGAGCCGGCGGTGATCTTGCGGATATCGGGCAGGCGGCGCTGGCGATCACCGGGGTTGACCCGCTCCGGGCTGTAGCCGCAGTGGAAGTCGAGGTTGAAGCGCAAGCCCGAGGCCGACTCCAGCAGCGGCACGCAGACTTCTTCGGTGGTGCCTGGGTAGACCGTGGATTCGTAGATCACCAGGTCGCCCGGCTTGAGCGCGGCAGCGATCAACGCGGTGGCCGAACGCAGCGGCCCCAGGTCCGGTTGCTCGGCCGCATCGATGGGGGTCGGCACCGTGACGATGAACACCTGCGCAGCCGCCAGGTCGGCCGGATCGGCGCTGTAGCGCAGCCCGGTGGCGTTGGCCAGCTCGGTTGCTGACATTTCCAGGGTGCTGTCGTGGCCAGCGCGCAGGCGCTCGATGCGCTGGGCATCGACATCGAAACCCAGTACGTCGCGGTGGCTGCCGAAAGCCACTGCCAAGGGCAGCCCGACATATCCCAGGCCAATGACGGCAATACGCGCGGTGGCGGAATCGGGAAGCGTTGCGACGGGCATGCCATTCCTTTCAAAGGCCGGGCGCCATCGTTCGGGCACGATGCGCGCGGCCGGCAGCATAGCGCAGCCCCCTCGCCGGCGGCGTCGCCCCGATTCACAAGGCAGGCGCGATCAGGCACGCTAGCGCCCTGTCCCGCGAGCGCCGGGCCTGTGCAGAATGCTAAGGTTTGCTGCGCGATATCCACGCCCGAGTGGTGAAACTGGTAGACACAAGGGACTTAAAATCCCTCGACCTTGCGGTCATGCCGGTTCGATTCCGGCCTCGGGCACCATCGGCCCTGCCGCCTTCGACGAAGGCGGCTTCGCCACCTCAGAGAATCGCCTGCAAGCCCTTGTCGGCGATGACGTTGAGCAGCTTGAGCGCAGGCCCGGCGGGCCGGGTCTCGCCCTGCTCCCACTTGCGCACCGTGGAAGCCGAAGTGTGCAGGTGATGCGCGAACACCGGCTGGCTGAACTTCAACTTTTCGCGCAGGCGCTTGATGTCCTCCGCGCCGAAGTCCCGCACCGGCGGCGGACAGACCGCGTCGAACTGGCGCATCGTCACCTTGCCGATGGCACCAGCCTCATGCAGCGCGGCCAGGTCGCTGCGCAGCGATTCAATGATATTGCTCACAAAGCACCTCCAATAAGACACCCGACAGCAAGGCCCTGGACAAGGCTTCCCCGGATAGGTCCAGGAACACCTTGCCGGCGTATTGCAGCGCCTTCTTCTCCTCCTGCGTGATGTCCGCCGCATCGCTCTTGGCGAACCCATGCAGGAATACGTAACGACGGCCCAGCCTGGCCGATAACACGGTTCGATAGCCACCGCGCTTGCCGAAACCCGGCCTGGCCATCCGCAACTTGAACAGCGCGCCACCCAGGTCGGCACCGACCAGGCCACGCTCCATTTCCCTGACTACCCGACACAACGCTGCATCTGGCAGCTTTTCGCCTGCCTGCCAACGCGCGAAGTCCTTCCTCTTGATAATCCGCGTCATCCTGACCCCTAAACTGTACCCGTGTCGGGCACACTTTTCAACACCCCCCCTCCTTGGTGCCATCACGAGGCCGGAGCCCCCGACGGCGCGGCATGAAGCCGAGCAGCGAAAAAAGCACGAATGACGCGACGCTGTCAGCTAGAAAACTGCATGCAAATGCGGGTGCGACTACGCACCTTGCGCGCAAGTGCCCGCAAGAATCACTGGCTGCGCTCAGATTGCGCGGGAGAAGCCGGCGCCGGTACGCGGGGTGCGCAGGTGCGCATCGAAGCACATGGCAAGTAAGCGCAGCAGCGGCCGCCCACGCGGCGTGGCACGCACGTGGCCGTCGTCGATCTCCGCCAGCCCATCAGCGCACAGCGCCTCGAGTTCGGCCAGTTCATCGGCGAAATAGCGGGCGAACTCGATGCCATGGCGTTCGGCTAGCTGTTGCGTATCCACTTCTCCGTGGCACATCAGCGACTGGATCAGCTCCCCACGAATCACGTCGTCGCGCGAAAGCGCCAGGCCACGCCATACCGGTACACGGCCGGCGTCTATCGCTGTCTCCCACGCCGGCAGCTCGCGCGGGTTCTGTGCATAGCAGCCGCCAATGCGGCTGATCGCGCTGACGCCCAGGCCCAGCAGATCGCTTGCAGCGTGGGTCGTATAACCCATGAAGTTGCGGTGCAGCCCGCCCTCGCGCTGGGCACGCGCCAGCTCGTCCTCGGGCAAGGCGAAGTGGTCCATGCCGATGTACTGGTATCCGGCCGCGGTGAGGCGCTCGACCGCCAGTCCCAACAGCGCCAACCGCCCTTCGGCGTCCGGTAGCTCGGCCTGGTCGATGCGCCGTTGTGCACGAAACTTCGATGGCAGGTGCGCATAGCCATAGATGGCAAAGCGCTCCGGGCGCGATGGCAGCAGTCGATCCAGGGTGGCGCCGAACCCGGCCAGTGTCTGCCGCGGCAGGCCGTAGACCAGGTCGACATTGACCGAGCGCAGGCCGTGGCTGCGACAGGCATCGATCAAGGCCAGTGTTTGCTCCGGGCTCTGCAGCCGATTGATTGCCTTCTGCACACCACCATCGAAATCCTGCACGCCCAGGCTGGCGCGGGTGAAGCCCAGTTGTGCCAGCTCGCCAAGTTCGGCTGGCGTCAGCGTGCGCGGGTCCAGCTCGATGGAAAAATCACGTGACGCGTGTGTACTGAAGCGGAAGTGCTGGCGCAGCCCGCGCAACAATGTTCCGATCAACTCAGGGCTGAGGAAATTCGGCGTGCCGCCGCCGAAGTGCAGTTGCACGACTTCACGTTGATCACCCAGCCACGGCGCGACCAGGCTGGCTTCCTTGAGCACGCGCTCTACATAGGCCTTGCCGCGGCCGCGGTCACGCGTAATGACGCGGTTGCAGCCGCAGTAGAAGCATGGGCTGCTGCAGAACGGGACGTGGATGTACAGCGACAGCGGGCCAGCCGGCGCCTGCTCCATCGCTTCACGCAGCTGCGGCCAGCCGAAGCCTTCGTGGAATTGCGGCGCCGTCGGATACGAGGTGTACCGCGGGCCGGGGCGGTCGTATCGGCGCAGCAACTCGGGGTCGAAGTGCCAGCGGGGAATGGCCTGGGCGGTATTTTCCATGGCGGCAGGATCGCGGCGCGGTGCGTTTGCGTCGTTGATCCTGATCAATTCCCCGCACTCGCCACACCCACGGAATGAAAAACAAAACGGCCCGCGATGCGCGGGCCGTTTTGTTGAACAATGTGGAGGCCTGGGTCGGAATTGAACCGGCGTACGCGGCTTTGCAGGCCGCTGCATGACCACTCTGCCACCAGGCCGGTGGATCGCCAGTCTAGCCGAAAAACACGGGCCGGTGACCGGCAGGAAGCAGCACCGCAGGGTGCGAACCTCCTGAAAACACAAAGCCCCGCGAGCGGGGCCTTGGCATCGAAACTGGAGCGGGAAACGAGACTCGAACTCGCGACCTCAACCTTGGCAAGGTTGCGCTCTACCAACTGAGCTATTCCCGCGTGAGCTGCGCATTGTACAGGGCATTCACCTCCCTGCCAACTCCCCTATCCCACCTCGCGCCGCCGATTCATCCAGGCCTGGGCCTGCATTTCGACGCGATGTGGAGGCCTGGACGGGAGTCGAACCCATCTCTACGGATTTGCAATCCGGTGCATAACCGATCTGCCACCAGGCCTGGTGTTTCGTTTATTCCGTCGGCCGCAGCGACCGTTGGAATGACAAGGCCCCGCGAACGGGGCCTGGTCTGAAACTGGAGCGGGAAACGAGACTCGAACTCGCGACCTCAACCTTGGCAAGGTTGCGCTCTACCAACTGAGCTATTCCCGCTTGGGAGGCGAAATTCTACAGCGAACCGAATAGCTGTCAACTATTGGTTTCGACTTTTTTGGGGTTCTGCTGCAACGCCGCTTTCTCGTCATCGCGCAGGCTCGGCCACGCCGCGTGCAGGTATTGCAGGCCCGACCACAACGTCAGGATCGCGGCGATGGCCAAGGTCCAGTCGCCAACGTGGAAGACGAAACTGCCCATCCAGGTATCGGCGCCGGGCGCAGCCTGGCCGGGCTGGATCGAATACAGCAGGCACAACAGCGCCACCATCTGCGCGGTGGTCTTGACCTTGCCGATCACCGCCACGCGCACCTTGGCGCGCTGGCCCAGCTCGGCCATCCATTCGCGCAGCGCCGAGACCGCGATCTCGCGGCCGACGATCACCGCCGCCCAGAAAGCCATCCACGGCGTCGGGTGACCCTGCACGATCAGGAACAGCGCCACGGCCACCATCAACTTGTCCGCGACCGGATCGAGGAAGGCGCCAAACGCCGAATACTGGTGATAGCGCCGCGCGATCCAGCCATCGAGCCAATCAGTGATCGCGGCCAGGCCGAACACCGCCGCCGCGGCAAAGTTCGTCCACGAATACGGCAGGTAGAAGACCCCGACCAGCACCGGGATCATCAAGATCCGCAGGAGTGTGAGCCAAGTGGGGACGGTCAACTTCATCGCGCGTGTCTACTCGCCTGCCGCGTCGGGCAGCGGCAGCCCATGCAGGTTAGCGTAGATTCGGGCGGCCAGGGCGGCGTTCACGCCTTCGACCCGCGCGATTTCCGCCTCGCCGGCGGCCTTGAGCCCGGCCAGCCCGCCGAAATGCTTGAGCAGGTTGGCGCGTCGGCGCGGTCCGATTCCGGCGATATCTTCCAGCTTGCTGGTCATGCGCGCCTTCTGCCGCCGTCCGCGGTGGCCGGTGATGGCGAAACGGTGCGCCTCGTCACGTACCTGCTGGATGAATTGCAGGGCGGGCGAAGCCGCACCCGGCCGCAGTTCGCGACCGTCGGGCATCACCAGGGTTTCGTGGCCGGCGCGACGTTCCTCGCCCTTGGCCACGCCGACCAGCGCCACGCTGGTGATGCCCAGTTCGGCCATCACCGCCGAGGCCTGCGCCAGTTGCCCGGCACCACCGTCGATCAGCAATACCTCGGGCAGCACGCCGCCCTCCTCCACCGCGCGCCGGAAACGCCTCTCCAGCGCCTGGCGCATCGCCGCGTAGTCGTCGCCCGGCGCAATGCCGGCAATGTTGAAACGCCGATACTGCCCGCGCACCGGCCCGGCCGCGTCGAACACCACGCAGGACGCCACGGTGGCCTCGCCCAGGGTGTGGCTGATGTCGAAGCACTCGACCCGCTTGACGGGTTCGGCCAGGTCCAGCATCACCCGCAGCGCCTCGCTTCGTGCTTGCTGCGCGCTCTGGCTGGTCAGCTCGGAAGCCAGGGTGTTGTGGGCGTTGCGGCTGGCCAGTTCGACGTACCCGGCACGCTCGCCGCGGACGTTCCACTTCAACGCCACCTTGCGCTCGGCCGAAGCGCTGAGCGCGTGCTCGATCAACTCGGCCTCGGGGATTTCGCGGTCCAGCAGGATCTCGCGCGGTGGCGTGTGCTCGACGTAGTACTGCGATACGAACGCACCGAGGATCTCATCGGCACTGTCTTCGCCGTTGGTCTTGGGAAAGAACGCCCGGGTACCGAGATTGCGGCCATCGCGAAACGCCAGCAACAACACGCAGGCATGCGCGCCCTGGGTGGCGCAGGCGAGCACGTCGAGATCGGCGGCCCGGCCTTCGACGAACTGCCGGTTCTGCAAGCTGCGCAGCGACCCCAGCAGGTCGCGCAGGCGCGCGGCGCGCTCGAATTCCAGGCGCTCGCTGGCCGCCTGCATGTCCTGCATCAACTCCTCGCCCAACTGGTCGCTCTTGCCTTCGAGGAACATCGTGGCGCGGCGGACCGACTCGGCGTAGTCCTCGGCACCCACCAAGGCCACGCACGGCCCGCTGCAACGGCCGATCTGGTATTGCAGGCACGGCCGCGAGCGGTTGCGGAACACGCTGTCCTCGCAACTGCGCAGGCGGAACAGCTTGTGCATCAGGTTCAAGGTCTCGCGCACCGCGGTGACGCTGGCGTACGGCCCGAAGTAGCGGCCGGGGATCGCGCGCGGACCACGATGCAAGCCGATGCGCGGCCAATCCTCCTTGGTCAGGAGGACGTATGGGTAGCTTTTGTCGTCGCGTAGCGAGACGTTGTAGCGCGGGGTCAGCGACTTGATCAGCTGGTTTTCCAGCAGCAGCGCTTCGGCCTCGGTACGGGTGACGGTGACATCCATGCGCGCAACCTGCGACAACATCGACATCGCCCGTGCATTCTTCGGCGAACCATTGAAATAGCTGCCCACGCGCTTGCGCAACGCGCCGGCCTTGCCGACATACAGCAAGGTGTCGTCGGCCGCGTACATCCGATAAACGCCGGGTGCGGTGCTGAGGTTGGCGGCGAAGGCCTTGCCATCGAATCCGCTGGACGGACTGGCTTTCATGCTTGGCGTGCTGTCACTGGGCGTGCTGTCACTTGGCTTGCGGTCACGAGGTGTGGCGTCATTCCTGCAGCGCGAACTCGCTCAATTCGCCGCTGGCGATGTCATAGCGAAGGATGGCATGGCCATCGGTCTCGGCAATCCACACGGTGCCGGCCGCCACCGCCACGCCGGCGGGGCCGCGCAGCCGCCGTGGCAGGTTCACCGTGGCCAGCTCGCCGCCGCCCAGGCGCAGGCTGCGCAGACTGCCGTTACCGCTGTCGGCGATCCACAGTACCGGCGCACCCGCCGGGTCCATCGCGATCGCCTGCGGGAACTGCAGGCGCGCCAGGTGTCGCGGGCCATCGGCATCGCCGAACTCCCAGGGCCCCTGCCCGCCTACCAGCGTCTGCACCAGATCGCCGCGCAGTTGCATCGAACGGATCGAAGAGCCCAACGCATCGCATACATAGAGCGTCTGCTGCACCGCCACCACCGCGGTCGGCTGGGCGAAGGCGGCCATGTGGCCGCTGCCGTCGCGCTCGTCGAGCGCGCCAGCGCCCGCGCGCCAGCGCAGCTCGCCGCGGCCCAGGTCGTAGCCCCAGATGCGGTTGTCGCCGGCCATCGCGATCAGCAACTCGTTGCCGGCTACGGCAACGCCATGCGGGCTGTCCAGGGACACCTGCCCGACGTCACCGACCACACCCTCGACCGGCTCGCCGCTGCGGCCATTGCCGCACAAGGTATCGACCCGACCGCCGGCCAGATTGATCCGGCGCAAGGCATGGTTGCCGGCATCGGCCACGTATAGCGATTCACGCGACAGCGCCAGGCCGCGCGGACGCCGGAACGCCGCTTCGCCCAGGCCGCCGTCCATGAAGTCTGCCGTGCCCAGGCCGAATTGACGCAGCACCCGGCCGGCATGGTTGCATTCCAGTACCCGGTGGTGGCCGGTGTCGGCGATGTAGAGGCGGTCGGCGCTGGCGGCCAGGCCAGTGGGAAAGCGCAGCATCCCGCGCGGCTCGGGATTGTGCTCGGCCTGTGGGCTCAAGTCTTCGTCGCCGGGGGGCTGCTGGCCGGCGCACAGCGCCTGTAGTTCGCGCTCGACTTCGCCGCCCAGCCCGACCAGGCGCTGGCGCTCGCGGCCTTGCGCGTCGAGTAGCACCACCGTCGGCCAGGACGTCACCTCGAAACGGCGCCAGGTCTCCCACTCGCGGTCGAGCAGGATCGGCGCTTGCACGCCGTGCTGGCGCAGCAGCTTGAGCGAACGCTCCGGCTCGCGTTCGCTGTCGAAACGCGGTACCTGCACCACGATCAGCTGCAGCCAGCCGGGATTGCGCGCCTGCCACTGCGACAACTCCGTCAGCCGCTGCGTGCACCATTCCGAACCGGCATTGACGAACGCCAGGGCCAACGCACGGCCGCGGTGTTCCTGCAAGGTCGAGGGCCGGGCGTTGAGCCAGGTGGGAAATTCCGGAAATTCCTGGAGGTTCTGCGCGCTCATGGGACGATTATGCCCAAACCCCGCGCAGGCGTGAGGCAGGGCATCCAGGCCGCCTCATGACCCGGCCCAGCGGGCCTCGGCACGCAGCAGGTCTTCGGGGGTATCGATGCCCGGCGGGAACTGCTCCGGCGTCAGCGCGACCGCGATCCGGTGGCCCGCCTCCAGCACCCGCAGCTGTTCCAGCGATTCGATCTGCTCCAGCCGGCCCGGCGGCATCGCCGCAAACTGTTGCAGGAAGCCGGCGCGATAGCCGTAGATGCCGATATGGCGCAACCACTCGCCCGCCGGCAGCACCTCGCGCGAGGCGGCGAAGCCGTCGCGGTGCCAGGGAATCGGCGCGCGGCTGAAATACAGGGCATGGCCACTGTCATCGCGCACCAGCTTCACCACGTTGGGATCGAACAGCTCGTGCGCCGCGGTGATCGGCGCCGCCAGGGTCGACATGCGGGCCTGGCCATCGGCCAACAGCTGCGCCACCGCGCGGATGCCGGCGGCCGGCGCGAACGGCTCGTCGCCTTGCAGGTTCACCACCACGGTGTCTGCTGTCCAGCCCGCCACCCGCGCGCATTCGGCCAGGCGGTCGGTGCCCGAGGCATGCGCGGTGGAGGTCATCGCCACGTGCACGCCGGCCAGGCCATCAATGGCCGCGGCCACGCGCGCATCGTCGGTGGCCACCCAGACTTCGGCCGCCCCGGCCTGCAGGGCACGCTCGGCCACGCGCCGCACCAGCGGTTGGCCCCCGAGCAATCGCAGCGGTTTGCCCGGCAAGCGCGAGGCCGCATAGCGCGCCGGTACGGCAACAACGAACGAAGGCTGGACGGCAGAATCAGGCATGGGCGGGTCCGTGGGTGCGGGTCACAGTCTTGAGCGGCGAGCATTGTTACTGGGATGCGGCAGCATTGTAGCGATCGCCGCAGCTGCCCTGCCCCGCCCCGTCGTCAATCGCGCCGCAGCTTGCCCAGCCGGTCCAGCAGCGCTACCCAGAACGCGGCCGGCAGCTCGGCCTTCAATGGCACGCTGAACATCCACTCGTCGGCAAAACCGCGACACTTCACCGCGTCCTTTTCGGTCATCAACACCGGCAACTGGCTGCCGAACTCGAAGTCGGTCGCGGCGTAGCGGTAATGGTCGGCGAAGGCGTGCGGCACAACGCCAATCGCACGTGCGCGCAGC
>DATLJF010000025.1:0-1713 GCA_035539015.1 Stenotrophomonas sp. | reverse complement strand
ATCATCCACGGTCAGCTGCACCAGCCGGCGGGTGTCGGGGTGGATGGTCGACTCGCGCAGCTGTTGCGGGTTCATTTCGCCCAGGCCCTTGAAGCGGGTTACGCTGACCGGGCCGCTCAGGCCCTTCTTCGACTCGGCCTTCTCGCGCGCAATCTTGTCCAGCAAGGTCGTCTTCTCTTCTTCGTCCAGCGCATAGAACACCTGCTTGCCCACGTCCACGCGGAACAGCGGCGGCATCGCCACGAAGACGTGGCCGGCCGCCACCAGCGACGGGAAGTGCTTGAGGAACAACGCCGTCAGCAGGGTGGCGATGTGCAGGCCGTCGGAGTCGGCGTCGGCAAGGATGACGACCTTGCCGTAGCGCAGCCCGTCGATCTCGGCCTTGCCCGGGTCGCAACCAATGGCGATGGCCAGGTTATGCACTTCCTCCGAGCCGAGCACGCTGCCGGAGGAGACTTCCCAGGTGTTGAGGATCTTGCCGCGCAGCGGCAGGATCGCCTGGAAGTCCTTGTCGCGCGCCTGCTTGGCCGAGCCGCCGGCCGAGTCGCCCTCGACCAGGAACAGCTCGGTGCGCGACAGGTCCTGGCTGATGCAGTCGGCCAGCTTGCCGGGCAGGGCGGGGCCCTGGGTGACCTTCTTGCGGACGATCTGCTTCTCGGTCTTCAAGCGTGCGCTGGCGCGCTCGATGGCGATCTGCGCAATCTTCTCGCCGATCTCCACGTTCTGGTTCAGCCACAGGCTGAAGGCATCGTGCGCGGCGCCTTCGATGAAGCCGGCGGCCTGGCGCGAGGACAGGCGTTCCTTGGTCTGGCCGGAGAACTGCGGGTCGGTCATCTTCAGCGACAGCACGAAGGCCACGCGGTCCCAGACATCTTCCGGGGCCAGCTTGACGCCGCGCGGCAGCAGGTTGCGGAAATCGCAGAACTCGCGCAGCGCATCGGTCAGGCCCGAACGCAGGCCGTTGACGTGGGTGCCGTGCTGGGCGGTGGGAATCAGGTTGACGTAGCTTTCCTGCACCAGTTCGCCTTCGGCGACCCAGGCCGCAGCCCAGTCGACGATCTCGGTGTCCTTCTTCAGGCTACCGACGAACAGCTCGGCTGGCAGCAGCTCGCGCCCGGCCAGTTCGCCGCGCAGGTAATCGCGCAGGCCATCTTCGTAGTACCAGCTGTCCTGCTCGCCGGTCGCTTCGTCGAACAGTTTCACGGTCAGGCCCGGGCACAGCACGGCCTTGGCGCGCAGCAGGTGGCGCAGGGCACGGGCGTTGAACTTGGGCGTGTCGAAATACTTCGGGTCGGGCCAGAAGCGCACGCGGGTACCGGTGTTCTTCTTGCCGACGGTGCCGACTACTTCGAGCGGACTGGCGCGGTCGCCGTCGCGGAAGGTGATGCGGTGCTCGCTGCCGTCGCGGCGGATATGTACCTCGACCAGCTTGGACAGGGCGTTGACCACGCTTACGCCGACGCCGTGCAGGCCGCCGGAAAAGGTGTAGTTGCGGTTGTTGAACTTGCCGCCGGCGTGGAGCCGGGTGAGGATCAGTTCCACGCCGGGGATCTTTTCTTCCGGGTGGATATCCACCGGCATGCCGCGGCCGTCGTCGGAGACCTCGCAGCTGCCATCTTTATAGAGCGTCACTTCGACCGTGCGGGCGTGGCCGGCGAGGGCCTCGTCCACGGAGTTGTCGACCACTTCCTGCGCCAGGTGATTGGGGCGCGC
>DATLJF010000024.1:0-6903 GCA_035539015.1 Stenotrophomonas sp. | reverse complement strand
TTCGCGCGATCCGGCAGCCGAGGCCGCCGGACTGCAGGCACTTACTTGGTGATCTTGGCCACCACGCCGGCGCCGACGGTACGGCCACCTTCGCGGATCGCGAAACGCAGGCCTTCGTCCATCGCCACCGGGTTGATCAGCGTCACGCTCATCTTCACGTTGTCGCCCGGCATCACCATCTCCACGCCTTCCGGCAGCTGGACGGCGCCAGTGATGTCGGTGGTGCGGAAGTAGAACTGCGGACGGTAGCCCTTGAAGAACGGCGTGTGGCGACCGCCTTCATCCTTGGACAGCACGTACACTTCGGCTTCGAACTCGGTGTGCGGGGTGATCGAACCCGGCTTGGCCAGCACCTGGCCACGCTCCACGTCGTCACGCTTGGTGCCGCGCAGCAGCAGACCGGCGTTGTCGCCTGCCTGGCCCTGGTCCAGCAGCTTGCGGAACATTTCCACGCCGGTCACGGTGGTCTTCTGGGTCGGACGAATACCGACGATCTCGATTTCGTCACCGACCTTGATGATGCCGCGCTCGATACGACCGGTCACCACGGTGCCGCGGCCCGAGATCGAGAACACGTCTTCCACCGGCATCAGGAACGGACGGTCGATCGCACGCTCCGGCTCCGGAATCCAGGTGTCCAGCGCCTCGACCAGCTTCAGGATCGCCGGCACGCCGATTTCGCTCTGGTCGCCTTCCAGCGCCAGACGGGCCGAGCCGTGGATGATCGGGGTGTCGTCGCCCGGGAACTCGTACTTGCTCAGCAGCTCGCGGACTTCCATCTCCACCAGCTCCAGCAGCTCGGCGTCGTCCACCATGTCGGCCTTGTTCAGGAACACGACGATGTACGGCACGCCCACCTGGCGCGACAGCAGAATGTGCTCGCGGGTCTGCGGCATCGGGCCGTCAGCGGCCGAACACACCAGGATCGCGCCGTCCATCTGCGCAGCACCGGTGATCATGTTCTTGACGTAGTCGGCGTGACCCGGGCAATCCACGTGCGCGTAGTGACGGTTCGGGCTTTCGTACTCGACGTGCGCCGTCGAGATCGTGATGCCACGCGCCTTCTCTTCCGGCGCCGCGTCAATCGCGTCATAGGCCTTGAACTCGCCACCGAAACGCTCGGCGCCAACCTTGGTCAGCGCAGCGGTCAGCGTGGTCTTGCCGTGGTCAACGTGACCGATGGTGCCGACGTTGACGTGCGGCTTGGTGCGCTCAAACTTACCCTTAGCCATTGTCTATACCTCTTATATTCGTGATTCGGAATTAGTGTTGGTGTGACCCAGGCAACCCGGGACCCGCGCTCTTGCGAACGCGGGCCCCGAATCACGAATCACGACTTCTTGGTGACCGCGTCGGCGATGTTGCTCGGTGCCGGCTCGTAGTGATCGAACTCCATCGTGAACGTTGCGCGACCCTGGGTCTGCGAACGCAGCGACGTGGCGTAGCCGAACATTTCACCCAGCGGGATCATCGCGTTGATGATCTTGCCCGACGGGGTTTCGTCCGAACCCTGCAGCACGCCGCGACGACGGCTGACGTCGCCCATGACGTCACCGAGATAATCCTCGGGCGTCACGATCTCGACCTTCATGATCGGCTCGAGCAGCACCGGCTTGGCCTTCACGAAGCCCTGCTTGAACGCCATCGAGGCGGCCAGCTTGAACGCCATTTCCGAGGAGTCGACGTCGTGGTACGAGCCGAACACCAGCTTGACCTTGACGCCCACGACCGGGAAGCCGGCCAGCGGGCCGCTGGTGATCGTTTCGCGCAGACCCTTTTCGATCGAAGGGATGAATTCCTTCGGGATCACGCCACCGGTGATGTCGTTGACGAACAGGAAGTCGTCCTTGTAATCCTTGTTCGCGCGGTCCTCTTCCGTGGCCGGCGACAGTTCGATCACGACGTGGCCGTACTGGCCCTTACCACCGGACTGCTTGGCGTGCTTGTAGTCCGACTTGACGTCCGACGCCTGGATGGTTTCGCGATAGGCGACCTGCGGCTTGCCGACGTTGGCCTCGACATTGAACTCGCGACGCATGCGGTCGACGATGATGTCCAGGTGCAACTCGCCCATGCCGGAGATGATCGTCTGGCCGGATTCCTCGTCGGTCTTGACGCGGAACGACGGGTCTTCCTGAGCCAGACGGCCCAGTGCCATACCCATCTTTTCCTGGTCCGACTTGGTCTTCGGCTCGACCGCCATCGAGATCACCGGCTCCGGGAACACCATGCGCTCCAGGATGATCGGGTGATCCAGCGAACACATGGTGTCGCCGGTGGTGACGTCCTTCAGGCCAACGGCCGCAGCGATGTCGCCCGCGCGAACTTCCTTGATCTCGGTACGATCATTGGAGTGCATCTGCAACAGACGGCCGATGCGCTCCTTCTTGCCCTTGACCGAGTTGAGCACCTGGTCGCCCGCATTGAGCACGCCCGAATAGACACGGAAGAACGTCAACGCACCCACGAACGGGTCGGTGATGATCTTGAACGCCAGCGACGAGAACGGCGCCTTGTCGTCCGAAGCACGCGTCAGCTGCTTGGATTCATCGTCCACGTCGGTGCCGGTAACCGCCGGCACGTCGACCGGCGACGGCAGCAGGCGCACGACGCCGTCGAGCATGGCTTGCACGCCCTTGTTCTTGAACGCCGAGCCACAGAACATCGGCACGATCTCGACCGCCAGCGTGCGCACGCGCAGCGCTTCGACGATTTCGGCCTCGGTCAGCTCTTCGCCGCCCAGGTACTTGTCCATCAGCTCTTCGCTGGCTTCGGCCGCGGTTTCGACCATGAACGCGCGCGCTTCGGTCGCCTTGTCGAGTAAGTCGGCCGGGATGTCGCGATATTCGAACGTCGTACCCTGGGTCGCGCTATCCCAGTGGATAGCCTTCATCTTCAGCAGATCGACCACGCCCTCGAAGCCGTCTTCGGCACCGATCGGCACCTGCATCGGCACGGCAACTGCGCCCAGGCGCGCCTTCAGCTGGTCGCGAACCTTGTCGAAGTTGGCACCGGTGCGGTCCATCTTGTTGACGAACGCGATGCGCGGCACGTGGTAACGATTGGCCTGGCGCCACACGGTCTCGGACTGCGGCTGCACGCCACCGACGGCGCACAGCACGAACACCGCGCCGTCAAGCACGCGCAGCGAACGCTCGACTTCGATGGTGAAGTCGACGTGCCCGGGAGTGTCGATGATGTTGAAGCGATGCTCCTCCATCGACTTGTCCATGCCCTTCCAGAAGGCAGTGGTAGCGGCGGACTGGATCGTGATGCCACGTTCCTGTTCCTGCTCCATCCAGTCCATCACCGCGGCGCCGTCATGGACTTCGCCGATCTTGTGACTGACACCGGTGTAGAACAGGATGCGCTCGGACGTGGTGGTCTTGCCGGCATCGATGTGGGCCATGATGCCGAAGTTGCGGTAACGCTCGATGGGAGTGGTACGGGCCACGGGGAGCCTCTCAATTTCTTGGATTTCGGATGGCCGAACGCCGCCTTTCGGCGGCCTTCGGATTTGGTGTGGCGCGCTGCGCGCCACGCGTCAGCACCGTTATATGGTGCTGCAGGGCCCCGTTACCAAGGCCCCGAACCTCACCAGCGGTAGTGAGCGAAGGCCTTGTTCGCTTCCGCCATACGGTGGGTTTCTTCACGCTTCTTGATGGCGCCGCCACGATTTTCCGAGGCGTCCAGCAGTTCGGCAGCCAACTTGCGCGGCATCGTGTTCTCGCCGCGCTTGCGGGCGGAATCGATCAGCCAACGCATGGCCAGGGCCACACGACGAGAGGAGCGAACTTCGACCGGAACCTGGTAAGTAGCACCGCCGACGCGACGCGACTTGACCTCAACGGTCGGGGCCACGTTGTCCAGTGCCTTCTGCACGAGATCAACGGCGTTCGGATTCTTTTCGCCAATGACGTCCATTGCGCCATAGACAATTTTCTCAGCAACCGACTTCTTGCCACTCTGCATCACCATATTGATGAAGCGGGCAATGGTTTCGCTGCCATGCTTGGGGTCTGGCAGGACGGTGCGCTGCGGAGTAGAACCTTTACGAGACATTGGATAGCTTCCTAGTTAGCTCTTCGGGCGCTTGGCGCCGTACTTGGAACGGCCCTGGCGACGCTTTGCAACGCCAGCGGCGTCGAGCGAACCACGAACGGTGTGGTAGCGGACACCCGGGAGATCCTTGACGCGGCCGCCACGGATCAGGACCACGGAGTGCTCCTGAAGGTTGTGGCCTTCGCCGCCGATGTAGCTGATGACCTCTTCCTGGTTGGTCAGGCGAACCTTCGCAACTTTACGCAGGGCAGAGTTCGGCTTCTTCGGGGTGGTGGTGTATACACGGGTGCACACGCCACGACGCTGCGGACACTTGTCCAGCGCCGGGGAGGCACTCTTATAGGTGGTCGCCTGCCGAGGCTTGCGGACCAGCTGATTGATAGTCGCCATCAGTGGATTCTTCTGATTGGAAGGTCGTCGGACCTTCATGAAAAACGACAGCAGGCCGAAAGGACGGCCTGCCGAGACAGGAGAGTATAGCTGGCAGGCCAATATGCCGCAACCGCGCGGTGTCAAGGCCTGCTGGCCCCTCCGGGACCAGACAACAGAGGGCGTCCCTGCCCTCTCTTCGCGACGCCCGGCGAACCCTGTTCAGGTCCGCCGGTGCCGGCTTATTCCTCGCTGGAACCCGGCTCGACGGCCTCGACCACCGGAGCGGCGGCCTCGGCAACCGGCGCAGGGCCGGACAGGGTTTCCATTTCGGACTCGGTGAGGCCAGTGGCACCGCGACGACGCTGCGCGTGGTACGCCAGGCCGGTACCGGCCGGGATCAGGCGGCCGACGATCACGTTTTCCTTCAGGCCACGCAGGTTGTCGCTGGTGCCACGGACTGCCGCCTCGGTGAGGACGCGGGTGGTCTCCTGGAACGATGCCGCCGAGATGAACGACTCGGTGGCCAGCGATGCCTTCGTGATACCCAGCAGGACCGGATCAAAGCGCGCCGGCAGCTCGTTGCGGGTTGCCAGGCGGGCATTTTCCTCGATGACGCGCTGGCGCTCGGCCTGCTCGCCGTTGAGGAACTTGCTGCTGCCCTGGTCGGTGATCTCGACCTTGCGCAGCATCTGGCGGGTGATGACCTCGATGTGCTTGTCGTTGATCTTCACGCCCTGCAAGCGGTACACGTCCTGGATTTCCTTCACCAGGTAGGCGGCCAGCGGCTCGACACCGAGCAGGCGCAGGATGTCCTGCGGGCTCGGCTCGCCGTCCACCACGGTCTCGCCCTTGGTCACGTGCTCGCCTTCGAACACGATGATCTGGCGGTACTTCGGGATCAGCTCTTCGTGCTCCGAACCATCGGTGTCCTTGATGATCAGGCGCTGCTTGCCCTTGGTGTCCTTGCCGAAGCTGATGATGCCCGAACGCTCGGCCAGGATCGCCGGATCCTTCGGCTTGCGCGCTTCGAACAGATCGGCCACGCGTGGCAGACCACCGGTGATGTCGCGGGTCTTGGACGCTTCCTGCGGAATCTTGGCGACCACGTCGCCCACGCCGACCGGCGCGCCGTCCTGCAGGTTGACGATCGAGCGCGGCGGCAGCAGGTACTGCGCCGGCAGGTCGGTACCCGGGATGGACAGGTCATTGCCCTTGGCATCGACGATGCGCACCAGCGGACGCAGGTCCTTGCCCTGCGAGCCACGACGCTTCGGATCGGTGATCTCGCGCGACGCCAGGCCGGTCAGTTCGTCGGTCTTCTCGATGACGGTGATGCCGTCGATGAAGTCGACAAAGCGCATGAAACCAGCCACTTCCGACACGATCGGGTGGTTATGCGGATCCCAGTTGGCCACGGTCTGGCCAGCCTTGACCTCGGCGCCGTCCTTGACCGAGATGTTGGCGCCGTACGCGAGCTTGTAGCGCTCGCGCTCGCGGCCATGGGCGTCGAGCACCGAGATTTCGCCCGAGCGCGACACCGCGACCAGGTTGCCATTGGCGTGCTCGACCGACTTGAGGTTGGTGAACTTCACCGAACCGGTGGTCTTGACCGTGATGTTGTCGATCGCCGCCGCACGCGAAGCCGCACCACCGATGTGGAACGTACGCATGGTCAGCTGAGTACCCGGCTCACCGATCGACTGCGCGGCGATGACGCCCACCGCTTCGCCGATGTTGACCAAGTGGCCACGGGCCAGGTCGCGGCCGTAGCAGTTGGCGCAGACGCCGAACGGCGACTGGCAGGTGATGGTCGAGCGGACCTTCACCGACTGCACGCTCGCTTCTTCCAGCTTGGCCACCCACTGCTCGTCGAGCAGCGTGTTGCGGGTGACGATCGGCTCTTCGTCGTTGCCCGGCAGGAACACGTCCTCGGCCACGACACGACCCAGCACGCGATCCTTCAGCGGCTCGACCACATCGCCGCCTTCCACGATCGGGGTCATGGTCAGGCCTTCGACCGTGCCGCAATCAACCTCGGTGATGACCACGTCCTGCGCCACGTCGACCAGGCGACGGGTCAGGTAACCGGAGTTGGCGGTCTTCAGCGCGGTATCGGCCAGACCCTTACGGGCACCGTGGGTGGAGTTGAAGTACTCCTGCACGTTCAAGCCTTCGCGGAAGTTCGCCTTGATCGGCGTCTCGATGATCGAGCCGTCCGGGCGGGCCATCAGGCCACGCATGCCGGCCAGCTGGCGGATCTGCGCCTGCGAACCACGCGCACCGGAGTCGGCCATGATGTACAGCGAGTTCATCGACTTCTGGTCGATGGTCTCGCCCTTGGCGTTGACCACCTTCTCGGTGCCGATGGTGTCCATCATCGCCTTGGCGATGCGCTCATTGGTGCGCGACCAGATGTCGACCACCTTGTTGTAGCGCTCGCCGGCGGTGACCAGGCCCGACTGGTACTGC
>DATLJF010000023.1:0-28708 GCA_035539015.1 Stenotrophomonas sp. | reverse complement strand
TACTTCCTTTCGCACCTGCTGCAGTTCCAGTTCTACAAGGGCCTGTGCCAGGCCTCCGGCTACACCGGCCCGTTGTACGAATGCAGCTTCTACGGCAACAAGGAAGCCGGGCAGAAATTCCAGGCGATGCTCCAGCGCGGCGCCAGCCAGCCGTGGCAGGCCACGTTGAAGGAACTCACCGGCAGCGACCGCCTCGACGCTGCACCGATGCTGGAATATTTCGCGCCGATGCAGGAATGGCTCAAGCAGCAGAACCAGGGCCGGATGTGCGGCTGGGATGCGCCGGCTGCGGCCAAGCCTGCGCAGCCTTGATCTGTAGCGCCAGCAACGCCGTCACCTGGCGCGCCACGGTCGGGGCTGAAGCCCCGACCACCGAAGCGGCGAGGTGTCGGACCTCGGTCGAACAAAGGCCAGGACTGACCCACGCTCGCTTCAGCTCTCCTGCTGCCCCCGCATCCGCGCCGCCAGGCGCTCCTTGAACTGGGTGAACTCCAGCCCCTCGGCCTTGGCCTCGGCGTGGGCCGCGTCTTTGAGCGCATCCGAGTACGCCAGCCGCACCGGCCGGCCTTCGCGCTCATGCAGTTCGCCGGCCAGCATGATCATCGCCAGCACATGCGCGGCGCTGGCGCTTTCGCCGGCGATGCGCCCATCCATGCCTAGCACCCATTCGCCGTCTCGGCGGACGATGCCGGCCAACAGCTTGCGCTCGGGGTCGCGCAATTCCGCGTGCGGCTCGACCGCGGCAGCCGGCGCCGCCGCTGCAGCCGCGGCGGCACGGTTCTGCGCGCGCTCGGCCTGGCGACGGCGGGCATCACGGCGCAGCTTTGAATCGATCGACATGGTTCAGGCTCCTGACAAAGGCGTGGGCGCCGTGGCCGCCGGCAACCGCGACAGGCGCCGGTAGCTGTTGCGCTCCCAACGCCACAATAGCCAGCCGACGAGGAAAAATCCCGTCGCGCCCAAGGCCAGGTGCAACGGACTGTCGCTGAGCAACGGCGAGGCGATACCGGCGACCACGGTATTGATCATCAGCTGCACGAACATTTGCAGCGAGGACGCCAACCCGCGCTGCAGCGGCGCCAGGTCGATCACCGACAGCGCCAGGATCGGGAAGATCAGGCCCATGCCGGTACCGGCGAGGAAGATCGGGATCAGCGCCCACGGCACGCTGATCTGCGTGACTGAGAAGTTGTAGGCCAGGTTGCTGACCGCCGACAGCAGGATCAGCCAATAACCCAGGCGTACCTGCACCTTCGGCGTGGAGCGCCCGGCCATGCGCCCGGACAGGAAGGCGCCCAGGGTCATGCCGCCAATGGTGGGGATGAACAGCCAGGCGAAGTCGCCCTCGCCCAGGCGCAGGTGCTGCATCACCATCACCGGCGCCGAGGCGATGTAGAGGAACACGCCGCCAAAGGTGAAGCCGCCGGCGCCGGACAGGCGCAGGAACCTGGGTGAGAGCCCGATGCGGCGGTAGTCGCTGAGCAGGCGCCCGGCGTGCAGCGGGGTGCGCGCTTCCGGCGGATGAGTCTCGGGCAAGGCCTTGAGGGTGGCCGCCAGCAGCAACAAGGCGAAGCCGACCAGGAACCAGAAGATCAACGGCCAGCCGGCGCCGGTGGCCAGCAGCCAGCCGCCGATGATTGGCGCGATCGCCGGTGCCACGCCGAAGATCATCGAGACCTGGCTCATCAGGCGCTGCGCGTCGTGGCCATGGAACAGGTCGCGGATCACCGCGCGGCCGACGATCACGCCGACGCCAGCCGAGACGCCCTGCAATGCGCGGAACACCAGCAACGTCGGCAGGTCGCGCGCCAGTGCGCAGCCCACCGAGGCACCGATGAACAGCACCAGCCCGCCCAGGATCACCCGGCGTCGGCCCCAGGCATCGGAGAGCGGCCCATGGGCCAGGCTCATCAGGCCGTAGAACAGCAGGTAGATGCTCACCGTCTGCTGGATCGCCACCGGGTCGGCATGCAGGCGCTGGGCCAGCTGCGGGAAGGCCGGGAAGATGGTGTCGATCGAGAACGGCCCGAACATCGCCAGCCCCGCCAGCAACAAGGCCATGCGGCGGGTGGAGGGGGCGGCGGGGGTGGCAGCGGGATTCACGCGGGTTCCTTGCAGTGCGGGCCAGCGCCAGCGCAGGGCGCGGACGCGGGCGACGGCAACGCCGGCGGCGCCAGCCCGGCCGGGCCGGCGCGACGACGCATCCGGGAAGGTGCCCAGCTTACTAGAGGCTGCCGCGCCAGGCACCGGGGGCGCGACGGCGTATTCATCGGCGCGCAGGCCGCGCCGGTCGATTTGGCCGGCGCCCGCCTATAATGGCGGCCAACACCGCAGGCGGTGGGAGAAGCGGGCTTGCCCGCTGCCGAAGGCGCAATCGCCCGAAATCGCTCAGGCTCCCATACCACCCCCTGCGCGGTGCGCGCGGCACGGCGCACCCCAACACTCTGGAGAGACCGGTTGAATCCGGCGCCGAAGGGGCACGAAAGCGGAGCGATCCGCCTTCCAAACTCTCAGGCAAAAGGACAGAGGGGCGCGAGGAATTCTTCGTGGGCGTTCGTTTCCCGCTGCGGCGGGCGCGATGGCATTGCGAGGCGGACTTCGCCGCCCTCCCTCTCCTGCCGGAACACCGCCATGTCCCAGAACACTGCCTCGCTGCGCGACCTTGAGCACCACGACGCCTTCATCGCGCGCCACATCGGCCCCAATGATGCCGAGATCGAACAGATGCTGCGCGTGGTAGGCCACGACTCGCTCGAAGCGCTGACCGACGCCATCGTCCCGGCCAGCATCAAGTCGCCCACGCCGCTGGCGCTGCCCGAGGCGATCAGCGAAGTCGAAGCACTGGCCAAGATCCGCGCCATCGCCGAGAAGAACCAGGTGTTCCGCAGCTTCATCGGCCAGGGCTACTACGGCACCCACACGCCGAACGTGATCCTGCGCAACATCCTCGAAAACCCGGCCTGGTACACCGCCTACACCCCGTACCAGGCAGAGATCTCGCAGGGCCGCATGGAAGCGCTGATCAACTTCCAGACCCTGTGCGCCGACCTCACCGGCATGGAGATCGCCAATGCCTCGCTG
Organism: Stenotrophomonas sp.; assembly: GCA_035539015.1. GTDB lineage: Bacteria > Pseudomonadota > Gammaproteobacteria > Xanthomonadales > Xanthomonadaceae > Stenotrophomonas_A. Next base: position 25,627 of record DATLJF010000023.1, on the reverse strand, counting down.
CTGGACGAAGGCACTGCCGCGGCCGAGGCGATGACCCTGGCCAAGCGTTCGAGCAAGACCAAGTCGAACCTGTTCTTCGTGTCCCGCGGCGTGCATCCGCAAACGCTCGAAGTGCTGCGCACCCGCGCCGAGCCGATGGGGATCGAACTGCACATCGGCGACGATGCCGAGGCCTTGACCCTGGACAGCTTCGGCGTGCTGCTGCAATACCCGGACACCTTCGGCCAGGTGCATGACTACAAGGCCCTGGCCGATGCCGTGCATGCGCGCGGCGGGCTGGTGGCGGTGGCCAGCGACCTGCTCGCACTCACCCTGATCGCCGCGCCCGGCACCTGGGGCGCCGACATCGTGGTCGGCAACAGCCAGCGCTTCGGCGTGCCGTTCGGCTTCGGTGGCCCGCACGCAGCGTTCATGGCCTGCCGCGACGCCTTCAAGCGCTCGATGCCGGGCCGCCTGATCGGCGTATCGATCGATGCCGAAGGCCGCCCGGCCTACCGCCTGGCGTTGCAGACCCGCGAGCAGCACATCCGGCGCGAAAAGGCGACCTCCAACATCTGCACCGCGCAGGTGCTGCTGGCGGTGATGGCGAGCATGTACGCCGTCTACCACGGCCCCGACGGCCTGACCCGCATTGCCCGCCGCACCCATCGCCTGGCCGCGATCCTGGCCGCGGCGCTGCGCCAGGCCGGCGTCAAGGTCGGTTCGGATTTCTTCGACACCCTGCACGTGCGCGATGTCGATGCCGCGGCGATCCATGACAAGGCCGACGCCGCGCGCATCAACCTGCGCCGGATCGACGCGCGCAGCGTCGGCATCAGCCTGGACGAGACCACCACCCGCGCCGACGTCGTTGCATTGGCTGGCCTGTTCGGCGCCACGATCGAGGACGATGTGCAGGGAAGCACGAGTGTCGCGGAAGGCAGGATGCCGGGAGCGACCATCGACGCGCTCGACGCCACCACCGCCGACGCCCTGCCCACCGGCCTGCTGCGCAATACCGAATTCCTCACCCATCCGGTGTTCAACACCCACCACAGCGAGCACGAGTTGCTGCGCTACATGCGCTCGCTGGCCGACAAGGACCTGGCGATGGATCGCACCATGATCCCGCTGGGCAGCTGCACGATGAAGCTCAACGCCACCGCCGAGATGATCCCGGTGACCTGGCCGGCGTTCGGCAACCTGCACCCGCTGGCGCCGGCGAAGCAGGCACTGGGCTACAAGGAATTGATCGACGGCCTGGAAGCGATGCTGGTCGAATGCACCGGCTATGACGCGGTGAGCCTGCAGCCGAATTCCGGCGCGCAGGGCGAATACGCCGGCCTTCTGGCAATCCGCGCCTACCATCGCGCGCGCGGCGAAGGCCATCGCGACATCTGCCTGATTCCCGATTCGGCCCACGGCACCAACCCGGCCTCAGCGCAGATGTGCGGCATGACCGTGGTGGTGACCAAGACCGATGCCAACGGCAACGTCGATGTCGAGGACATCCGCCGCAACGCCGAGAAGTACAGCCAGCGCCTGGCCGCGATCATGATGACCTACCCCTCCACGCATGGCGTGTTCGAGGAAGAGGTGGTCGAGATCTGCGAGATCATCCACCAGCACGGTGGCCAGGTGTATACCGACGGCGCCAACATGAACGCCCTGGTCGGCGTGGCCAAGCCGGGCAAGTGGGGCTCGGATGTTTCCCACCTCAACCTGCACAAGACCTTCTGCATTCCGCACGGCGGCGGCGGCCCGGGCGTGGGCCCGTGCGCGGTGAAGTCGCACCTGGCCCCGTTCCTGCCGAACGTCCTGGGCGGCAGCGGCGATGTCGGCATGGTCTCGGCGGCCAGCTATGGTTCGGCCTCGATCCTGCCGATCAGCTGGATGTACGTGACCATGATGGGCGCGCACGGCCTGCGCAGCGCCACCCAGCTGGCGCTGCTCAATGCCAACTACATCGCTACCCGCCTGGCCCCGCACTACGAGACCCTGTACACCGGTCGCAACGGCCTGGTCGCGCACGAGTGCATCCTCGACCTGCGTCCGCTCAAGGACAGCACCGGCATCAGCGCCGAAGACGTGGCCAAGCGCCTGATCGACTTCGGCTTCCACGCCCCGACCCTGAGCTTCCCGGTCGCCGGCACGTTGATGGTCGAACCGACCGAAAGCGAATCGCTGCACGAACTGGACCGCTTCATCGACGCGATGATCCAGATCCGCGACGAAATCCGTGCGGTCGAAGAAGGCAAGCTCGACCGCGAGGACAACCCGCTGCGCAACGCCCCGCACACCGCCGCGGCGGTCAGCGCCAGCGAGTGGACGCACGCGTACCCGCGCGAGCTGGCCGCCTTTCCGCTGCCCTCGCTGAAGCTGCAGAAGTACTGGCCGCCAGTGGCGCGCGTGGACAACGTCTATGGCGACAAGAACGTGATGTGTGCATGCATCCCGGTCGATGCCTACAAGGAAGACGTCGAGGCATAAACAATCCTCTCGGCGCCCTCCTGGCGAGGGCGTCGCCTGCTTTTGTTGCACTTTCAGGCCGCATGCGAATGCGGCCTTTTTTTGTCCGCGTGAAGCCCGGGTGCAGGCGCGGGAGCTCCACTACACAGCGGGCTAACCTTTGGGGGACCACGGTGGACGGATTGCTTCATCGCCGCCGCTCAGGAGAGCCACATGGCCGCCCGCAAACCACCCGTTGCACCCGCCGCCACTTCCCGCTCCTCCACCAACACCTCTCCCGCCGCGCCAAGCAGCAACCAGGATAGGCGTGGTGCGGCCGACGAATTGCACCAGCACGCCGGCGGCACGCATCCGCCGCTGACCACCAACCAGGGCGTGCAGATCGCCGACAACCAGAATTCGTTGCGTGACACACCCCGCGGGCCGACCTTGCTGGAGGACTTCATCCTCCGCGAGAAGATCACCCACTTTGACCACGAACGTATTCCCGAGCGCATCGTCCACGCCCGCGGCAGCGCCGCACACGGCTACTTCGAACTGACCCAGTCGCTGCAGAAATACACCACCGCCAAACTGTTCACCGAAGTCGGCAAGCGCACCCCCGTGTTCACCCGCTTCTCCACGGTGGCCGGCGGCGCCGGTTCGGTCGATACCCCACGCGACGTGCGCGGCTTCGCGGTGAAGTTCTATACCGGAGAGGGCAACTTCGATCTGGTCGGCAACAACATCCCGGTCTTCTTCATCCAGGACGCGATCAAGTTCCCGGACCTGATCCATGCGGTGAAGATGGAGCCGGATCGCGGCTTCCCGCAGGCGGCCAGCGCGCACGACACGTTCTGGGATTTCATCTCGCTCACGCCCGAATCGATCCACATGGTCATGTGGGCGATGAGCGATCGCACCCTCCCGCGCTCGCTGCGCATGATCGAAGGCTTCGGCATCCATAGCTTCCGCCTGCTCGACGCGCAGGGGCGCAGTACCTTCGTCAAGTTCCATTGGCGGCCCAAGCTGGGCCTGCAGTCCACGATCTGGGACGAGGCGGTGAAACTGGCCGGCGCCGATCCGGACTTCCACCGCCGCGACCTGTTCGAATCGCTCCAAGCCGGCGCGTTCCCGGAATGGGAATTCGGCGTGCAATTGTTCACCGAAGAAGAGGCCGACCAGTTCCCGTTCGACCACCTCGACCCGACCAAGCTCATTCCCGAGGAGTTGGTGCCGTTGCAGATCATCGGCCGCATGGTGCTCGACCGTTGGCCGGACAACTTCTTCGCCGAGACCGAGCAGGTCGCCTACTGCCCAGCCAACATCGTCCCGGGCGTCGACTTCAGCAACGATCCGCTGCTGCAGGGACGCTTGTTCTCCTACCTGGACACCCAGCTCATTCGCCTGGGCGGACCGAACTTCCACCAGATCCCGGTCAACGCGCCGCAGTGCCCCTTCGCCAACCACCAGCGCGATGGCCACATGCAGATGCAACGGCCGAAGGGCCGGGTGGCCTACGAGCCCAGTTCGCTGGACGATGCCACCCCGCGCGAGACGCCCACTGGTTTCCGCAGCCATGCCACTCCGGCCGACGATGGCGTCAAGGGCCGCATTCGCGCCGAAAGCTTCGCCGACCACTACAGCCAGGCACGGTTGTTCTTCCGCAGCCAGACTGCGCCGGAACAGGCCCACCTCGCTTCGGCCCTGGTATTCGAACTGTCCAAGGTGGAGACCGCGCATGTGCGCGAACGCATCGTCGGCCACTTGCGCCACGTCGATCCGTCACTGGCGCAACGGGTGGCCGATGGCCTGGGTTTGGCGACGCTGCCGCCGGCCCCGCCCGCCGCGGTGGCACAGATCGACATGCCGCCCTCCCCGGCCTTGCAGATCATCGGCAAAATGAAACCGACCTTGCAGGGCCGCACCGTCGGCATCCTGGTCCACGACGGCTCCGACGCAGCCTTGATCAAGCACCTGCGCAAAGCTGCCGAAAGTGATGGGGCGATGGTCAAGATCGTCGCGCCGAAGATCGGAGGCGCGCGCCTGGACGACGGCAAACACGTGCCGGCCGATGGCCAGCTGGCAGGCACCCCTTCGATTGTGTTCGATGCCGTCGCAGTGGTGCTCTCGGCCGAGGCCGGCAAGCAACTGTCGAAGGATTCGGCGGCGATCGACTTTGTCGCCAACGCCTGGGTGCATCTGAAAGCCATCGCCTGGGACGAAGGCGCACTACCGCTGCTGAAGGCCGGCAATGTCGGCCGCGATGCAGGCGTGGTCGAAGCCAGCGATCCCAAGGGCTTCATTGCCGCTGCACGTACCCGGCAATGGGAGCGCGAGAAGAAAGTCCGCCTGCTCGCCTAACCTGTAGGAAGGGCTTCAGCCCGACGCTTCAACCCTCCGCCGGCAGGACCGCCTCGATCCTGCCGCGCTGCGCCACCGACAGGCCCCGGTATTCGCTCGGGGTCAGCCCGGTGGCCGCCTTGAACTGACGGGTAAAAGCGCTCTGGTCGCTGAAGCCGCAGGCGTGGCTGATGTCGGTGATGCTGTGGCCGCCCTGCTGCAGCAGCTGCATTGCGCGGTGCAGGCGCAGCCGCAGCAGCACCTGCTGCGGGGTCAACTGGAACACCCGGCGGAAGGATCGCTGCAGCTTGGACATCGAGAACCCGGTGAGCTCGACCAAGGTCTGCAGGCGCAGGGGCTGGGTGTAATGGGCGTGCAGATAGGCCAGCGCCAGGCGCAGTTTTTCGTATTGCGCATCGCGTTGCGCATCGCGCCCTTCCTGCGGGCCCAGATCACGCGAGATGCCGATGATCCCTTCGACCTTGCCATTGACCAGCAGCGGGCGCTTGCAGGTCAGGCACCAGCCGGTTTCGCGGTTGGCGAACAGGTGCAGTTCGAGGACATTGTCGATGACGGCACCGGCCAGGACTTGTTCGTCCTGGTTGGCGTAGTTGGCGCCGAGGCCGCTGGGGTAGACCTCGGCGACGCGCTTGCCGATCAGTTCCTGGCGCGATTTCAAGCCCAGGCGGCGCAGCATGGTCTGGTTGACGTGGGTATAGCGGCCTTGGCGATCCTTGACGAAGAACAGGACGTCGGGGACGGCGTCGAACAGGGCTTCGAGGTCGGTGGCGTCTATTTGCGTCATTTGAGGTTGATGATAAAGCTTTGGTTGCTTGATTTTGGTCGCGCGGCAGACGGGGAAAGGCCCTTTCGGGACACGCCGTGAACCCCCATCCGTGGGGGGCTAATCGGCGACATCCACCCGGCCCATGGAAGTGGGACAACATCAAGCCACCCGCGCCCGAAACACCACACTCATCCGCATCCCCACCGGCCGCGCCGTCTTCGGAATCCCATGCTCGTGGGTCAGCTGCGAGGCATGACTCATCGCCAGCAGGCTGCCCGGGGCCAGATCCAGTCCACAGCCCCACCCGCCGGCCTTCGCGCGCAGGTTCATCCGCCGGGTATCGCCCAGCGATACCAGCGCGATCGGTTCGCCCGGGACCAGGGTCGGGAGTTTGTCGTTGTGCATCGCTACGCTGTCGCGGCCGTCGCGGTAGAGGTTGAGGCCGACGCTGGTGTAGCGGCCAGGCACCATTTCGCGCACGGCCGCCAGCATTTCCGCCAAGGGCAGGTCCGCCGGCAATGCGTCCAGGTCGAAGCGCGCCAGCATCCGCGGGACGTCGACGATGCGTTCGTACATCGGCCGCTGCATCGTTTGCCAGGCGATGCCGTCGCGCAGGCGGATGAACCAGTCTTCGGCCTGCGCCATCCCGACCAGTTGCGGCCAGTAGCGCACGCCGCCTTCGGCATCGGCGATCACGGTGCGGTAGGGGGCGGTGGCGAACAGGTCGGCGCAGGTGCAGCCTGCGGATCTAGCGGGCATCATGGTGGTCTCCTCTTGTTGCAGGTGCCGCATGTCCGCCAATGCCCCCTCTCCCTATGCCGTCGGCCAGCTGTGGCGATGCGAAGGGCGCAGTGCCGATGAAGTCCCGACGCTGCTCATCAACCGCATCGAGACGCACCCGCGTGGTGGCGAGATCCTGCACATCACGGTGCGCGATGTGCAGATCCGCCATCCGGCAGCGCCGGGCGGGGTCATGACCTGGATGGCGCATTTGCCGGTGATCGGACAGGTGTTCGAGCGCAGCCACGCCGTGCTTGTTGGACAGGACACGCCGGATCCGGCCTATATCGAGGGCTACCAGCAGTGGAAGCAGGCCTTCGATGCCGGTAATGCGGGCTCGTACGGCATCGCGATGTCCGAGATCCTGGCCAGCATCGAGCGCATGCTCGCCGGCCACGCCTCGCACTGAGTTCTGTTCGGTGGCGGGAGGGCTGCTGCGGGCCATCAATGAAAATCCCGCGAACCTACCGGCAGTTCGCCGAGCAGGTGGCTGAGGTCGTGCAGGTCGCCGGCGATCACGTGGGTGACGCCGTCGACCTGCTCCCAACGCCCGCGCACGGCCAGCAGGCGCGATTCGAGCAGGGCGCGACGACGGCGCTGGGCCAGGTGCGACCAGACCACGACGTTGATCATGCCGTGTTCGTCTTCCAGGGTGACGAAGATGGTGCCCTTGGCGGTGCCCGGGCGCTGGCGCTGGGTGACCAGGCCGGCGACGTGCACGCCGCTGCCGTGGCGGCGCGCTTGCAGTTCGTCCAGGCCAAGGATGCGACGCTGGCGCATCTGCGCGCGCAGCAGGGCCATCGGGTGTTTGCCCAGGCTCAGGCCGAGGGCGCGGTAGTCGGACAGGATGTCTTCGCCGAGGCGGGGTGCCGGCAGGCCGATCTCGGTCTCTTCCGGGCTGCCCGGCAACAGCGGCCGCCGTCGCTCGACGCCGGCCACCGCCCAGCGCGCGTTGTTGCGGTTGCCGGCCAGCGAAGCCAGGGCGCCGGCTTCGGCCAGCGCTTCGCGCGCTTTCGCATCCAGGCCTGCGCGCAGGCACAGATCGGCGACATCGGCGAACGGGCGCTGTGCGCGCGCCTGCACAAGCGCCTGCGCTACCGATTCGGATAGGCCGCGCACCTGGCGCAGGCCGAGGCGGATCGCCGGTTGCGTGCCTGGAGCCTGCTCGCTGCGCCAGGGCGTGCCGCCTACCAGCGTTTGATCCCACTGGCTGTATTGCACGTCCACCGGCAGCACCTCTACCGCTTCGCGCGCAGCACGGCCGCGGCGTGCGTCCTGGACGATCTGGCTGGGCGAATAGAATCCCATCGGTTGTGCATTGAGCAGGCCGCAGGCGAAGGCGGCCGGTTCGTGCCGCTTGAGCCAGCAACTGATGTAGACCAGCTTGGCGAACGAGGCGGCATGGCTCTGCGGGAAACCGTAGGAACCGAAACCCTTGATCTGCTCGAAGATCTGGTCGATGAAGTGCGAGGGGTAGCCTTTGCCTTCCATCAGCTCGCGGATGCGCACGCGGTGCGGCTCCATGTCGCCGCCGCGACGCCAGGCCGCCATCGAACGACGCAGGCCGTCGGCTTCGTCGGGCGAATAGCCGGCGTGGATCACCAACTCCATCACCTGCTCCTGGAACAGCGGCACGCCCAGGGTCGGGCCGAGGATTTCCTGCACGCCTGGCGAGGGATAGGTGATCATTTCCTTGCCCTGGCGCCGGCGCAGGTAGGGATGCACCATGTCGCCCTGGATCGGCCCAGGCCGCACGATCGCCACTTCGATCACCAGGTCGTAGAACTGGCGCGGTTGCAGCCGCGGCAGCATCGCCATCTGCGCGCGCGATTCAATCTGGAACACGCCGATGGTGTCGGCCAGGCAGATCATGTCGTAGGTTGCCGCATCGGCATTCGGGATCGTCGCCAGTTCAAGATCGCGGCCGCGCTGCGCGCGCACCAGGTCCAGTGCCTTGCGGATGCAGGTGAGCATGCCCAGGGCCAGGCAATCGACCTTGAGCAGGCCCAGGGTCTCCAGGTCGTCCTTGTCCCACTGGATGATGGTGCGGTCGGCCATCGCCGCGTTCTCCACCGGCACCACGGTGGATAGCGGCGCATCGGAAATGACGAAGCCGCCGACGTGTTGCGACAAGTGGCGCGGGTGGTCGCGCAGCATCTCGGTCACCGCCAGCACGCGCGCGATCAGCGGGTTTTCCAGGTCGAAGCCGGCTTCCTCCAGGCGCTGCTGCATCGGCGTATCGCCGTTGCCCCAGCCGTAGCAGTCGGCCAGCAGGCCGATCTGGTCCGGCGGCAGGCCGAAGGCCTTGGCCACATCGCGTACCGCGCTCTTGCCGCGGTAGCAGATGACCGTGGCCGCCAGCGCGGCGCGGCTGCGGCCGTATTTGTTGTAGACGTACTGCAGCACTTCCTCGCGGCGCTCGTGCTCGAAGTCGACGTCGATATCCGGCGGTTCGTCGCGGGCCTTGGACAGGAAACGCGAGATCAACAGGCGGTTCTCGGCCGGGTCGACCGCGGTGATGCCCAGCGCGTAGCACACCGCCGAGTTGGCCGACGAACCGCGGCCCTGGCACAGGATGTTGCGCGAGCGCGCGAAACAGACGATGTCGTGCACGGTGAGGAAGAACGCCTCGTATTGCAGCTCGGCGATCAGCGCCAACTCCTGCTCGATGTCGGCGGCTACTTTGTCCGGTACGCCCTTGGGCCAGCGCGTGCGCATGCCCGCTTCGGTCAATGCGCGCAGGTGGCTGGCCAGGGTATGGCCGGGGGGCACCAGTTCGGCCGGGTAGCGGTAGTGCAGGTCGCGCTTGAGGTCGAAACCGGTGCAGCGGCGTGCCAGTTCGACCGCCGCTTGCAGCAAGGCCGGCGGATGGATGTTGCCCAGCGCGCGGCGGCTGCGCAGGTGGCGCTCGCCATTGCGGAACAGGTGCGCGCCACATTCGGCCAGCGGCAGGGTGTGGCGGATCGCGGTGAGCGTGTCCTGGACGATGCGCTCGCGGCGCTGCGCCATGTGCACATCACCGCTGGCCACCGCCACCATCTGCAGTTGCCGCGCCAGCGCCAGCAACTGCGCCAGGCGTGCGGCATCATCGCGTTCGCGGTGCAGTTCCACCGCCAGGTAGGCACGCTCGCCGAATACCCCACGCAGCCATTGTCCCTGCCCTGGGTCGGGTTCGGCGCCGGGCAGCCACAGCGCGAACAGGCCCATGGCCTGCCCGCGCAGCACCGCTTCCACGTCGGCACGCAGCAGGCGGTAGCTACCCTTGCCGACGGCGCGGCGCGCGCGGGTGATCATCTCGCACAGCTGTGCATAGCCGCCGCTGTTTTCCACCAGCAGCACCAGGCGCGGGCCATCGTGCAGGGCGATTTCGCTGCCGACCACCAGTGGCACGCCGGTGGCCCTGGCCGCTTCCCAGCCGCGCACGATGCCGGCCAGCGAGCATTCGTCGGTGATGGCCAATGCTTCATAGCCGCAGTGCCGCGCACGCACGAACAACGCCTCTGCCGAGGAAGCCCCGCGCAGGAACGAGAAGTCCGACAGGCAATGCAATTCGGCATAGGCCGGCAGGGCATGGCTGCGTTCGGGCAGGATTTCGTCGTTGGCCGCCGCGCGCAGGCGCGCATCCACGGTCCAGGCGCGCGGTGGACGGCCGCCTGGGCCATCGCGGTCGATGCCGTCGTCCCCACTCATGCAAACCACCCGTGCAGCATCCAGCCTTCGCGCGCACCGGGCGGCACGAACGCCCAGGCGCGTTGGCCGCGCGTGGTTTCGACAATGTAGTAATCGCGACGCGCCTCGTCCCCATCCCACCAACCACTTTCCAGCCGTTCGGGGCCGGCGAGCACCCGCGCCGGTGCTTCGCGCAGCGGCACCGGCTGCGGCAACAGCCAGGCCGGACGCGGTGGCCGGGAGGGCGCCTGGGTGATGCGCCCGCCTTCGCCCAGCACCCGCCGCCAAGCGCGTTCGGGACGCGGGTCGTCGGCCGGTGCCAGGCGGTAGACCGCCTCATCGCCCAGGCGCGCGCGCAGGCGCTCACGCAGCTGTGGCCAGTCCAGTGCCTGCTGCGGGCGTGGGTCGAACAAATCGCGGCTGGCCGGTACGAACGGCGGCAACTCGCGCGCGAGCAGCCGCAGCGCCACCACCGGTTGCGCAATCTCGACCCGCTCCAGGCGGTTGCGCGACAGTTCGAACAACATGCCCGGCTCGCGCTCGGCGGCGAGCAGGCCCACCTCGACATCCGTATGCCCCTGCTCGTGCTCCAGCCGCAGCAGGAAGCGCTGCACGCCACCGTCGCGGATCGACAGATAGGTGCACAGGTCGCCGAGCAGGCGCCGCAGTGGGAACAACAACGCCATGTGGTTTTCGACTTCGTAGCCCATCTCGATGCGGGCATCGAAATGATCCGGCGGTGTGTAGTACTCCAGCGGGTCTTCGGCCTCGCCGTAGAGCCGGTCGAGGTGGTCGAGCAAGGGCAGGCCGAAGCGCCGGCGCAGGCTGTCGCGCGGCAGCGCGCGCAGTTGCCCGAGGCTGCGCAATCCCATGCGCTGCAGGCGCTCACCGTCTTCGCCAGGCAGCGCCGCACGCCGCACCGGTACGTCGTCCAGCCATGCGCGCAAGGCGCCGGGCTGACGCACCGCCATGCCATCGCGCAGCCCGGCCAGCACGCGCGCGGCGCGCGGCGTGGGTGCCAGCGCGATGCGATGGCGAAACCCCAGGGTGTCCAGTTCCTGGCGCAGGCGCTGGGCGAAGCGTGGCCATGGCCCGAACAGGCGGAAGCTGGCCTGTGCTTCCAGCACGATGGCGTGCGACCACTGCGCGCTCACCAGGGAACTGTGGCGATATGCCCAGGCCGCCAGGAAGCGCTGCCAGCGCGCTTCGGCCTGCGGCTCATGGTCGACCGTGCGCACCCCGGTCAGCAGTGCATGCGCGGCGGCCAGGCGCATGCCCGGGCGCAAGCCAGCTTCGGCGGCGGCCGCGTTCACCGAATGCAGGCTGCGCAATTGCGCCGGGCCTTCCACCAGCGCCAGCGGCGACTGTGCGTCGGGCAAACGCCGGAGGACGGCGTCCAGCGCCAGCTGCGGCAGCAGAATGCAGGCCCAGAGCATGCGCGTGCCTCAATGCGCCAGTCGCAGGGGTTGCGCGGGCACTTGCGCGCCACGGCACTTGCGCACCTGCCAGGCGCGTTCGCCCGGCAGGTATTCCAATCGCAGTGCCGCAGGCGAGGCATTGACCGCATGGCGGCGATCACGCAGGGCGAAGGCGCAGCAGTCGCCGCTGTCGGCAGCCACTTGCAGGCGGCGCAGCGCACGCGCATCGCCGGTCTGCGGCCAACCGAGCACCGCCGCGCAGGCACCGCTGCGCAGGCATTGTTCAAACGCCCACAACGCCTGCCTGGGTTCGGCCTCGATTATTTCCAGCCAGGCCAGGTCGATGCCACCGGCCTGCCAGGACGGCGCATAGGGCAGGTAGGGCGGCGCGACCAGCACTACGCGTTCGCCGGCGGTGGTCAGCCGCGCCAAGGTGGGCAGCAGCAAGGCGATTTCGCCGATGCCATCGGCCGGCAGCAACAGCTCGGTCAGCGCGCGTCGCGGCCAGCCGCCATCGGGCAGCAGCGCGTCGAGCGCGGCATGGCCGCTGGCTTCGCCATCGCGGCGCGGCGCCACGCCCTGCCCGGCCCGCCATACCGTGCGCGCAGCCAACATCTCGCCCAGGGCCAGCACTTCGCCCATGCTCAGCCCTGCCGCAGCAAGCCGCAGTACAGCCCTTCGATCGCGAAGTCGGCATCGGCCGGCACTACGATCGGCGCGTAGGCCGGGTTGCGCGGCAACAGGCGCAATTGCGTGCGCCCGCGTTCGAGCCGCTTGATGGTGATCTCGCCATCCAGCCGCGCCACCACGGTCTGGCCATTGCGCGCCTCGTGGCTGCGGTGCACGCCAACCAGGTCGCCGTCGAGGATGCCGTCGTCGATCATCGAGTCGCCCTGCACCTGCAGCAGGTAGTCCGGGCGCAGCGAGAACAGGGTGCGGTCCAGCCACAGCTCGCGTTCTATGCCGATGTCCGCACCAATCGGCGCACCGGCCGCGACCCGGCCCAATACCGGCAGCACCAGCGGGGGATCGCGCCGGGCCGTGGCCGGCAGGCGGATGCCGCGCGCCTGCCCGCCCTGCAGTTCGATCAGCCCGGCCTCGGCCAGTGCCTGCACATGCTTCTGCGCGGCATTGCGCGAGGCAAACCCGAACTCGGTGGCGATCTCGGCCAGGCTGGGCGGGTGCCCGGCCTCGGCGCGCTCGCGCAGAAAGGCCAGGACGGCCGCACGGCGGGGGCTCAGCGGGTCCATGAAGACGCCGCCCGAATGTGATGGCTGCCGTATTCAGCGGATGCGGGAATGAGATTTTTCATAGGTGTACATTTGTACACCTTTCCATCGCACCAGGCGAGACGGGCTGATTCAGGAACCCTTCTCCGTTGCGAGAAGGGTTGCCCCAGGCCTTCAGGCCGATTTCTTCGCCCGCGTCCGCGCCGCTTTCTTCGCCGCCGTCTTGCGACCGGTCGCACCCTTGGTCTGGGCCGCCTTCTTGGCCGCGGCCGAACGGCTGCTGGCGCTGCGCTTGCTGGCGGCCTTCTTCGCCTGCGTGGACAAGGCCTTCTTGCCGACCGCCTTCTTCGCGGTGGTCTTCTTGCTCGCAGTCTTGAGGGCCTTCTTCGCCCCCGCCGAGCGCGTCTTGGACGGTGCCTTCTTCGACTTCGAGGCTGCCGTGTCCTTGGCCGCCTTCTTCTTGGTCGCCTTGGAAGCGCTCTTGCCCGGCTTGGCCTTGACGCCATCGCGCCGCGCCTTGGACAACCCGATCGCGATCGCCTGCTTGGCGTTCTTGGCGCCGTGCTTGCCCTCTTTGACGTGCTCGATCTCCTCGTGCACGTACTCACCAGCCTGTGTGCTGGCCGACTTGCCTTCGCGCTTGTCCTTCGCTGCCGCCTCGCGGGTCTTTTTCTCCGGCATGGGAATGCTCCGGTATGGATGACTGGCCGGGTTTATCAATGTGGAAGTAAATACCCGGTGCAATTCACGCGCGATCCCTCCACCGCGCGTTGACTTCTCAGCGTTCCCCGGCCGGCAGCCGCTCGCCATCGGCGCTATAGGCAGGCGGGTGGTACCAGGTGAGCGCCTGCAGCGGCGCATTGCCCTTGTTGCGGATCTCGTGGCGTTCGCCTTGTTCGATCACCAGCAGATCGCCGGGCGCCAGCGGTTGCTCGATGCCCGCCACGATCGCCACGCCCTGCCCGGCCACCACATACAGCCATTGGTCGGCACCCCGATGGCGGTTCTCCGGCCCGCCCTCCTTGTCGCCCGGCGCGATCGACATCGTCGCCGCCTGCACCTGGCGTACGTCGAACAGCACCTTGAACTCTTCAGTGAAATCCAGCGTGGCGTGCTTCATCGCAAAGGACTCAATAGGGATCCACGTCCAGCCTCGCCCGGCTTGCGTTAGCTGTGGGCATACAGGCGCGCCACGACATTCACCACGCCCGCACAGCGAAGCGGATGTCAAGCGGCGACGCGAGCGTCTTAGCTGCCTACAATGCGCGCCCCTCTCCCCTGGCTGCCAGATGGAACACGACATCGTCGTCGACGCCTCGCTCAAGGCGTACATCGACCCGCTTACGCCGGACGAACATGCCGCGCTGGAACAAAGCCTGCTCGCCGAAGGTTGCCGCGATGCGCTGGTGCTTTGGGGCAACGTGCTGGTGGATGGGCACAACCGCTACGGCTTGTGCCGCCAGCATGGGCTGCCCTTCCGCACGGTGCAGAACGAACGGTTCCAGAGCATCGAGGATGTTCACCTGTGGATGATCGACCAGCACCTGGGCCGGCGCAGCGTGTCCGACTTCCAGCGCGGCGTGCTGGCGCTGCGCAAGCGCGAGATCCTCGCCGCGCGCCGCGCAACCCAGGCCGCAACGGCACCCCAAGCGCAGGATGATGAAGTGCCGTGGTCCGAAGCGGCGGGCGATCCCGCGCCGGCCACGCCCATGGCTTCGCCGCCCAGCCGCGAGGACTTGGCCAGGGTTGCGCGCGTGAGCAGCAGCCAGCTCGGCATGATCGAAAAGATCCAGCGCCAGGCCGCGCCGGAGGTGGTCGAGGCGGTGCGCAGTGGCACTTTGTCGATCAATGCGGCCGCAGTGGTCGCGACCTTGCCGATGGCCGAACAGCAGGCCGCAGCCCAGGCAGGTGGCGATCAATTACGCGACACCGCGCGCCGTGTACGCGAATCGCGGCGCAAGCCGCGCCCGGAGCGCGAGACCGAAAGCCCTGCCGCCACGGCTGCGACCGGCGCCGACGAACTGCCGTCACTGCGCCGCCGGGTGGAACAACTGGAACATGAGAACGCCGCCCTGCGCGCGCGAATAGCCGAACTGGAAGCGCGTTAACGCCGCGCCGGCCACGGCAACATCAGCCGCAGCATCAGCCAGAGCCCGAGCGCGGCGAGCGCACCAAAGCCGCCTGCGGACAGCACGATCATGCCGATCACCGGATTGAGCAGGCTCGCCAGTGCCTCCCGCGTCGCCAGCGACTGCAGCAGCAGGAACAGGCCGCACGGCACCACGCCGGCGACGAACCCGGCCGCCAGCATCGGGCCTGGCCCGAAGCGGCCCTTGCGGCGCAGCAATACGGCAACCGGCAGGCCGAGCACGAGCACGTGCAGCAGCGCGATGACGAAGGCCGCCAGGAATCCCGCAGCCGTTGCCCGGCTGGCGGCAATGCGCCCGTCGAACATCAGCACTGCGAACAGCAACGCCGGCAACAGGCTGGCGACCAGGAGCGCGACAATCCAGGCGACCCACGGCCGCAGTGTCAACATCATGAGCAGACCCGAGTAGGCGAGCGCTGCAGCCTACCCTGCCTGGCGCGCGTTTTGCGCATCGGTGCGGGCCTCGTCAAGTTCCTGCGGCGCCGGCTCCCATCCAAACACGCTGCGTCCGCCATAGCGGTGCGAATCGCGCCGCTCCTGCGCGATGTATTCGTCCACGCTCGGGCCAGAAGCGGTGGCTTCCAGCTGCCGCGCCTGCGCATCGAGCCGGGCAATCGCCTGGATGCGCTCGTCGTTGCCCAGCTTGGCTTGTTGCATGGCGTGCTTGAGCACGCCAATGGTCTGGTCGAGCACGCGCGTGGGGACCGGGAAGGGATGCCGGTCCTTGCCGCCGTGCGCCAGCGAGAAGCGCGCCGGATCACTGAAGCGGCATGGCGTGCCATGCAGCACTTCGGCCACCATGGCCAGCGAACGCACCGTGCGTGCACCGACCCCGGGCACCTGCAGCAGTTCGGTGAAATCGCGCGGGCCGTTTTCCGCCGCGGCGGCAAGCGCGCCGTGCAGTCGGCGCACGACGATGTCTTCGGCGCGAACGTCATGGTGGTCGGGCATCGTCAGGTGCGGCTGCGCGCCCGGTTGCCAGGGGGCGGCGAACAGGTCGCCGGTCATCCCGGCAAGCGGCGCCGCGGGCATCGACGGTTTCGCCTTGGCGGTGGCCGCTTCGATCCGCACGAATTCGCGCGCGATGGTGCTCGGACCGAGTTCGCCGAGCAATGCCACCTGCGCCTGGCGCGACGCTTCGGCACGATGGTCGGCGAGGTTGACGATGCGGCCCTGGCCGGGTCCATCGATGGCCGCGTGCGGCGCGTCGACGAAGCTCTGCAAACCTTCGGACAACCAGTGATAACGCCGGGCCTGCCGACGCGCACCGTTCATGCCTTGCTGCACCACCACCCATTGGCCGTCGTCGCTGACGATGAAGCCATGCAGGTAGAGGTCGAAACCATCCTGTACCGCCGCGCTGTCGACCTTGGCCACCAAGCGGCTGGCGCGCGCCAGCCCGGCGCCGTCCAGGCCGGTGCGCTGGGCGACCGCCAGCAGCTCGTCCGGGGTGGCGCGCGAATGCCGGCCACGGCCACCGCAGACATGCACGCCGAGTTCGCCCGACAGCGGCGTCAGGCCGCGCTTGAGCGCACCGATCACGCTGGTGGTGATGCCGGAGGAATGCCAATCCATGCCCATCACCGCGCCGAAGGACTGGAACCAGAACGGATGCGCCAGCCGCCGCAGCAGTTCGTCGCGGCCGTAGTGGTGGACGATGGCTTCGCAGATCACCGCGCCCAGCCGGGTCATGCGCTGGCCCAGCCAGGCGGGCACGCGGCCGCCATGTAGCGGAAGGTCGGCACTGCCGGTACGGCGGCTCATCGTCGGATAGCTCCAGGGTGTTTGCGCACGCAGCTTCATGCATGCCGGTCGCGCATTGTGCGACGGCGGCGGGCATCGGGTTTTCAGGAACCTGTCCAACACCGCCTACCCGTGGCCTGCTGCGCCGCAGCGACCGGATTAGATCGATCCAAGCTAGACTCCGGCGGTGCCGGGTCGGTTGCCTGGAGAGGAAGGACACATGCTCGAAAACATGTCGCGGCGCTGGGCGCCCTGGCTGGCCTGCGTGCTGCTCGCTGCAGCTTCGGCCTCCGCATACGCGGCCAGCAATGGCGATGCCGCCTACGCCGCGGTCGATCCCTTCATCGGCACCGGCGGCGAAGGCCACACCTATCCCGGCGCCACCGTGCCCTTCGGCATGGTGCAGTTGAGCCCGGATACGCAGATCAAGCCGCGCAAGGAGGCCTACGGCTGGGCCGCCGGCTACCGCTACGACGACCAGACGATTGTCGGCTTTTCGCACACGCATTTTTCCGGCTCGGGCCACTCCGACCTCGGCGATCTGCTGCTGATGCCGATCAGCGGCCCGGTCAAGCTCGAACGCGGCGACGTCACCCAGCCCGGCAGCGGCTACACCTCGCGCTTCCGCCACCAGAGCGAGCAGGCGCAGCCGGGCTACTACGCTGTCACCCTGGACGATTACGGCGTGCGTGCCGAACTCACCGCCAGCGCGCGCGTCGGTGTCCACCGCTACAGCTTTCCGAAAGGCAAGCCGGCGCACGTGCTGGTGGATATGCGCACCAGCCTCTACGACTACCCCGGCAAGGTGCTGTGGTCGCGGCTGCGCGTGCGCGCCGATGGCACCGTCACCGGCTTTCGCGAAACCCGCGGCTGGGCCCCGGGGCGGCAACTCTACTTCGCCATGCGCTTCTCGCGCCCGCTAAGCGGCAGTGCGCTGCAGGACACCGAGGAGAACGTGCTCTACAAGGGCTTCCCGCCGCCGGGCGCGGATGACCCGCGCCAACGCGCGCAGATCGAAGGCCGCCAATTGGTTGGCGTGTTCGACTTCGGCACGCCGGATGCGGGCGACAAGCCGCTGGTGGTCAAGGTCGCCATCTCACCGGTGAGCGAAGACAACGCCATCGCCAACCTCGACGCCGAGGTACCGGGTTTCGACTTCGACCAGGTCCGCACCGACGCGCGCAAGCAATGGACCCAGGCGCTGTCGGCCATCGATGCGCAGGGCGATGCGGCGCAGCGCACGCGCTTCTATACCGCGCTGTACCACACCTTGCTCGGCCCGACCTTGTTCATGGACAGCGACGGCCGCTACCGCGGCCCGGACAACGCCGTGCACCAGGCGCGCGGCTGGACCAACTATTCGACCTTCTCGCTGTGGGACACCTATCGCGCCCTGCACCCGCTGCTGACGCTGGTGCAACCGCCGCAGCGCACCAGCGACGTGGTCAATTCGTTGTTGGCCTCGCGCCGCGAAAGCGCCTACGGCATCCTGCCGGTGTGGGCATTCCATGGCCTGGAGACGTGGTGCATGATCGGCTACCACGCCGTGCCGGTGATCGCCGACGCCTACATGAAGGGCATTGGTGGCTTCGATGCCGATGAAGCCCTGCAGGCCATGGTCGCCAGTGCCGACTACGGCCCCTACGACGGCATCGGCGCCTATCGCGAGCTCGGCTATGTGCCGATCGACGAGGAAGGCGAAGCAGCCTCCAAGACCCTCGAATACGCTTTCGACGACTGGACGATTTATCGCGTGGCGCAAAAGATGGGCCGCAGCGATGTCGCCAGCGAATTCGAAAAGCGCGCCGGCAACTGGAAGCACGCATTCGACCCGGCCACCGGCTTTATGCGCGCGCGTAAGCGCGATGGCAGCTTCCGCGAACCGTTCGACCCCAGCGCCAGCGGCTACGGCACCGACTACACCGAAGGCAACGCCTGGCAATACTCGTGGTACGTGCCGCAGGACGTGGCCGGGCTGGCCGCCGCGCACGGCGGCAGCGAAGCGCTGCTCAAGCGCCTGGACGATGTGTTCGACGCCAAGGTCGACCCCAAGACCTTCGAGCACATGGAAGACATCACCGGCTTGATCGGCTGGTACGCGCACGGCAACGAACCCAGCCACCACGTCGCCTACCTCTACGCCTACGCCGGCCAGCCCTGGCGCACGCAGGCGCGGCTCAAGCAGATCATGGACACGCAGTACGCCGCGCGGCCCGACGGCCTGGCCGGCAACGACGACCTCGGCCAGATGTCGGCCTGGTATGTCTTCAGCACGCTGGGCTTCTATCCGGTTGCGCCGGGCAGCAACCAGTACGTGATCGGCCGGCCGTTCCTGCCCAAGGCCACGCTCAACCTCGCCAACGGCCGCCACTTCAGCGTGATCGCCGAGGGGCTCGACAATCGCCACATTTATATT
Source organism: Stenotrophomonas sp. (assembly GCA_035539015.1). Lineage (GTDB taxonomy): Bacteria > Pseudomonadota > Gammaproteobacteria > Xanthomonadales > Xanthomonadaceae > Stenotrophomonas_A. The sequence continues at coordinate 6,666 of DATLJF010000023.1, read as the reverse complement.
GGCGAGGTGACGCTCAACGGCAAGCCGCTGCCACGTGCCTGGATCAGCCACGAAGAAATCCTGGCCGGCGGCGAACTGCGTTTCCGCATGCAGGCCACGCCGAACAAGACCTGGGCCAGCGACCCGGCGCAGCATCCGTATTCGATGTCGGCGCGCTGACGCAGCGGCGAGGCTCGGCGTGAGCAGGAGGGGCAACCGTCCGCTCACGCCGAGCTCTTCACGCCCTTTGCGCGACACCTTGACGTGCGACTTAGGCCGTCGGCGTTGTGATGAATGCTCGTTACTGGAGCATGCGCATGCGCGACCAAGATCCCTCTCGCAATCCCTCTCCCCCCGCAGCCGACGAGCTCGGCTTTACACCGCAGCGACGTCGCGCCCTGGGGGCGATCGGCGGCGGGCTCGCCGCCGGTAGCTTGCTGTCGACCGCAGGCGCGGCCGCTGCGCAGAACTCGGCGCCCGCCTCATCAGCCGACGCCAGTGCACGCGCAATGCCGCGCGACCCGCGCAGCCTGCATCCCCGGCCCCCGTTCAATACGCCGCAGCAACCCTGGCCGGGCCTTGCATCGAAGATGGAGCCGCGGCCGGACCACGGTGAACAAAGCTACGTCGGCCATGAGCGCCTGGCCGGTCGCAAAGCGCTGATTACCGGCGGCGACTCAGGCATCGGCCGGGCGACGGCGATTGCGTATGCACGCGAAGGCGCCGACGTGGCGATCAATTATCTGCCGCAGGAGGAATCCGACGCCCGCGAGGTGATCGAGCTGATCCGCGCTGCAGGACGCAAGGCCGTGGCGATCCCGGGAGACCTGCGCAAGCGCGAGTTCTGCGACCAACTCGTGGCCAAGGCAGTGCAGCAACTGGGCGGCCTGGACATCCTGGTCAATAACGCCGGCCGGCAAAAAGCGCAGAAGTCGCTACTGGATATCGACGATGAGCAACTGGACGACGTCCTCAAGACCAACCTGTACGCGTTGTTCTGGGTGACGCGTGCTGCCCTGCCGCATCTCAAGCCGGGCGCGGCGATCATCAACACCGCCTCGATCGTGGCGGAAAACCCGCCGGAGGTCTTGCTCGATTACGCCACCACCAAGGGCGGCATCGTCACCTTCACCAAATGCCTGTCGCGGCAATTGGCCGAGCGCGGCATCCGCGTCAATGCGGTGGCGCCGGGGCCCTATTGGACGCCGTTGCAGCCTAGCGGCGGCCAGTTCCCGGACGAACTGAAGAAATTCGGCAGCGACACACCGTTGGGCCGTCCCGGCCAGCCTGCCGAAATCGCGCCGGTGTTCGTGCTGCTGGCCTCGCAGGAGTCGAGTTATACGACTGGCGCCATTTTCAGCAGCACCGGCGGGCGAGGCAACGTCGGCTGAGCCGATGCCGTTCCACCATCACGGGCTGCCCGCATCAACGGGCAGCCTTCTTCTTGCGCCCATTCTCGTACCGACCGTTTTGCTCGAAGCCCGCATTTTTGGGGCGGGCGCAGCGCGTCACGGGAGTTTCATCCCACTTTCACGGACGGCCCCTTACTCAGGGCACGCAGGTCCGACGTTCGCATGATGTTCACGCCGCTCCTGTGGCGAGAAGCCTGACGGCATCTCGCGAGCTTGCTCGCACCGGCGAGTATTTCCCGCAGCGCCCCGCGCGCACTGCGTGACCTACCCCGGCATCCAGTGGTTCAGCAGATGCTTGCCTGGAGATGCCCATGTCACCGCAACACGATCCGGCTCGTCGTGATTTCCTCAAGGCCGGCGCCGGCACCCTGGGCGCCGCGCTGGCTGTGCGGCTGTCGCTGGACACCGCGCTTGCGCAACCCAACCCCGCCTTCGAGATCGATAGCACCTTCGCCGGCTTCATGCGCGACATCGGCGGCAGTGCCGATGACGCGGGTGGGAAAGTGCAGTTCACTGGCGCCGACCCCTTGCTGCGGAGCCATTTCCGCATCGGCGCGTGCATGGCGATTCCCGCCATGGCCGCCGGGGTTGGCGCCGCGGCGATCTGGCGACAGCGCACCGGCAATAGCCAGGACCTCTCGGTCGATCTGCGCCAGGCGGTGTGGAACGTCAACCCGCTAATCGGCTTGGTCCACGCCAAGATGCAGGCGGTCGGGTTGATCCCGGCCAGCGATCCGATTCCTGCCTTGCTCAGCTCGTGGATGCCCTCGGTCAATGGGTTGATGCTGCAGGCACCGCTCGGCCTGGACAACCCGATGTCGTTCCAGTCGTTCGAGACCAAGGATGGCCGTTTCATCAACCTCACCGGCATCTATCCGCACCTGATGGAACGCATCCTGCCGGTCATCAACAGCGCGCCGGAGGCTGCGGCAATTCGGGCGGCGGTGAAGAAGTGGAACGGGCAGGAACTGGAAGACACGCTGGCCGCGCATGACGCGGTGGCCGCGTTACACCGTACCCGCGCCGAGTGGTTGGCCCATCCGCAGGGCAAATATCTTGCCGGCACGCCGTTGATCGAGATCGTCAGGATCGGCGATGCGCCGGCGCGATCGTTTTCGCCAGATCCCGCGCACCCGCTTTCCGGCAAGCGGGTGATCTCCTGCACCCACGTGATCGCGGGCACTACCGCCGCACGTACGCTCGCCGAGTATGGCGCCGATGTCCTGCACATCGCCCGCGACCAGAGTTTCGAACACGAAGCCCTGGTGATTGACGTCAACGTCGGCATGCGCTCGGCCTGGGTCGACCTGCGCAACGCCGAACAGAACAAGCGCTTCGCGACACTGCTGCCACGCGCCGATGTCTTCATCGAAGGCTTTCGCGGGCGCTCGATGGAGCGGCTCGGTTTTGGTGCCGAGGAGGTCGCGAGCAAGAGCCCCGGCATCATCTACCTCTCTGTTCGCGGCTACGGTTGGGAAGGTCCGTGGCGCGACCGCGCGGCCTTCGACATGGAAGGTGTGTCCACCACGGGGTTCACGATGACCGAAGGGGGCGGTGGCCGCCCACGCTTCCCGCCCACCCTGGTGATGAACGACTACATTACCGGCTACATCGGCGCGGCCGGGATTCTCGCGGCCATGCGCCGACAGGCGGCCGAAGGCGGCAGTTGGCACGTGCGCGTCAACCTGGCGCGGGCAGCCATGTGGTTCCAGAGCCTGGGTGAGTTCCCCGACGTCGCCTTCGATGCTTCGCAGCCCGCGCACCGAATGGCGCCACCGGAAGTGATGAAGCGCCGGACGCCTTATGGCGAAGTGGAAAGGCTGGTACCGCAAGTGCATCTGTCAAAGACCCCAGGGCGATGGCGCGACCCGCTGGTAGCGGTGCGCGGGAGCGACTTGCCGGTCTGGCTGTAGCCAACGCGCTTGAACGAGAGCGGCCGGCGACGCGCCGGCGTGCATCTACACGGAGATCCACCATGCGTACGCAGCGCGGGCAGTCTCGCAACTTCGGTTTCATGCTAATCGCCACCTTGCTGCTGGTACCGGCGATGTCGCTGGCCACACCGCCCGACCCCGCTTCCGCCACCGAGCCGACCCTGGCCGACATCGCCGACGAGGAGCCCTACCCCGACCTCCTCGACACCTCGATGACCGTCCTTGGTGATCTGCAGGAAGACACTGCCGTGCCCACCGGACGGTTCCGCCGGTCCAGCGCGCTCGACGACTGGTTCGCCTGGAAGAACCGTTTTCGCGAACGCAGTGGCCTGACCATGGGCGGCTCGTGGATGGTGCTGGGGCAGAACTACTCCAGCACCCGGATCGACGAGTACAACTCGGTGGGCAGCAAGCTCACGCTCAATTTTGCCTACGCGCTGTTCAACCGTGGGCAGGCCAATGCGGTGTCGCTTGAAGTAGCGGTGGAAGACCGCCGCCCGCTCGGTACCGAGCTGGCACCGCTGCATGCCGGCCTCGGCACCGGCTCGATCGTGCCCACCGCCGCCACCTACGGCGACTTCAGCATGGGCGTGACCCAGGCGTATATCCGCCAGAACCTGGCCAACAATCGCTTCCAGTACACCATTGGCAAGATCTTCGCGCCGAACTTCCTCAACGCCTATCCGTTCTTTGACGACAACCGCCAGTTCCTCACCCAGACCTTTTCCACCAGCCCCTCGATTCCCTCGCCGTTGCGCGGCTTCGGCGCGGTGGCGGTGTGGTATCCGACCACGACCGGCCTGTACCTAAAGCCGGGCATATTCACCACGCACAGCAGCGATACTGGCAGCACGATCGACGACTTCTTTTCCACCTCCGAGCACTTCTACATGCTCGAAGTCGGCTGGAGTGGTTTGGCGCGCACCCCGACGCCGATCCACGCCCGCGCGGCAATGGATGCCAACAACATCCACCTGAACTTCTGGTACAAGGATGCCGAGCAAGGCGGCCCGCCACGGGCCAAAGGCGTGGCCTTCAACGCCAACTACATGTTGGGCAGCAACCTGATGTGGTTCGCGCGCGCCGCCTGGTCCGAAGGCTGGCTGGCCGACCGCAATGCCGCGGTCGGCCTGGGCTGGCGTCCCGACCTGGCGTTCTCCGACCTGTTCGGCATCGCCCTCGGCGGCGTGCATCCGAGCAGCGGCCAACTGCGCAGCCAATACTCCGGCGAGATCTTCTACCGTTTCCACGTCACCCCGAACTTTGCCATTACCCCCGACATCCAGCTGCAGATGCATCCCTCGCTCGACCCCAGCACCGATACCCTGTGGGTATTCAGCCTGCGCGGAAGGGTGACGTTCTGACCGCGGGGTACGGCCGGCTCCGCTAGCGCCGCGCCGACTTCATGTAGGCGTCGTAATGCGCGATGTAATCCTCCAGGCTCGCTTCCAACAGGTGCCGGTAGTGCTCTACGCACGCAGCCACGGTTTGCGCCCGCGCCGCGGCCATCCGCTCGGCCGAGCCCTCACCGCAGGCGCTGCTCCAGGCATTGAACCGGGCCAGTGCATACATGAAGGAATCTTCGATCGGCTCGCGCGCGGCGCCGGCCAATTGCGCATTGGCCAACTCGATCAGCGCATCGGCGCGGTCGTAATAATGGGGATCGGTGTCGGCGGCCACGTGGCATGCTCCTCGGCAGGACCGACGCCAGCGCGCCGTCCGGATGCACCGCAGCTTAGGCGGGCCTCCTCGGGGCGACAAGCGGCTCGCCTGCCCGTGAATGCGCGTCGGCCCGGCTTCGGTGACAGAATCCCCCCATGGACCGAATCCTGACCGCCCTCGTTCTTTTCTGCGCCCTGAGCCTGCCCGCGATGCCCGTCAACGCCACGCCGCCCGACCGCGTCCTGATCTTCAGCAAGACCGCCGGGTTTCGCCATGAGTCGATTCCGGTGGCCGTGCATACGCTCAGCCGCCTGGCCGAGCAGGCCGGGATGGCCGCCGACGCCACCGAGGACGCCAACGCGTTCACCGCGACCAACCTGGCGCGCTATCGCGTGGTGATCTTCGCCAGCACCACCGGCAACGTCCTCGACCCGGCGCAACAACAGGCCATGGAAGGTTTCATCCGCGCCGGTGGTGGCTTTGTCGGCGTGCATGCGGCCGCAGACACCGAATATGACTGGCCCTGGTATGGCCAGCTGGTGGGCGCGCGCTTCGACAATCATCCGCCCGGGCTGCAGCACAGCCGCGTGCAGCCCGAGCGCGACGGCGTGGCCGATGGTGCCGCCTGGCCCGTGCATGACGAGCTCTACAACTACGACAGCAATCCGCGCGGCAAGGTCCAGGTCATCGCTACCCTGGACGAACGGCTGTACCAAGGGGGCCGCATGGGCGCCGACCACCCCATCGCCTGGTATCACGCCTTCGGCGGTGGCCGCGCCTGGTACACCGGCCTGGGCCATACCGAGGCGATCTTCGATCAACCTGAATTCATCGCGCAGCTACAACGTGGGCTGGCGTATGCCAGGGGACGCAGCGACGCCGGTTGAAGCGGCCGCGGTCGAATTGCGCTTGCGTCGTTCGTCGTCTGTCATAAGGCGCGCATTGTGTTGCGCCAGCCCGGAGTCGATCATGACTTATGTGGACGGTTTCCTCGCGGCGGTGCCCACCGCCAATCGCGAAAAATTCATCGCCCATGCCCAGCAGGGCGATCCGATCTTCATCGAATACGGCGCATTGCGCGTGATCGAGTGTTGGGGCGACGACGTGCCGCACGGCCAGCAGACCGATTTCTTCCGCGCGGTGCAGGCCACCGCCGAGGAAACCGTGCTGTTCTCGTGGATCGAATGGCCGGACAAGGCCACCCGCGATGCCGGCATGAAGAAGGTGATGGAAGATCCGCGAATGGACCCGTCGGTCAATCCGATGCCCTTTGATGGCAAGCGGCTGATCTATGGCGGCTTCGTGCCCTTGCTCGAACTCAAGGGCTGAGCGCGGGCACCGTACAACGGGTGCGGCCGTGGCCACACCCGTTGCGTGCGCCCGGCCGGTGGCCAGGCTCAGAACCGGTAGCGGAAACTCAAGGTCGCGTTCGATGGCGCGGCGTAGTACAGGTTGCTGTACTCATCCAGCACGAAATACTTGCGGTCGAGCAGGTTGTCGGCGTTGAGCTGCAGTTCGGCGTGCGGGTTGAACTGGTAGCGCGCCATCACGCTGAGCAAGGTGACCGAAGACTGGTTGACGCGCTGCGGGCCCTGCGGGCCGTCGACGAGGGCATGGCTGGCCGACTGCCAGTTGGCGCCGCCACCGATCGTCAGGCCGTTCCAGGCACCGGGCAGGCG
>DATLJF010000022.1:0-12463 GCA_035539015.1 Stenotrophomonas sp. | reverse complement strand
TGTACCAGCTGCGGTCCATCAGCACGAGCTCGCCGGCGGCCGGCAGGTGGGCGACGTAGCGCTGGAAATACCACTGCGTGCTTTCGCGATCGCTGGGCTTGGGCAGGGCGACGACACGGCATTGGCGCGGATTGAGGTGTTCGGAGATGGCCTGGATCACGCCGCCCTTGCCCGCGGTATCGCGTCCCTCCAGCAGCACCACCGCGCGTTGCCCGGTGTGCTGCAGCCAGCGTGCCATCGACACCAGTTCCAGTTGCAGCGGCTTGATCAGCTGCTCGTACTGTTTGCGCTTGAGCGACATCGCGGCACCTCCAGGCAGGAGCGTGCAGGTTACTCGCGCAGGCGTGGGCGCAGTGTCGCCAGGTTGCACGGGCGGGTACGCGCGTCGAGCTGGTCGCGGATGATGCGCTCCCAGCCGGTGCGGCAGGCTGAGGTCGAGCCGGGCAGGGCGAACAGGAACGTGCCGTTGGCCAGGCCGGCGAACGCGCGCGATTGCAGCGAAGCGGTGCCGATCTCCTCGAAGGAAATCGCGCGGAACAGTTCGCCGAAACCGGGCATGGTCTTGTCCAGCAAGGGCAGCAGTGCCTCGGGGGTACTGTCGCGGCCGGTGAAGCCGGTGCCGCCAGTGACCAGGATGCCGTCCACCGCCGGCTCGGCAATCCAGGCCGAGACAATCGCGCGCAGGCGGTAGCGATCGTCCGGCGCCAGCGCACGTTCGTGCAGCAGGTGGCCCGCTTCGGCCAGCGCCTGGGCCAGGTAATCACCGGATTTGTCCTCGGCCAGCGAGCGGCTGTCGGAGACGGTCAGCACGCACAGGCGCAGCGGAACGGATTCGGAGGTCGCGGTCATGCCACCAGCCTAGCGGTGGCTTAGCCCGGGCGCCAGCCGTGGTGCTGCGCCACTTGCGCGGCGAGGGTGGCGAAATCGGTGGCGAAACCGCGCATGTCGAACAGGCCGCTGTCGCTTCGACGCTGCGCCAGCTCGGCGCGCAGGGCGGCGCGCTGCGCGGCATCGTTGCCCAACGCGATGGCGCGGGCAATGAACGCGGCGTCATCGGCCATGTTCATCGTCGCCAGCCCCAGATGGTGGTTCAAGCTGCCGGCCACGCGCGCGGCAAAGGTGCGGCCGGGCGTGGTCAGGACCGGGCAACCGGCCCAGAGCGCGTCGGAGGCGGTGGTGTGGGCGTTGTACGGCTCGGTATCGAGGAACAGGTCGGCATGCCGGTAACGCGCCAGGTATTGCGGATGCGGCAGCTTGGGCATGAACACCAACCGTTGCGGCGACACGCCGCCGGCGTGCGCCGCCGCGCGCAGGCGGTTGTCCGCTTCGCCGGGGCCGGAGAGCAGCCACAACACCGCGTTGGGCACGCCGCGCAGGACCGCGAGCAAGCGTTCGAAACTACGGGGATTGAGCTTGTAGCTGTTGTTGAAGCAGCACAGCACCACGGCCTCGGCAGGCAGGCCGCAGGCGTCGCGCGGCGGCGGCGTGCCGATCTCGCGGGTGGTATCGGAGGGTTGGAACGCGCGCGGCAGCCGCAACACGGTTTCGCTGTAGTGCGGGGCCAGCCAGTCGGGCAAGGCGAAGCCGTCGCCGATGACGTAATCCATCCACGGCGCACCGGTGGTGCCGGGGTAGGCGAGCCAGTTGATCTGTACCGGCGCCGGCCGCAGCGCCAGGACCTCCGGCGTGCCGCCACCGCCCCAGCCGCGCAGGTCGAACAGCAGGTCGATGCCGGCCTCGCGGATCGCCATGGCGACTTCACGGTGCGGGCGCGTGGCTACATCGTGCAGTGCGGTGGCGCCGGCGAGGCGGCGGCGGATATCGCTGTGGTCGTCCCGGTTGAGCGCGAACACGTGCGCTTGCACATCCACGTGCGTGCGCAAGGCTTCGAACAGCGCCACGGTGAGCAACCCGGTGGGATGCGCACCAAAGCCATTGGACAGGAAACCCAGCCGCAGCGGCCCATTGCCGCGTACGCGTGCCGCCGGCAACGGGCGAATGCCTGCCAGCGACGCAGCGCGCAGGCGTGCGCAGGCCAGTTGTTCCCCGGCGCTACTGTCCTCGCTGAGGAAGGCGAACGGCTCCACGCCCGCGCGGCCTTGTGCGACCGCGGTGCGGACCTGTCGCGATAGTGCATCCAGGCCATTCCAGTCGCACAGCCGCCGGCGCCAATTGAGGCATTGCGCGGCGATATGCGGGTCGTCCGGCATTAGCCGGTGCGCCAAGCCATAGGCCTGGGCCGCCGCTTCGGCCTCGCCGGCGTCTTCGAGCGCGTGGCCCAGCCACAGCGCCATGCCCGGGTGTTGCGGTGCCAGTGCCAGTGCTTGCCGCAGCAGCGCAATCGCCGGCGCGAAGCGCCCGTGCATCCATTGCAGCCGGCCCAGCCTGGCCAGGGTTTCCGGATGCTCGCCGCGTAAACCGTGGGCGCGCTGCAGCGCCTGCGCCGCAGCGTCGAGCGCACCGGCGCCCATCTCGGCGTCGGCCAGCATCAGCCAGGCGACGAAGTCGCCTGGTTGTCGTCGCACCGCATCGCGCAGCTGCTGGCGTTCCTGCTCGGGCGAGGGCGCCGTGCTCACGTGCTGGCCAGGCGCGCGAGCTCGTCCACCTGGTGTTCGTGTTGCAGGCGGCCGATCAGGTCGTCCATGCCGCCTTCGATGATGTTCGGCAGGTCGTACAAGGTCAGGCCTTCGACGCGATGGTCGGTGATGCGGCCCTGCGGGAAGTTGTAGGTGCGGATACGCTGGCTGCGGTCGCCACTGCCGACCTGCAGGCGCCGCGATTCGGCTTCGGCCGCCGCCTGCTTGCTGCGCTCGGCTTCCAGCAACTGCGCCTTCAGCCGTTTCATCGCCTTGTCGCGGTTGGCGTGCTGGCTGCGCTCGGTCTGGCATTCGACCACCACGCCAGTGGGCACGTGGGTGATGCGGATCGCCGATTCGGTCTTGTTGACGTGCTGGCCGCCGGCACCGGACGAACGGAAGGTGTCGACCTTCAGGTCGGCCGGATTGATCTCGATCTCCTCGACGTCGTCGGCTTCGGGGATGATCGCCACGGTCGCCGCCGAGGTGTGGATGCGGCCCTGCGATTCGGTCGCCGGCACGCGCTGCACGCGATGAGTGCCGGATTCGAACTTCAGCCGCGAATAGGCGCCGCGGCCGACGATGCGCGCCACCACTTCCTTGTAGCCACCGTGCTCGCCGGGGCTGTCGGACTCGACCTCGACCTTCCAGCCCTGGCGCTCGGCATAGCGCGCGTACATGCGGAACAGGTCGCCGGCGAAGATCGCCGCTTCGTCGCCGCCGGTGCCGGCGCGCACTTCGAGGAACAGGTTGCCTTCGTCGCGCGGATCACGCGGTACCAGCAGCAGGGCCAGTTGCTCGTCGAGCGCGGCCAGTCGGGCCTGCGCGGTGCCGGCTTCCTCTTCGGCCATCTCGCGCAGTTCCGGATCCGAGCGCATGGCCTCGGCCGCGGCGAGGTCGGCCTTGGCGCGGGCTTCCTCGGCCATGGCCAGCGCGACCGGCTCGAGCTGCGAGAACTCGCGCGAGAAATTGCGGAAGCGCTCGTTGTCGCCGAGCACGTCGGGGTCGGAGAGCAGGCGTTCGAGTTCTTCGCGGCGCTCGGCCAGCGCTTCGAGCTTACGGCGCAGGGTCGGCGTCATTCGGACTCACGGGGGGCGGGCTCACGGCGGGCGTGAGCTGGGAATGGGCGTAGCCCGGCTTTTCCGGGAACAGGCGGTCTGCGGCCCGCGGCAGTTCGGCGTCACCGCTGAGCGCGGCTTCGCGCAACGCTGCCGTAGGCGGGTGCAGCAGGCGGTTGGTCAGGCCGTGGGCGAGTTGCTCCAGCACTTCCTCCGCCGGCCGGCCATTGGCCAACTGCGCGCGCGCCCTGCCCAGGAGTTCATCGCGGGTGCTGTCGCCAAAGGCGCGCAGGCGCTTGAGCGGGGCGTGGTGCGCGGTGGCCTGCTGGCTTTCCAGATAGCGGGCAACCTGCAGTTCGATGATGGCCTCGGCGGCGCTGGCCGCTTCGCGGCGGCTGCGGCGGTTGTCTTCGACCGCGCGTTCGAGGTCGTCCACCGTGTACAGATAAGCGTCGTCGAGCTCGGACACCGTCGCTTCGATGTCGCGCGGCACCGCCAGGTCGAACAACAACACCGGCTTGCGCCGGCGCGCGCGCAACGCGTCTTCGAGCATGCGCCGGCTGATCACCGGTTCGCGCGCGGCGGTGGCCGAAAACACCACGTCGGCCTCGGCCAGATGGCGTGGCAACTCGTCCAGCGGCAAGGCATAGCCGCCGTGCTGGCTCGCCAGCGTCTGGGCGTGGGCGAGGGTGCGGTTGGCGATGAGCAGTCGCTTGACCTTGCCCTCGCTGAGATGGCGTGCGGCCAGTTCGATGGTTTCGCCGGCACCCACCAACAGCACCGTCGATTCGTCCAGACGGGTGAACGACTCCTGCGCCAGGCGCACGGCGGTCGAGGCCACCGAGACCGGGTTGACGCCAATGCGGGTATCGGTGCGCGCGCGCTTGGCCACCGAGAAGGTCTGCTGGAACAGCCGGTCCAGGCGGTTGCCAAGGGCGCCCTGCAGGCGCGCGGCTGCCCAGGCTTCCTTCACCTGGCCGAGGATCTGCGGCTCGCCCAGCACCATCGAGTCCAGCCCGGTGGCGACGCGGAACAGGTGGCGCACGGCTTCGCCATCCTGGTACTGGTAGAGATAGCTCTGCAGCCCGGGGGCGTGCGACTCCAGCCATGCCGCCAGGGCGGCGCCCTCGTCGGCCACGGCATACAACTCGGTGCGATTGCAGGTGGAGAGCAGCGCTGCTTCGGAAACCTGGGGCAGGGCGCGCAGCGATTCGAGCGCGCGCGGCAATGCCTCGCCGTCGAAAGCGGCGCGTTCGCGCAGCTCCACCGGCGCGGTCTGGTGGTTCATACCGAGCACCCACAAACTCATCTTTCTGGTCGCTTGCGATAAGCTGCTGGCCATTCAGGGCCCCCATTTTACGGCCCGGCAGCCCCCGATGCCCGCTTTCCTGCGAGTCCTCAGTGTTCTTCTGATGTTGTCCAGCATGTTGGGGTCACCGATTGCATCGGCGGCGCCCCGCCCAGCGGCGACCGCAGCCGCTGAAACGAGTGACCTGGAGCCGGTGCTGGCCGGCGAGTTCGCGCTGCAGGCCGGCGAGCTGGAGGAGGCCACGCGCTGGTACCTGCAGGCCGCGCGGCAGGCCCCGGGCGACGCCGGCCTGGCCGAGCGTGCCGCCCGCATCGCGATGCTCGCCGACGACGACGCCAGCGCGGCCAAGGCCCTGGCCCTGTGGCGCCAACGCGCCCCGCAATCGCTGGCCATGCGCAGCACCGAGGCCACGCTGGCCCTGCGCAAGGGCGAGCGCCGCCAGGCCCGGCGGCAATTGGAAACGTTGTTGCGCGACCCGGATCCGCGCGGCTGGCGCTTCGCCTGGGTCGCTTTGGCGGGCGCCGCACGCGAACCGGATGCGGCGGCCGATGTGCTGGGTTCGCTGGTCAGCGCTGGCGCTATCCCGAACCGGCTCGAGGCCTGGCAGGAATTCGGCCGGCTGGCGCTGCGGATGGAGCGCCCGGCCCTGACCAAGCAGATCGTCGACGAGGTGGTGAAGCGGTTCCCGCACGAGCCGCGCGTGGCTTTGCTGCATGCCAACCAACTGCTGCAGGCCGGCAAGCCGGACGAGGCCAAGGCTTTGTTGCAGGGCCTGGAGCCGTTGGCCGGGCGCGATCCGGAACTGCGCGCTGCCCTGGCGTTCACCTACGACAGCATGGGTGAACCAGCCGCCGCCGCGCGGGTGCTCGCGGTGGGGCCGCAGGACACCAACAACTACGGCCTGCGCGCGTCGATGTTGGCCAAGCAGCAGGACAAGCAGGCCCTGACCCATCTGTACGACGAACTCAAGGGCGAGGCCACCGCGCCGGACCCGCAACGGCGCTTGTTGCTCGGCAAGATCGCCGAGTACCTGGAGCGCTACCAGGAAGCCATGGACTGGTACCGCGGCGTGCCCGGCGGTCCGCAGCGCAGCGAGGCGCGGCTGCGCACGGTCAACGCGTTGTTCAAGCTGGGGCGCAAGCAAGAGGCGTATGACGCCGTGCATGCATTGCAGGGCGATGCGGGCGCTGAAGACGAGGCCCGGCGCGAGGCCTACATCCTGGAGGCCGAGTTGCGGCAGCAGGACGACGACCTGGCCGGCGAGCTGGACGCCTACGCACGCGGCCTGGCTGCCTACACCGACGACAACGCCCTGTTGTACGCGCGGGGCCTGGCGTGGGAGCGCCGCGACGACATCCCCCGCGCCGAAGCCGACCTGCGCAAGGTCCTGGTCACCGAGCCCGAAAACGTGGCCGCGCTCAACGCGCTGGGCTACACCCTGGCCGACCGCACGCAGCGCTACAAGGAGGCATTGGCCTTGATCGAGCGCGCACGCACGGCCGAGCCGGACAATCCGGCCATCGTGGACAGCTACGGCTGGGTGCTCTACCGGTTAGGGCGCAATCGCGACGCCCTGGTGCAGTTACGCCGGGCCTGGGCGCTGGCCAAGGACGCCGAGATTGGCGCGCACCTGAGCGAAGTGCTGTGGGTGAGTGGCCAGCAGGATGAAGCGCGGCGCTATTTCGAGGAGGCTCGCAAGATCGACCCGGACAACCGGGCATTGCAGCGGGTGAAGGAGAAATACGGTCTATGAAGTCTTTCTATCGGGTGCTGCCGCTGCTGGCGGCGGCGGTGTTGTCGGCGTGTGTCTCCAGCGGCCCGCGCACGCGTGCGCCGGTCGCCTCGGTGCCGGTGAGCGCCGAGCAGCGCCAGGCCGAAGCGGAGCGCCAGGACTGGTTGCGCGCCCACCCGGACTGGTCGTTCCAGGGCCGGGCGGCGATCAGCAAGGGTCGCAATGGCGGCAGCGGCCGGGTCGACTGGCGCCAGGATGGCCGCGATTACCGGATTCAGCTCAGCGCGCCGGTCACCCGCCAGAGTTGGGTGCTGACCGGCGAAGGCGCCACCGGCCGTGCGCGGCTGGAAGGCGTGGAGGGTGGACCGCGCGGCGGCGATGACGCACAGGATCTGTTGTTCCAGTCCACCGGCTGGCAGATTCCGGTCGATGGCCTGCCGGCATGGGTGCGCGGCCTGGTCGATGACGGCCAGGCAGGCGTGGTGCGCGACGGCGAAGGTCGGCCGGCGGTGCTGGAGCAGGCCGGCTGGCGGGTGGAATACCAGGAGTGGTTCCCCGCGCAGGACGGCCGCCCGGCCCTGCCGAAGCGGATCGAAGCGCGCAGCGGCGATGCCAAGGTGCGCCTGTTGCTGGACCAATGGGCCATGGACACCCCATGAATTCGTCCGACCCGGTCGGCGCGGCCGGCTGGACCGCCTGGCCGGCGCCGGCCAAGTTGAACCTGTTCCTGCATATCGTCGGCCGCCGGCCGGATGGCTACCACTCGTTGCAGACGGTATTCCGCCTGCTCGACTGGGGCGACACCGTGCACCTGCGGGTGACGCCGGAGGGGCCGATTCGCCGGATTGGCGCCAGCGTGGCCGGTGTGCCGGAAGCGGATGACTTGATGGTGCGTGCGGCCGATTTGTTGCGAACATCGGTCAATACGCGGCTATCGGCAGAGATTCGCGTAGAAAAGCGCATTCCGGCGGGAGGCGGATTTGGCGGCGGATCGTCCGACGCAGCGACCACCCTGGTCGCACTGAACGCTTTGTGGGGCCTGAACCTGGGTGTAGACACGCTGGCGCAACTGGGCGTGCAACTGGGCGCGGACGTCCCGGTTTTCGTCCGCGGCCATAATGCCTGGGCCGAAGGTGTGGGTGAGCAACTGACCGCGATCGCGCTGCCGCCGGCCTGGTATGTGCTCGCTGATCCGGGGGTGCACGTGCCGACCCCTGAACTTTTTCGCGATCCGCATTTGACGCGGGATGCCGCGCCCGCGAAAATAGCGGACTTCGCTTCCGGAACCCTGCTCGGCAATGCCTTCGAGCCGGTGCTGCGCCGCCGGGAAGCCGCCATCGAGGCGGCATTCCAGGCCTTGGCGCGGATCGGCTCGCCTCGCTTGACCGGGTCGGGAGGTGGTTGCTTCGTCGAATTCGACACGCGTGCTGCCGCTGAGCAGGCGCTGGCCGAATTGCCGCCGGGGCTGCGCGCCTGGGTAGTCGGCGGGGCCGATCGGTCCCCGTTGCTGGATGTTCTGGCGGCGATGGAATTTTGAGGTTTTGATGCAGGGGCGTCGCCAAGAGGCCCAAGGCACCAGGTTTTGATCCTGGCATTCGTAGGTTCGAATCCTACCGCCCCTGCCATTCGCGGCCGCGCGCCCGCCAGCGCGCCGCGGACCGTTGCATGTCCCGCTTTCCCGCCGCCGCCCGAGCCTCCCACATGCAAGACGAACGCAACCTGCTGGTCTTTTCCGGCAATGCCAACAAGCCGCTCGCCCAAAGCATCTGCAAGGAGCTGGGCGTGCGCATGGGCAAGGCGCTGGTGTCCACTTTCTCCGACGGCGAAGTGCAGGTCGAGATCGAGGAGAGCGTGCGCCGGCAGGAAGTGTTCGTGGTGCAGCCGACCTGCGCGCCGAGCGCGGAGAACCTGATGGAGCTGCTGGTGCTGGTGGATGCGCTCAAGCGCGCCAGCGCCGCCTCGGTCACCGCGGTGATCCCGTACTTCGGTTATTCGCGCCAGGATCGCCGCATGCGCTCCTCGCGCGTGCCGATCACCGCCAAGGTCGCGGCCAAGATGGTCAGCGCCATTGGTGCCGACCGCGTGTTGACCGTCGACCTGCACGCCGACCAGATCCAGGGTTTCTTCGACGTGCCGGTGGACAACGTCTACGCCTCGCCGCTGCTGCTGGCGGATATCTGGCGCGCGTATGGCACCGACAACCTGATCGTGGTTTCGCCGGACGTCGGCGGCGTGGTGCGCGCGCGCGCGGTCGCCAAGCGCCTGGACGACGCCGACCTGGCCATCATCGACAAGCGCCGCCCGCGCGCCAACGTCGCCACGGTGATGAACATCATCGGCGACGTGCAGGGCAAGACCTGCGTGCTGGTGGACGACCTGGTCGACACCGCCGGCACGTTGTGCGCCGCCGCCGCCGCGCTCAAGCAGCGTGGCGCGGTCAAGGTGGTGGCCTACTGCACGCACCCGGTGTTCTCCGGTCCGGCGGTGGACAACATCAACAACTCGCAGTTGGACGAGATCGTGGTGACCGACACCATCCCACTGTCCGATGCTGCGCGCGTGTGCACCAAGATTCGCCAGTTGAGCGTGGCCGAATTGCTTGCCGAGACCATCCGGCGCATCGCCTTCGGCGAATCGGTCAGCTCGCTGTACGTGGATTGAGCCGGCGGCTTTCGCCGGCTTTCATTGGCTTCCCTGGTCGCGGGGAAGTCGCAAAACCGCCGCGAGGCGGTTCATTAACCTAGGTAGTAAACGAAATGGCCAAGACTCATGAAATCAAGGTGCAGCGTCGCGAGGACGAGGGTAAGGGTGCGAGCCGCCGCCTGCGTCACGCCGGCGTCATCCCCGCGATCGTCTACGGTGGCGATCTGAAGCCGGTCAGCATCCAGCTCGACCACGAAGAAGTGTGGCTGGCCCAGCAGAACGAGTGGTTCTACTCCTCGATCCTGGACCTGAGCCTCAACGGCGACGTGCAGAAGGTGCTGCTGCGTGACATGCAGCGCCATCCGTTCAAGCAGCTGATCATGCACATCGACTTCCAGCGCGTGAACGAGAACGAAAAGCTCAACGCCTCGGTGCCGCTGCACTTCGTCAATGAAGACAAGTCGCCGGCGGGCAAGTCGGCCGAAGTGGTCGTGACCCACGAGCTCAACGAAGTGCAGGTCAGCTGCCTGCCGAAGGATCTGCCGGAGTTCATCGAGGTCGACCTGTCGGCCCTGGAAGTGGGCAACGTCATCCACCTGTCGGACGTCAAGCTGCCGGCCGGCGTGGAAATCCCGGAACTGAAGCAGGGCAAGGAACACGATGTCGCCATCGTGATCGCCAAGCACGGCCGCGAAGAAGCCGAAGCCCCGGCCGCCGAGGCGGGCAAGGACGAGGCCAAGTAATCGCCACGCCCCCTCTGTGTCCTGCACGGAGGGGGTAGGGTGGTGGCTTCCGCATGTCTGCATTGCGACTGATCGTCGGACTCGGCAACCCCGGTCCCGAACACGCCCAAACCCGGCACAACGCCGGGTTTCGTTTCGTCGACGCACTCGCCGACTCGGTCGGCGCGCGCTGGAGCCTGGAATCCAAGTTGTTTGGCGAAGTGGCCCGCGTGGACATCGCCGGCCAGCCGGTGTGGCTGCTCAAGCCGGCCACGTTCATGAATTTGAGTGGCAAATCGATCACCGCGGCGCTGCGCTTCTGGAAGATCGAGCCCGAACAGATGCTGGTGGCACACGATGAGCTCGACCTGGCGCCCGGCGTGGCACGGTTGAAGTTCGATGGCGGCCACGGCGGCCAGAACGGCCTGCGCGATACCATCCGCCTGCTCGGCCATGGCAAGTTCCACCGCCTGCGCGTGGGCATCGGCCATCCTGGCCACAAGGACAAGGTGGTGCCGTGGGTGCTCGGCCGCGCCAATCGCGACGATGATGTGCTGATCGGGCGCAGCATCGACGAGGCGATCGAGGTGCTGCCCTTGGCCGCGTCGGGCAATTTCAACGAGGCGACCAAGCGCCTGAATACCGCCAAGGCTTGATGCTTGGGGATTGGGGATTGCCACTGGCCATCCCCAATCCCGAATCACCAATCCCGGATTACGCATCATGGGCATCAAATGCGGCATCGTCGGCCTGCCCAACGTCGGCAAGTCGACCCTGTTCAACGCGCTGACCAAGGCGGGCATCGCCGCGGCCAACTTCCCGTTCTGCACGATCGAGCCAAACGTGGGCATCGTGCCGGTGCCGGATCTGCGGCTGAACCAGCTTTCGGAGATCGTCAAGCCGCAGAAAGTGGTGCCGACGGCGGTCGAGTTCGTCGATATCGCCGGCCTGGTTGCTGGCGCGGCGAGCGGCGAGGGCCTGGGCAACAAGTTCCTGGCGCATATCCGCGAAGTGGACGCGATCACCCATGTGGTGCGTTGCTTCGAGCACGGCGACATCGTGCACGTGGCCGGCAAGGTGGATCCGCTTTCGGATATCGAGACCATCGACACCGAATTGGCGCTGGCCGACCTGGATAGCGTTGAAAAGGCGCTCAACCGTGCCGAGCGCGCCGCCAAGGGCGGCGACAAGGAGGCGGCCGCGCGCAAGCCGGTGCTGGCCAAGCTGCAGGCCGCGCTGGCCGAGGGCAAGGCCGGCCGCGCTGCCGGCCTGGACGAGGAAGAGAAGGCGCTGGTGCGCGATCTGTTCCTGCTCACCCTCAAGCCGGTGATGTATATCGCCAACGTGCTGGAGGACGGTTTCGAGAACAATCCCCACCTGGATGCCGTGCGCAAGCACGCCGCTGCCGAGGGCGCCGAAGTGGTGCCGGTGTCGGCAGCGATCGAGGAAGAATTCGCGCAGCTGGAGGACGCCGATCGCGACGTGTTCCTGGCCGACCTGGGCCTGGACGAGCCGGGCCTGAACCGCGTGATCCGCGCCGCCTACAAGTTGCTCGGGTTGCAGACCTACTTCACTGCCGGCGTAAAGGAAGTGCGCGCCTGGACGGTCAAGGCCGGTTCGACGGCGCCGCAGGCCGCCGCCGTGATCCACACCGATTTCGAGAAGGGATTCATCCGCGCCGAGACGATCGGCTTCGATGATTTCATCAAGTACAAGGGCGAAGCGGGGGCCAAGGAAGCCGGTCGCCTGCGCCTGGAAGGCAAGGAATACCGCGTGCAGGAAGGTGACGTGCTGCACTTCCGCTTCAACGTCTGACGCCGGCGGCCGCTCGCGGCCGGAAAAACGCGGAAAAATTACAAATTAGTGTTGACAAGGTCGGGCACCCCGACCAAAATTGCGGGCTCTCCACACCGGCATGAATGGCTTCGCGGCCAAGTGACGGAGTGGGTTTGGAGGGATACCCAAGCGGCCAACGGGGGCAGACTGTAAATCTGCTGGCTTACGCCTTCGGTGGTTCGAATCCACCTCCCTCCACCAGTTTCACGTTGTGGCAGTTCAATCCCCGTTGCGGGAGTAGTTCAACGGTAGAACCTCAGCCTTCCAAGCTGATGGTGCGGGTTCGATTCCCGTCTCCCGCTCCATTGAACGGAAAACGTGTCACAATACGCAACTCGCTCACGTAGCTCAGTCGGTAGAGCACCTCCTTGGTAAGGAGGAGGTCGAAGGTTCGATTCCTTTCGTGAGCACCATCTACAAGTCGCCATACCTTTCAACGAACACCGAGAAGAAGCAGCCATGGCTAAGGGTAAGTTTGAGCGCACCAAGCCGCACGTCAACGTCGGCACCATCGGTCACGTTGACCACGGCAAGACCACGCTGACCGCTGCGCTGACCAAGGTTGGCGCCGAGCGTTTCGGTGGCGA
>DATLJF010000021.1:0-7107 GCA_035539015.1 Stenotrophomonas sp. | reverse complement strand
GACCTGCGGGCGCCCGTCCAGGCCGATGACATTGAGATTGACGCGGTAACTGCGCTCCAGGTCGGTGGTGGCGAACAGGTGGCCCATCAGCTGGTCGGCATCGACGCGGTTGGAGCGCGGCACCAATACCACCCGCACCGGACTCTGGTGGTCGGACTCGTCGCGGATATCTTCCAGCCACGGCAGCTTCTTGGCGCGCATCTGCTGGGCGATCTGCTCGATCACCTTGGACGGCGAGACCTGGTAAGGCAGGGCGTTGACGACGATGTTGGCCCCTTCCTTCTGGAAAGTGGCGCGCGCGCGCACGCTGCCGTGGCCGGTCTCGTAGATGGCGCGCAAGTCCGCGGCCGGGGTGATGATCTCGGCGGTGGTCGGGTAGTCCGGGCCGCGCACGTGCTCGCACAGCTCGGCGATGCCGCAATCCGGATCGTCGAGCAGGCGGATCAGCGCGCTGACGATCTCGTTGAGGTTGTGCGGCGGCACGTCGGTGGCCATGCCCACGGCAATGCCGGTGGTGCCGTTCAGCAGCAGGTGCGGCAGTCGCGCCGGCAGCCACGACGGCTCGTCCATGGTGCCGTCGAAATTCGGCGCCCAGTCCACCGTGCCGTGGGCCAGCTCGCCCAGCAGCACCTCGGCGATCGGGGTCAGCTTGGATTCGGTGTAGCGCATGGCCGCGAACGACTTCGGATCGTCGGTGGAGCCGAAGTTGCCCTGGCCCTCGATCAGCGGGTAGCGGTAGGAGAACGGCTGCGCCATCAGCACCAGCGCCTCGTAGCAGGCGCTGTCGCCATGTGGATGGTACTTACCGATGACATCGCCGACGGTGCGCGCGGACTTCTTCGGCTTGGAGGCGGCGCTGAGGCCGAGTTCGCTCATCGCATAGACGATGCGACGCTGCACCGGCTTGAGGCCGTCGCCCAGGAAGGGCAGGGCGCGGTCCAGCACGACATACATTGAATAGTCGAGATAGGCGCGCTCGGCGTACTCGCGCAGGGGCAGCTGTTCGAAGCCGTGAAACGTGGGACGGGTCAGATCGGTCATGCGGCGGTGTTACCTGTGGAAGGCGCCGCCGCGGAGCCGGGGCGCAAGGCGGTCGATTATCCGGATGCGGCCGGGGATGCCAAGCCGGCTGGGGCGCCCACGCGAGTCCGCGTCGAGGCGGCCGCCGTCCCATGAATAGGACGCTGCATTTACTTCCATTCGGGATATTTGCGTTGACAAATATTCCAGTCGGAAGAGAATACGTCGCCATGAAGTGCCCGACCGTCACCGACAACCCCGCCATGCCGCCGAGCTTCGGCCTGTTGCTGCGCCAGGTCCGCGATGGCCTGGTGCGCCAACTGGATGCAGAAATGAAGGGCGTGCTGCCGGATTTCGGTTTCAGTCACTACGTCGGCCTGAAGGTCCTGTCGATCCAGTCCCCGTGCACGGCCAACGAGTTGGCGCAGGCGCTGGACCAGACCCCAAGCGCCGTCACCCGCCTGCTCGACAAGCTCGAGGCGCTGGGCTGCGTGCGCCGCGAGCCGCACGCCCAGGACCGCCGCGCGCTGCAGATCGTGATGACCGACGAAGGCCGGCAGATGTGGACGCAGCTCAAGCAGCGTGGCGACACCGCCATGGCTTACGCCCTGCGCGACCTGACCCCGGATGAGCGCGAGCAGCTCCTTTCCCTGATGACCCGTGTACGCGACTCCCTCAATTCCCCATGACCCCCATGCCCCCTGACATTGCGAAAGCCGGTCGCGCCCTGCGCCCGCTGACCATTAGCCTGCTGGCCCTGGCCCTGGCCGCCTGTGCCAGCAGCCGCGGCCTGGCCCCGCAGGACCGCCCGCACGATCCCGCCAGCCTGCACGCCGAGCAGACTCTCGGCCAGGCCGGCCTGAGCCCGGCCGACTGGCCGGCCAGCGATTGGTGGAAGGCCTTCGGCGATGCCCAACTCGATGCACTGGTCGACGAAGGCCTGCGCAACAGCCCCAGCCTGGCCGCGGCCGATGCCCGTCTGCGCTCGGCGCAGGCCCAGGCCGGTTCGGCCAATGCCTCGCGCCAGCCGAGCCTGTCGCTGTCGCCGGGCTACACCGGCCTGCAGTTGCCAGAATCGATGGTGGGCGAGGAAATGGGCGGTCATTACGCTGGCAGCGCCCAGGTCGTGCTCGATTTCAGCTACGGCGTGGACCTGTGGGGCGGCAAGCGCGCCGCCTGGGAAGCGGCAGTGGACCAGGTGCATGCGGCCGAGGTCGATGCCCAGGCCGCGCGCCTGAACCTGTCGGCAGCGATCACCCAGACCTATACCGAGCTGGCCTACGCCTGGCGCCTGCTGGACGTGGCCAACGAGGAGTTGGCGCGCGCGCAGAAGACCCTCGACCTGACCCGCCAGCGCCGCAACGCCGGCATCGACAGCGACCTGCAGTTGCGCCAGGCCGAAGCACGTGTGCCGACCGCCACCCAGCGCGCGCAGTCAGCGCAGCAGCAGATCGACGAAGCCCGCAATGCGCTCGCCGCGTTGGTCGGGCAGGGCCCCGATCGCGGCCTGCAGATCCAGCGCCCGAACCTGCCCGATCCGCTGCTGGCGCAGCTGCCGAGCGTATTGCCGAGCGAACTGCTTGGTCACCGTCCGGACGTGGTGGCCGCTCGCTGGCGCGTGGAGGCGGCCGACAAGGATGTGCGTTCGGCCAAGACCAAGTTCTACCCAAGCTTCAACATCACCGCGCTCGGCGGCGTGGTCGCCAGCGATGTCGGCGACCTGCTCAAGAGCCAGTCGGTATTCGGGTTGTTGGCGCCGGCCATCAGTCTGCCGATCTTCGACGGCGGGCGGCTGCGCGCGAACTTGTCCGGCAAGGACGCCGCCTACGACCTGGCGGTGGCCGACTACAACCAGAAGATCGTCGGCGCGCTGCATGAGGTCGCCGACCAGGTCAACGCCGTGCGCTCGCTGCAGGCGCGCGCGCAGTCGCAGGCCGAAGCGCTGAAGACCGCCGAGGCGGCCTATGGACTGGCCCAGCAGCGCTACCGCGCTGGCATTGGCAGCTTCCTCGAAGTGCTGAGCGTGGAAGAGCAGTTGCTGGTGGCCCAGCAGCGCATGACCGCCTTGCAGTCCGACCAGATCCTGGCCTCGGTGAAGTTGCGCCAGGCGTTGGGCGGTGGCTTCGCGCCGCAGCCCGCCGCCGTGCCCGCCGCTGCCGCCAATCCCGACACCGCCATTCCGAATTCCTGATAGAGCCCCATCATGAGCCAGCCCACCCCCACAACTTCGACTCCCGCCGCGGGCAGCAAGCGCGGCAAGCTCTTGCGCCTGCTCGCCGTCCTGGTGATCGTGCTGATCGCCGCGGTGACGGTTTGGTACTTCATGTACGGCCGTTGGTTCGAAGACACCGACGATGCCTACGTGCAAGGCAACCAGGTGCAGATCACCCCCCTGGTGCCCGGCACCGTGGTCAGCATCGGCGCCGAAGACGGCATGCGCGTGGAGCGTGGCCAGTTGCTGGTGCAACTGGACCCGGCCGACACCGAGGTCGCGTTGCAGCAGGCCGAAGCCAACCTGGCCCGTACCGTGCGCCAGGTGCGTGGCCTGTACCGCAGCGTCGAAGCCTCGCAGGCTGATCTGAATGCCCGCCAGGTTGCTCTCGAGCGCGTGCGTGCCGACTTCGCCCGACGCAAGGACCTGGCCGCCAGCGGCGCGATCTCCAACGAAGAACTGGCCCACGCGCGTGACGAACTGGCCGCTGCCGAAGCCGCATTGAGTGGCTCGCGCGAGAAGTTCGAGACCAGCCGCGCGCTGGTGGACGACACCGTCGTGGCGACCCAGCCCGACGTCCAGGCCGCCGCCGCGCAGCTTCGCCAGGCTCACCTCAACAATGCCCGCAGCGCGATCCTGGCGCCGGTGTCCGGCTACGTAGCGCGCCGCTCGGTGCAGGTTGGCCAGCGCGTGCAGCCCGGCGCAGTGCTGATGGCGGTGGTGCCGCTGGAGCAGGTGTGGGTGGAAGCCAACTTCAAGGAAACCCAGCTCAAGCACATGCGCCTGGGCCAGGAAGTGGAGCTGCGCTCGGACCTGTACGGCGGTGGCGTGAAGTACAAGGGCAAGATCGACAGCCTCGGCCTGGGTACCGGTAGCGCGTTCTCGCTGCTGCCGGCGCAGAACGCCAGCGGCAACTGGATCAAGATCGTGCAGCGCGTACCGGTACGCATTGCCGTCGATCCGCAGCAGCTGAAGGAAAATCCGTTGCGGATCGGGCTGTCGATGAAGGTCGACGTCAACCTGCACGACCAGAAGGGCAGTGTGCTGCCGACGCAGCTGGCCAAGGGCGCGCTGTTCGACACCGACGTCTACGCCCAGCAGCTCAAGGATGCCGACGCCGACATCCACCGCATCATCCAGGCCAACCTGCCTTCGCAGGCCCAGAGCAAGGGCTGATCCACGATGTCCGCGCAAGCTCCCGCCGCCCCCGGCGTACCGGGGGCACCGGCCGCCCCCACGGCGGCCGGCTTCCGCCCGCCCAACGTGGTGTTGTGCACGATCGGCCTGGCGATGGCCTCGTTCATGCAGGTGCTCGACACCACCATCGCCAACGTCTCGCTGCCGACCATCGCCGGTAACCTCGGCGCCAGCTCGCAGCAGGCGACCTGGGTCATCACTTCGTTCGCCGTCAGCATGGCCATCGCGCTGCCGCTGACCGGATTCCTGTCGCGCCGCTTTGGCGAGACCAAGCTGTTCGTATGGTCGACCCTGGCGTTCACCCTGGCCTCGCTGCTGTGCGGCCTGGCCCAGAGCATGGGCATGCTGGTGGTGTCGCGCGCGCTACAGGGTTTTGTCTGCGGCCCGATGTACCCCATCACGCAGAGCCTGCTGGTATCGATCTATCCACGCGAAAAGCGCGGCCAGGCGCTGGCGCTATTGGCGATGATCACTGTCGTGGCGCCAATTGCCGGCCCGATCCTGGGCGGCTGGATCACCGACAACTACAGCTGGGAATGGATCTTCCTGATCAACGTGCCGCTCGGCATCCTGGCCAGCTCGATCGTCGGTTCGCAGTTGCGGCACCGGCCAGAGCAGGTGGAACGGCCGAAGATGGACTACGTCGGCCTGATCCTGCTGGTGATCGGCGTCGGCGCGTTGCAGCTGGTGCTGGACCTGGGCAATGACGAGGACTGGTTTCATTCCAGCCTGATCATCGTGCTGGCCTGCGTGGCGGCGGTAGCGCTGGTGGTGTTCGTGATCTGGGAACTGACCGACAAGGACCCGATCGTCGACCTGCGTCTATTCCGCCACCGCAACTTCCGCGCCGGCACCCTGGCCATGGTGGTGGCTTACGCCGCCTTCTTCAGCGTGAGCCTGCTGATCCCGCAATGGTTGCAGCGCGACATGGGCTACACCGCGATCTGGGCGGGGCTTGCAACCGCGCCGATCGGCATCCTGCCGGTGATCCTGACGCCGTTCGTGGGCAAATACGCCTTGCGCTTCGACCTGCGGATGCTGGCGAGCATCGCCTTCATCTTCATGTCGTTCACCAGCTTCTACCGCTCGAACTTCAACCTGCAGGTCGACTTCCAGCACGTCGCGATGATCCAGCTGGTGATGGGCGTGGGCGTGGCCTTGTTCTTCATGCCGGTGCTGCAGATCCTGCTGTCGGACCTGGACGGGCGCGAGATCGCCTCCGGCTCCGGTCTTGCGACCTTCCTGCGCACCCTGGGCGGCAGCTTCGCCGCCTCGCTGACCACCTACCTGTGGTCGCGGCGCACGATTGAGCACCACGCGCACCTGTCCGAGCACATTTCGATCTACGAGCCGGGCATTCGCGAGCAAGTCTTGGCGGCTGGCAATGGTGACCTCCAGCACGGCGCAGCGGTGTTGAACAACATGATCAACCACCAGGCCTCGCAGATGGGGTTCAACGACATCTTCTACCTGTTGGGTTGGACCTTCCTGGCGATCATCGCGTTGTTGTGGCTGGCCAAGCCGCCGTTCGGTGCCGGCGCGGGTGGCGCTGCTGCCGCCGGCGGCCACTAGCCACTCGCGTCGCGGAGTTCGCTCCGCGGCGCACCTCCACCGGGCGGGGCGAGCTCTCCCTCCCCAAGCCCCACCCGGGCCCCGCCGCAAGGCGGGGCTTTTTATTTGCGGTTTCCGTAATTGACTCTTGATTCTTCCGTGCGGCGTTCGGGGCCGTGCCCTTGCCCGGGGGACGCCAAGATCTGCATCCATGCGGGGCTCGTTTGGGCGACGTCCTGTCGCCCAACGCCCCCGGGCAAGGGCACGGCCCCGAACGCCCGATAGAAGGTCGCGCAGGTGTGAGAAGAGCACCAGCCGGTGCCGACACATCTCCACAAGCGGAACAAAAAGGCCCTGCGCCGTTGGCGCAGACCCATCAGCCCTAACAGCCCCCCTTCTGTTAAGGGGGGCGCGGCGACAGCCGCAGGGGATAGGCGAGCAACGAGGCCCGGCACCAGCAGTTCAAAAAAAAACCGCCTTTCGGCGGTTTTTTTTGAACTGCTGGTGCCCAGGAGAGGACTCGAACCTCCACGGTTTTACCCGCTAGTACCTGAAACTAGTGCGTCTACCAATTCCGCCACCTGGGCATTTCAGGAGGGGAATTTTCGCTTGGCGGGCGCGCGGCTGTCAAGCAATCGTGACGAGCCAGGCAGGGTTGTCGTGCAACGTGCGGCCCGACCACAATCGCTACGCTGATCAATGCGGAGTGTGGAATGAAAGTGCGTCGTGGTGTCGCCCGTGCCAGCCAGGTCTGGCTGCTGCTTTCGCTGTGGCTGATCGCCGTGTCTGCCATCGCGGCCGACGTGCCGGTCTCGGCGATCCCCACCGATCGCCTCGACCAGCCCTGGTGGGCGCAACGCCATGCCGAAGTGCTGCAGCAAGTGCGCGCCCATCCGGAAACGCCGCTGTTGCTGATCGGCGATTCGATCACCCAGAACTACGAAAAGGCCAAGGCGCCCGACGAAGGCTTCCTGCCCACCTGGCAGGCGTTCTACGGTGCGCGCGGCGCGCTCAACCTCGGCTTCAGCGGCGATGGCACCCAGCACCTGCTGTGGCGGTTGAACCACGGTGAAGTCGATGGCCTGCATCCGAAGGTCGCCGTGGTATTGATCGGCACCAACAACACT
>DATLJF010000020.1:0-12375 GCA_035539015.1 Stenotrophomonas sp. | reverse complement strand
CCGCCTTCGAAATCGCCGGCGTGCACGGCCTGCTTCAACTTCTCGTGAGCGGCGAAGTAGGCTTCGCGCGTGGCCTTGACCTTGGCGTACAGCGCCAGTTCTTTGGCCGACGAGGCGGTCGAGATGTCGTTGTAGGCCTTCTCTTCGGCGGCGATCACCTTCTCGGTGTCGGCCATGCGCTTGTCGTAGTCGGCAACCTTGGCCGGATCGTCCTGGCTGTACAGCTGGGAGATCTCGTAGGTGCGGTACTCACCCAGCTGCGAGCGCATCTCGCCCAGGTGCTGGACCGACGGCATCCAATTGTTGCTGAGGTCGCTGAGCTGGTCGTTTCCGGCCGACAGGCGCAGCAGGGCGAAGATGCCCAGCACCAGCGTCATCAGCGTCGTGACGGAAAAGGCCAGCGCCAGCTTTCTGGCGATCGACAGGTTCTGGAACCACTTCATGGCGAAGTCTCGATTAAGCACGGCGGCGGCCGCGGAATGGGAGCGCCTTGGCCAGCGAACGAATCAATGCCTCGGCATAGCAATTAGCGGCAGACCGCTTTCGCCCTTGAGGTTCGATGCTCATCACAATTACTAAGCCGTTAATACTCTGGATGAATAGCTCAGTTGGCGTGCTGGGCGTGCAGGAATAGCTCATTCATGCGGTCGGGGCTGAAGCCCCTCCTACAGTGACCTGCGTGTTTTTGTAGGAGGGGCTTCAGCCCCGAGGAGCGAAGCCAGAAACAATGACGCCCCCGATAACGGGGGCGTCAGGACACTTCGGGCTTGAGGCCTACGCAGCCTGCGGCAACACCTTCAAAGACCGCACCAAGCCACCGATATCCACGATCAACGCCACCCGGCCGTCGCCAAGAATGGTGGCGCCGGAGATGCCGCTGATGCGCCGGTAGTTGTTCTCGATGTTCTTGACCACCACCTGCTGCTGGCCGACCAGTTCGTCCACTTCCAGCGCGATCTTCTGGCCGTCGCCTTCGACCACCACCACCAGCGGATCGGCGCTGCGTTCGCCGGCGTAGCCGTAGTAGTCGCTGAGCGAGAGGATCGGCAGGTATTCGCCACGCACCCGCAGGACCCGGCCTTCGCCGGCCATGGTGCGGATGTCGGCCGCTTGCGGCTGCAGCGCTTCGAGCACGTAAGCCAGCGGCAAGATCACGGTTTCGCCGGCGACCGAGACCGTCATGCCATCGAGGATGGCCAGGGTCAGCGGCAGCCGGATCAGCACGCGGGTGCCATGGCCGTAGTGGCTTTCCAGTTGCACTTCGCCCCCCAGCGCCTGGATGTTGCGGCGGACCACGTCCATGCCGACACCGCGACCCGACAGGTCGGTGACCGCATCGGCGGTGGAGAAGCCGGGCTGGAAGATGAGGTCCCAGACCTGCGAATCGGTCGGGTTTTCCGGCACGCTCAGGCCGCGCTCGGCGGCCTTGGCCAGGATCTTGTCGCGATTCAGGCCACGGCCGTCGTCGCTCACTTCGATGACGATGTGCCCGCCCTGGTGCGAAGCGGCCAGGGTAATGGTGCCGGTCTCGTCCTTGCCCGCCTCGCGGCGCGCCTCGGGCAATTCCAGGCCGTGGTCGATCGAGTTGCGGACCAGGTGCACGAGCGGATCGGCGATTTTCTCGATCAGGCCCTTGTCCAGCTCGGTGCCTTCGCCAACGGTGCGCAGGCGTACCTGCTTGCCGAGGCGGCTGGACAGGTCGCGCACCAGGCGCGGGAAGCGGCGGAACACCGCATCCACCGGCAGCATGCGCACGCCGATCACCGCTTCCTGCAGGTCGCGGGTGTTGCGCTCGAGCAGGTCCAGGCCGGCCGACAGGCGCTCGGCGTGCGAAGCATCGAGCCCGCTGGAGCAGGCCTTGAGCATCGCCTGGGTGATGACCAGCTCGCCTACCAGATTGATCAGCGCGTCGACCTTGTCGACGCTGACGCGGATCGAGGTCTCGGCTTCATGGGCAGCGTTGTTGCCGGCTGCCGGCGCGGCGGCGGGGCCGCTCGGCACCGCGGCCAGGGCCGGGCCCGCGGTGTTCTCGCTCACCGTTTCGACCGCCAGGCTCGGCGGCGGTGCCGGCACCGGCATCGGCCGGATATCCAGCTCGCAGTCGTCCACGACCCAGGCGAAGGTGTCTTCGATCTTGCTGCGCGGGATCTTGCCGATCAGGCCCAGGTCCCATGCCAGGTAGGCCTCCATCGGATCGACCTGCTCGAAGCCCGGCAGGCGTTCCAGCCGCGCGGCGATCTGCAGCGGGCCGAGGTGTTCGAGTTCGCGGATGATGCGCAGCGGGTCGTTGCCGCTCATGAACAGCGACGGCGCCGGAGTGAAGCCAATATGCCAGGCTTCGGGCGCTTCTTCCTTGACCGCGGCGGCAACCGGCGCGGCCGGCTGGCCGGACAACACCGCGTTGAGCCGCGCCAACACCGCCTGCACTGCGGCCGGATCAGCGGCCTGGCCGTGTTCGGCTTCGCGCAGCAGGGCGCGCAGCACGTCGACCGAACCGAGCATGGCATCGACGGCCGCCGCTTCCAGTGCACGCTTGCCGGCACGCAGTTCGTCCAGCAGCGTTTCCAGCACGTGGGTCAGGCCGGCGATCGACTCGAAGCCGAACGTGGCCGCGCCGCCCTTGATCGAATGGGCCGCGCGAAACACCGAATTGATGGTTTCCGGGTCACGGTTGCCTTCCTCCAGGGAAAGCAGGCCGGCTTCCATCGCATCGAGCCCCTCGCGGCTTTCCTCGAAGAACGTGGCGTGGAAACGTTGCAGATCCATGCTCATGGCGCGGGGTCCGGTAAAGAACTAAAAAGAAAAGATGGGGCAGGGCGGGGCTTAGCCCAGCACCTTCTGCACCGTGGCCACCAACTGCTCGGGGTTGAACGGCTTCACCAGCCAACCGGTCGCACCCGCGGCCTTGCCTTCGGACTTCTTGTCGGCCGCCGACTCGGTGGTGAGCATCAGCAACGGGGTGAACTTGTAGTCCGGCAATTGGCGCAACTCGCGGATCAGGGCAATGCCGTCCATGTTGGGCATGTTCACGTCGGTCACTACCGCATTGAACTTGCCACCCTTGGCACGGCCGAGCGCGACTGCGCCGTCTTCGGCTTCTTCGACCGCAAAACCGGCCGAGGTGAGGGCGAAGGACACCATCTGGCGCATCGACGCCGAATCATCCACCACCAAGATACGTGCGCTCATGCGGCGTTCTCCACAGATTTCAGGTTGTCATTGGAAGCAGGCAGGCCCAGCGCCGAGGAGACCCCGAGCAGGCGCGCCGCATCCTTGAAAGTGTCGCTACAGCCATCGAAGCCGGTCGCGTGGCCTGCACCGCGGCGTGCCGCGAAGAAGGCGCACAGCAGCTGCACGCTGGCGGTGTGGATGCGGCGGACCTGGCCGGCGTCCAGCAACACTTCGCCTTCCTGCGCGAGCAGGCCGGCGAGCCTTTGCTTGAGGTCGGCGCTGGTCTCGATGCCGAGATCCTCGCCCAGTGACAGGGTGCTCATCAGTGCTCCGAACGGATGGTTGCCATCAGGTTAGCGGCCAGGGCGGGCGGGACTTTAGCCGCTGCCCTCAATGCAACAGGTGGGTGGCGTCCAGCAGGATGACCGGCTGGCTGCTGATGCGGGCCACGCCGCGGAACAGGTGGTTGGAGATCCGGCACAGGCGGGTGGTGTCCGGCGGCTCGATCTGCTGGTCGGTCAGGCTGGTCACGTCCTCGACCGAGGACACGCGCAGGCCCATGGTCTCGCCGTTTTCCTCCAGCACCACCACCCGGGTGTGGGTGTCCTGGTGCACCGGGCCGGCGCCGAGGTGGACGCCGAGATCGAGCACGGGCACCACCTGGCCACGCAGGTTCATGATGCCGAGGATCGAGCGGCTGGTGCCGCGCAACGGCAGCAATGGCACCGGCAGCACCACTTCCTGCACTTTCAGCAGTTCCAGCGCGTAGGTCTGCTCGCCGCAGCGCAGCCGCAGCCAGCGCGTGCTGCGCTCGGCGGCGCGGCGGTGCGGGCTGGGATCGCTGGGGGCAGGCTGGAACATCGCCTGGATATTGGCCGGCAGGCGCGAGCGCGGCGGCGGTGCGCGCCGGGCGATCGGGGCCATCGGGGTGCTGGCCTTGGGTTTGGCGGCGGCAGGCGGAAGCGGTGCCGGTGCGGAAGCCGCTGCAAAGGCAGGATCTTCATCCATCTCGGCCAGCAGCGCAGCGGTGGTCGCGTCGATGTCGAGCACGGGCACGGCAGCTGCGACCGGCGCGGGCGCGGCAGGTGCGGCGCCGAAGGCCGGGTCGCCGTCCATCTCGGCGAGCATCGCGGCCAGGTTGGCGTCGATGTCCAGCGTGGGAGCGGGCGGCGACGCTTTTGTAGGAGGGGCTCCGGGTGGCCTCGGGCCATCAGCCCCGAAGGAGGTGTCCGTAGCCGGAAGGTCTACGGTCGCGGCTGATGGCCCGAGGCCACCCAGAGCCGCTCCTACAGTAGATGAATCCGCCACGGGCGATGCCTCGGCCAGCAGATCCAGCAAATAGTCGTCCAGTGCCTCGACCCCGTTCACGCGGCTTGCTCCATCGCGGTGGCGTCCTCGGCGATGATCCACTCCAGCGCACGCCGATACGCCGACAGGCCACGGCCGGGATAGTCGCCCGGCGCCGCCGGCTGGGTCAGCGTCTCGACCGCACAGATGCGGGTATCCACCGGG
This sequence comes from Stenotrophomonas sp., assembly GCA_035539015.1. Taxonomy (GTDB): domain Bacteria; phylum Pseudomonadota; class Gammaproteobacteria; order Xanthomonadales; family Xanthomonadaceae; genus Stenotrophomonas_A. The sequence goes on along the minus strand of DATLJF010000020.1, from coordinate 7,692 downwards.
ATCGCGTCTTCCCACACGCGCTCGCCGTAGCTGTCCTGCATCTGCTTCAGGGTCTCGGTGCCGGCGCGGGTGCGGCGATCGAACAGGGTCGGCAGGATCGACACCGGCAACGGCCGCCGGCGCGAGCGTTCGACCATGTCCGCAGTCCGGTTCATGCCCGCCAGGCCATGCAATGCCAGCGGTTCGGCCTGGGTCGGGATGACCAGGCGGTCGGCCGCGGCCAGGGCATTGATCATCAACAGGCCCAGCGTCGGCGGGCAGTCGAGCAGGATGTAGTCGTGGTGGCGGGCATGGCGGGTCAGCGCGTTCTGCAGCGCCAGGCCCAGGCCCGGCTGGTTGGCGCTGCGGCGCTCCAGCGTGGCCAGCGCGGTTTGCGCGCAGACGTAGGACAGGTTCGGGATCGGGCTGTCGCGCAGCAGGCTGGCCAGGTCGGCCGGCGGCGTGGCGAACAGATCGAGCACGCCGCGCGGCGGCGGATCCAGCGGCACGCCAAAGGCGCGCGTCAGCGAGGAGTGCGGGTCCAGGTCGATCAGCAGGACCCGATGCCCGAGTGCGGCCAGGCCACGGCCCAGTGCCAGGGTCGTGGTGGTCTTGCCTACGCCACCTTTCTGGTTGGCGATCGCCCAGATACGCATCAGTTCATTCCTTCGGTCACGGCGGGAACAGCGGCAGGGCCGTTGTCCGGGTTCGTCGAGCCAGCCTGCAATTGCGGCGGCGCCGGGGGTTGCGGCGCCAGGTTCGCAGCCGAGTCGGCGAGGATGATCAACACCACCCGCCGGTTGGCATTGCGGCCAGCCTCAGTGCTGTTATCGGCACGTGGCCGGAATTCTCCATAGCCCACCATCGCCAGCCGGCCCGGTGCCAGGCCCTGGTCGGCGAACAGGTGCACCACCGAGGCCGCGCGCGCGGCCGACAGCTCCCAGTTGGACGGGAACACCGCGGTGGCGATGGGCTGGTCATCGGTGTAGCCCTCCACCCGCACGCCGTTGGGGGTCTCGCGCAACACCTGCGCCAGCGTCGACAGCGTGTCGCGCGCGCCGCGGTCGAGGCTGGCCGAACCAGTGCCGAAGAGGATGTCGCTGTTGATCTCGACCTCGATCCACAGCTCCGAGCGACGCACGCTGATCAGGTTGCGCTCGATCAATGGCGCCAGCGCCTTGCCCAGTTGCACCGCCACCGCGTCAAGCTGGCGCTGGGCGCGGTTGAGCTGGTCCTGGTTGCGCAACGACACCGGCATGCGCATCTGCGCGGCCATCGACGGCAGCAGCGTCGGGTCGGGGCTGGGCGAGGGGGCCGTCGGTCCGGACTTGGCGCCGGACTTGATCGGCGAAGGCCGGTCCCAGTCGGCGCCCTGCATCTGGTTGTTGCCGACCTGCACCGGATTGATCGTGCGCGGCGCGCCGCCAAAGGCCGCGGTAAGCGCATCGGCCATCACCCGGTACTTGCCCTCGTTGAGCGAAGAAATCGCGTACATCACCACGAAAAAAGCCAGCAGCAGCGTCATCAGGTCGGCATAGGGAATCGCCCACGCTTCATGATTGGAGTGCTCTTCGTGGTGCTTGCGGCGGCGGCTCATGGTCGCACGGGCTCAGTGCAGGTAGCCGTTGAGCTTGGACTCGATGTTGCGCGGGTTCTCGCCCTGGGCAATGGCGATCAGGCCCTCGATGATCATCTCGCGCTCGCCGCTGCCGCTGTGGATCACGCTTTTCAGCTTGGCCGCGATCGGCAGGAACAGCAGGTTGGCCGAGGCGATGCCGTAGATGGTGGCGGTGAACGCGGCGGCGATGCCATGGCCAAGCTTGCTCGGGTCGGCCAGGTTCTTCATCACCGCGATCAGGCCCAGCACCGCGCCGATGATGCCCAGCGTGGGCGCGTAGATGCCCATGCTCTCGAACACCTTGGCCGCGGCCAGGTCGTGCTTCTCCTGCTGTTCGACCTCGATCTCAAGCATCCGCCGCATCTGCTCCGGCTCCACGCCATCGACCAGCATCTGCAGGCCCTTGCGCAGGAAGGCATCGTCCTGGCTGTTGGCCTGGCTCTCCAGGCCGAGCAGGCCCTGGCGCCGGGCGATATTGCTCCACTCCACGATCTGGGCGATCAGTTCCTCGCGGTCGCTGGCCGGCGGGTTGAACACCCAGCCGACGATCTCGAAGGCGCGTTTGAACACCGCCGGCGCGGTATGCAAAAGAATCGCGGCGATGGTGCCGATAATCACGATGACGAAAGCCGCCGGCGACCACAGCGAGGCCAGCCCCGCACCCTTTAGGATGCTGCCGCCGAGCAGGGCGGCGATGGCCAGGAGGATTCCGGTGAGGCTGAGCTTGTCCATGAACCGGTTATCGGCGGCGCTGGGCATTGCTTGATGGCTTAGTGCACGGGTGCGGTAATCGGTCACAGTTTCGGCGCCGCAGCTACCGCGCTGCTGCAACGCATGCAATGCTCGGGCCGGGGATCTGGTGGGGACCAGGAGGAAAACGATGACGGGCAAGCGCACGCGCTGGCCGGCCTATGTGCTGTGCCTGCAGTGGGCCGTGGGCGCCTACGCGTTGGGCTGTACCGCCTGGTGGGGCGAGCTGGGCGCCGCGGGGCTGCTGATCTGCGGCCTGATGGCGGTGGCCGCGATCGCGCTGGTCGGCTGGTTCGGCGGCTATCGCTGGGGGCCTCGCCTGGCGATTTGGCAATGGGCCTTGCAGGTGCCCTTGCTGGGCAATGATTCGTTCGACTGGTTCCTGTGGTTCGGCCTGCAGCTGCACGTCAAGGCATCCATCGGGGACGTGACGCTCGGGCTGAACCTGTACGCACTGGTGATGCTGCTCGGTACGCTCAACACACAGCGGCAGGCGAGCGGTCGGAGCGACCCTGTCGAACCCGCCACCGTCGTGGTCGCCGCACGCGCGCCACGCTGACGCGCTGTCGCATTGATCGCGCCACTAACGCGCGGTAAGTCGTTCTCTCAGGCGAATTGTCCAATTTCCCTGCAGCATCCTGGCCTTGAACATGCACGCCGAATCCACTTCTGGCGCGAATGTCATGTCAACCACTTCGGAAACGCGTTGTTTCAACCGGCGATTATTGGCGATGAGCCTGGCCTTGGTCGCCGCGCCAGCCATGGCCGGCTCGTTGGATGGGGGTCGGGCCACTGGCGGCGAAGCGGTGGCGATCGGTCCGGATGCAGTTGCAGCGGGCGGTTGGGCCACCAGTCTGGGCCATCTATCCAACGCCGCGAGCCAGAGCTCAACCGCACTAGGCTCGCATACGGAGGCCACCGGCTGGAAGGCGACCGCATTGGGGCATGGCAGCGCAGCGGTGGGCGAGCATGCACTGGCCATCGGCATCAACAACAGCAGTGCCGCCGAGCGTGCGACCAGCCTGGGCATTGTGAGCTCGGCCACTGCACGGTCGGCCATGGCACTGGGCGATCAAGCGCAGGCCAAGGGTATTTCTTCCATTGCTGCCGGCACCCAAGCCATGGCTGCTGGGTCCGGGTCGATCGCCCTGGGCGCTGCGGCTGAGGCCAGCGCCGCCAACAGCATCGCGCTCGGCAACCAGTCGGCCGCGTCGCGCGGAGCACAAAAGGGCTATGACGCCGCGTTTGTCGGCGCGAGCGACTCGAAGGGCGAACTCAATCTGGGACAACGCACGATCACCGGTGTTGCGTCCGGCATGGCCACGGATGACGCAGTGAACGTGTCCCAGCTGCGCGGTGGTGTCGATCACGCCATCCAGACCGCCAAGGTCTACACCGATGTGGCAGCGGTGGAGGGCAAGCGCTACACCGACGCCGGCGTTACCGATGCCAAGCGCTATACCGACGCTGGTGTGGCCGACGCCAAGCGGCACACCGACGCGGCGGCGGCCGAAGGCAAGCGCTACACCGACGCGGGCGTCGCCGGCGCGATTGCCCACACCGACCAAGGCCTGGCGCGCGTGGACAGCGACGTGAGCCGGCTACGAAAAGGTGCCGACGGCGTGTTTCGCGTCAGCCAGGACGACGCAAGCGGCGCGCAAGCGACCGGCATGCAATCCACGGCAGGCGGTGCCGGCGCCCGCGCCATCGGCAGGCAGGCCACGGCCCTGGGTCACGGCGCCCTCGCGTCGGGGCAGAACAGTGTCGCCCTGGGCGCCGATTCTCGCGCCGAGCGCGACAACTCGGTTGCCGTCGGCGCAGCGGGACGCGAACGCGTGATCGCGCATGTTGCGGACGGCAGCGCGCCCTCCGACGCGGCCACCGTGCGCCAATTGGCCAAAGTGCGCGACAGCGCAGTGCACTACGAACACAACGGCGACCAGGTCGACTACACCGCCGTGACCCTGGGCCAAGGCACGCCAGTGGCCCTGCGCAACGTGGCCCCAGGCGTGAAGGGCACCGACGCGGTCAACCTGGCGCAATTGCAGGACACGAGCCAGCGCACGCTCGATAGCGCGCAGGCCTATACCGATGCCCGCGTCGCGCCAGTGCAGAACGATCTCTGGAGACTGGGCGAGCGCGTGGACGAGCTCAAGCGCGACACCGAAGCCGGCATCGCCGCTGCCATGGGATTGAAGCAGGCGCCGGCGGTCTCTGGCCGCACCACTTATTACGCCGGTGTCGGTGGCTATCGCAGCCAGGCGGCGTTGGGCGTGTCGTTGCGGCGCACTGCCGACAACGGACGCTGGAGCCTGGAGGGCGGCGTGTCGGGGAATCGCCAGGGTCTGGGTGGGTATGTCGGCATTAGTGGCGCACTGGGGGATTGAGGCAAAAACGCCGCGATTTTTCGCATTCTGTGGCCCAGCTTGCGTCTCGACACTGTTGCTCCTTTTGCGAAAGAGAGCGATGCGATGAAACGATTTTGTTCTTGCGTGGCCATGGCCAGCGCCCTGGCCACGGCGGTGGCCTCTTGGATCCCGCTCGCAGCGGCTGGTTCGTTGGACGGCGGTATTGCCGCTGGCAACCAGGTCGTGGCGATAGGTCCCGAAGCCGTGGCCAAGGGCGAGTGGGCCACCAGCGTCGGCTACAAGGCCAGGGCCGATGGCGTCGGAGCTTCGGCCTTGGGATCGCTTGCCGAAGCCTTCGGCCCACGGGCCACCGCGTTTGGTCACGGCAGCATCGCCAACGCGCCCCGATCCGTGGCCTTTGGCGCGAACAGCAAGACCAGCGCCGAGCGCGCGCTCAGCGTTGGCCTCTATAGCGAGGCGCAGGCGCTGTACGCCATGGCCCTCGGCAACCGGGCCCTTTCCTCTGGCGTCAGCGCCATGGCCGCCGGTAACGGTGCGACCGCCAGCGCCGCCGATGCCGTTGCATTGGGGCGTGGTGCCAGTGCCCTGCATTCCGGCGCGGTGGCGTTGGGTGCCGGATCAAGCACCGCCGCCGCCGTGGCCACGAGCTCGGCCATGCTTGCGGGCAAGCACTATCGGTTTGCCGGCGGCATGCCCACCAGCACCATCAGCGTGGGCGGTGCCGGTGCCGAACGCACGCTTACCCATCTCGCCGCAGGCCGGCTGGACAGCACCAGCACCGACGCCGTCAACGGCAGCCAGCTCAACGCGACCCACCAGGAAGTCAACGCAATGGCTTCGCAAGTGAGCGAGCTGGCGCTGCAGGTCGACCGGCTCTACGGCGCGACCTCGGTATACCAGCAGGAGGAAACCCGCCGCGGCAACAACGTTGTCAGCGAGCGCACGCTGATGACCGTTGCCGACAACCCCGACGCCGCCGCCGAGCCGAAGACCCAGGGCGTGGTACGCGCAGTGACCGTGGGTCGCACCGGCCAGGCGCGCACGATCAGACACGTTGCCGCAGGCACTGCGGATACCGACGCGGTCAACGTGCGTCAGTTGCAATCCGGCCTGAACCAGGCGGTAAGCCAGTCGCACGCGTACACCGATGCCAGGCTCGCGTCGTTCGGTAACGACATTTGGGCGCTGGACCAGCGCGTCAACGAATTGCGCAGCGACATGGAAGCCGGCGTGGCCGCAGCGATGGGATTGAAGCAGGCGCCGGCGATGCCGGGCAGAACGTCGTACTACGCGGGTGTAGGCGGTTATCGCGATCAAGCCGTATTGGGCGTGTCGCTGCGTCGTACCGCCGATAGCGGCCGCTGGAGCATCGAGGGCGGCCTGTCGGGTAATCGGCGTGGGGCCGGTGGATATGTGGGGGTCAGTGGGGCGTTGCACTGACGATGGACGCGGTGGCGTGGGGGCTCGCCACTTTCAGGCACCGAAGCGCTCGTTTCGCCGATAACTCAATCCGTAGCCCGCAACCCATCCACATCCAGAATCAACGCCATCCGCCCATCGCCGATCAGCGTGGCACCGGCATAACCCGGCAGCCCGCGCAACGACTTCGGCAGCGGCTTGATCACGACTTCCTCGCGCCCACGCACCTGGTCCACTACCAGCCCGAAGCGCGCTTCACCGGCCTGTAGCAGCACCACCGTCAACAACGTCGCCGGCTCAGGCTCAACCCCAAGCCAACGCCGCAAATCAATCAGCGGCAGGGTATGCGAGCGCCGATCCAGCACGGCTCGCCCATCAAACCAGCCCAGCGACGTCTGCGGTGCATGCAGCACTTCGACCACGCGCGCCAGGGGCAGGGCGTAGACATGCTCGCCCGCCTGCACCAGCAAGGTCGGGAGGATCGCCAACGTCAGCGGCACGCGGATCATGAAGCGGCTGCCGCGGCCGAGTTCGGATTGGATCTGGATGGTGCCGCTGAGTTCGCGGATACGCGATTGCACCACGTCCATGCCAACGCCGCGGCCGGAAATATCGGTCACCTCGGCCTTGGTCGAGAAGCCTGGCAGAAAGATCAGGTGCAGGCATTCGTCGGTGGTCAGGCGGGCGGCGGCTTCGATGTCGATCAGGCCCTTTTCGCGGGCCTTTTCGCGCAGGCGCTCGGGGTCGATGCCGGCGCCGTCGTCCTGGACTTCGATGCTGACGTAGTCGCCTTCCTGCTGCGCGGACAAACGCACATGGCCGCTACGCGGCTTGCCGGTCGCTTCGCGCAATGCCGGGGTTTCGACGCCGTGGTCGATGGCGTTGCGCACCAGGTGCACCAACGGGTCGGCCAGGGCTTCGACCAGGTTGCGGTCTAGTTCGGTCTCCGCGCCGATCAGTTCCAGCTCGACTTCTTTCTGCAGCGAGCGGGCGACGTCGCGGGCGACCTTGGGAAAGCGCGAGAACACTTTGCCGACCGGCTGCATGCGCGTGCGCATCACCGCCGATTGCAGACGCGCGGTGGCGATATCCAGGGTGCTGACGGCGCGGTCGAGTTCTTCGTCGCGCAGGCGCGCGCGCAAGGTCTTGAGGCGGTTGCGCGAGAGCACCAGTTCGCCGATCAGGTTGACGATCGCATCCAGGCGCTTGGTGTCTACGCGGACGGTGTGTTCGACTTCGGCCGCTGGCTTGGCCGGTGCGGCTGCGACGGCCTTGGGTGCAGGGGCGGGGCGTGCGGGTGCGACAGGCGCGGCGGAGGAGCGTGCTCCGGGTGCGTCGTCGCCATGCAGCTGGTCGAGCAGGGCTTCGAATTCGTCTTCCAGGCTGAGGTTGTCACCGGCTGCCGTGGGCCTGGCCGGCGAGGCGGCCACGGGCGCACTCGCATCGAACTGCGCAATCAACGACGCCGGCGCGTGCTTGGGCTCGCGCCCGCCACCGACCGCGTCGAGCATGTCCTGCAGGTAGTCCAGCGACTGCTGCGCGGCATCGAAGTGCTGC
>DATLJF010000019.1:0-3002 GCA_035539015.1 Stenotrophomonas sp. | reverse complement strand
CTGGGCGAGGAAGACCTCACCGGCGTGCAGGACCTGGACGCCTACCTGGATCCACACATCGCCGGCCTGTCCGGCGCCAGCGCCAGCACCCCGGCCGATCCATTCGCCGGCATGGCGGTGGAAGAAATTGAAATGCCGATGCCGGTCGCGCCGGAGGCGGGCGCCGACGAGGCGCTGACGTTCGACGGTGGCGAGCACGTGGACGACGGTTTTGCCGACGCCATTGCCGCATTCGAGGCGCTGGAGCCGGCGGGCACGCCGACGCCCGCCGAACAGGCGCCCGCCTTCGCGGTCGACGTCGCCGAGGACACCCTGGGTGCGTCGGCCGAAGCGTCCTGGCAGATCGAGGAAGTCGAGCTGGCGACGCCGGAAGCGGAAGCCGACGACGTTGTGGCTTTCAGTCCGGAGCAGGTGGAGGCCGTGGTGGAAACCACCGCCGAGCCATCGGCGCCGGCATGGGCGGCCGAGGAAATCATCGCCGCCGTGGCCGACGCGGCGCCGGAAGTGGAAGAACTGACAGGGTTCGACGCCGCCGAGGTGATTGACGCCACGGCGCTTGGCGAACCTGAGCCGGTGGAAGCATTCACCGCCGAAACTGTGGTGGCCGATGCTGTGTTCGAGCCAGTGGCCGAGCCGGTCGTCGAGCCGGTCGTCGAAGTTGCAGCCGAAGCGCCCGCCCAGGGTGAAACCGAAGTTGCGGCTGTCGAACCGGTCGCCGTGGCCGAGGACGCTGATACCCAGGCAGTGGATGTCGATGCTGGCCCGCTGGACTTCAGCGAACTCGACCGCGAGCTGGTCGACATCTTCGTGGAAGAAGGCAAGGACCTGCTCGATCATTGCGACGGCCTCATCGCCGGCCTGCGCCAGACCCCGGACGACCGCGAACTGGTGGCCGGGCTGCAGCGCGACCTGCACACCCTCAAGGGTGGCGCGCGCATGGCCGGCATCAATGCCATTGGCGATCTGGGCCACGGCATCGAATCGCTGCTGGAACAGGTGGCCGCCAACCGCACCGAGATCGGCCGCGACGACGTGCGCCTGTTCGAGCGCGGCTTCGATCGCCTGCACCAGCTGCTGACCCGTACCGGCGAGCATCGCGCAGTGCTGATGCCGCACGACCTGATCGACGCCTTCGAGGCGCGTACCCAGGGTCGCGCGGTACCGGCAGCCGACACCGACGTGGCGCGCATGATCAGTGCCGCGGTCGAACCGGTGGCGGTCACGCCGCTGTCGGCCCCGGTGCCGGTGGACGGCGTGGTCGACGAGGAATTGGGCCCGGCACGCGCGCCGCAGGAACAGGTGCGTGTGCGCGCCGACCTGCTCGACAGCCTGGTCAACCACGCCGGCGAAGTGGCGATCTACCGCTCGCGCCTGGAACAACAGTTGGGCGCCTTCCGTGGCGCGATGAGCGAACTGGACCGCACCAACGCGCGTCTGCGCGATCAGTTGCGGCGCCTGGACCTGGAAACCGAAGCGCAGATCGTTGCCCGCTACCAGCGCGAGCAGGACCAGGGCGACCCGGCGTTCGATCCGCTCGAGCTGGACCGCTTCTCCACGCTGCAGCAGCTCAGCCGCGCGCTGAACGAATCGGCGGCCGACTTGAGTGGCCTGCAAGGCGTGCTCGACGACCTGGCACGCCAGTACGACACCCTGCTGCAGCAGCAGTCGCGCGTTAGTTCGGAACTGCAGGACGGCCTGATGCGTGCGCGCATGGTGCCGTTCGACGGCCTGGTGCCGCGTCTGCGCCGGGTGGTGCGACAAGCGGCCACCGACACCGGCAAGCAGGTTCACCTGGTGCTGGAAGGCACCCACGGCGAACTCGACCGAAATGTCCTGGACCGCATGGTCGCGCCGCTGGAGCACATGCTGCGCAACTCGGTCGCCCATGGCCTGGAAAAGCCGAAGGCGCGTCGCGAGGCGGGCAAGCCGGAAGAAGGCACCATCGCGATCAAGCTGCGCCGCGAAGGCTCGGAAATCGTGCTGGAAGTGTCCGACGACGGCGCCGGCCTGGATCGCGAGGCGATTCGTCGCCGTGGCGAACAGCGCGGCCTGATCGCACCGGGCGCACCGCTCAGCGAGACCGAACTGGACCAGCTGATCTTTGCCGCCGGCTTCAGCACCTCCGAATCGGTCAGCCAGCTGGCTGGCCGTGGCGTGGGCATGGACGTGGTACGCAACGAAGTGCGCCAGCTCGGCGGCTCGGTCGACATCCAGTCCGTGCGTGGCCAGGGCGTAGTCTTCACCCTGCGCCTGCCGCAGACGCTGGCGGTCACCCAGGCAGTGTTCGTCCGCATCGGCGAGACCACCTTCGCGGTGCCGGTCGCCTCGGTCAGTGGTATCGGCCGAATTGCGCGTGGCCGTTACGAGTCGGGCGAGGGTGGCTACCACTACGCCGGCGAGGAATACGCGCTGCAGGATCTCGGTTCGCTGGTCGGCCAGGCGGCCGCCAATGCCGATGGCGCGGCGCAGATTCCGCTGCTGCTGGTACGCGCCGGTGACTTGCGCGCGGCCGTGGCGATCGACCAGGTGCTGGGCAACCGCGAAATCGTGGTCAAGCCGGTCGGCCTGCAGATCGCTTCGGTGCCGGGCATCTACGGCGCCACCATCACCGGCGATGGCCGCGTGGTGGTGATCCTCGACGTCGCCCCATTGGTGCGTCGCCACCTGGCCCAACCGGTGCGCGCCGCTGCCGAACCGCTGCCGGAAGCCTCGCGCCGCGTGCCGCTGGTGATGGTGGTGGACGACTCGCTGACCATGCGCAAGGTCACCGGCCGCGTGCTGGAGCGCCACAACTTCGAAGTGGCCGTCGCCCGCGACGGTGTCGAAGCACTGGAGCAGCTGGAAGAACGCGTGCCCGACCTGATGCTGCTGGATATCGAAATGCCGCGCATGGACGGTTACGAGTTGGCCACGGCGATGCGCGCCGATGCGCGCTTCAAGGATGTGCCGATCGTGATGATCACCTCGCGCAGCGGCGACAAGCACCGCCAGCGCGCGTTCGA
>DATLJF010000018.1:0-34499 GCA_035539015.1 Stenotrophomonas sp. | reverse complement strand
TCGGAGAACACGCCCACGACCTGCGCATCGAGCGCGCCGCTGGCGATCGCATCGAGGATCGCCTGCAGGTTGCTGCCACGCCCCGAGGCCAGTACCGCCAGGCGCGCGGTCATCCCCGGATCAGCCGATATGCACGCGTTCGCCGCCGTCGGCAGCGGCCACGACCTCGCCGATGCGCCAGTGCGACAGGCCCTGGGCGTCGATCGCCTGTTCCAGCGCCGCGGCCTGGGCCGGGTCGGCGACCAGTACGAAGCCGATGCCGCAATTGAAGGTGCGCCACATTTCGCTGTCGGCCACCGCGCCTTCGCGCTGCAGCCACTGGAATACGGGCGGCAGCGGCCAACTGGCGGCCTGGATGTCCAGGCCCAGGCCCTCGGGAATGACGCGGATGATGTTTTCGGTCAGGCCGCCGCCGGTGACGTGCGCCATGCCATGGATGGCGGCGCCGTGCGAGGCCAGCAGCGCCAGCACCGGCTTGACGTACAGGGCGGTCGGCGCCATCAGCGCGTCGATCAGGCGGGTGCCGTCTTCCAGCACGTGCTCGGCCGGCGCGCCGGCGCGCTCGTAGATCCGCCGCACCAGCGAATAACCATTGGAATGCGGGCCGCTGGAGGCGATGCCGATCAGGACGTCGCCGGCGCGCACGCCGGCACCGTCGAGCAGCTTGGATTTTTCCACCGCCGCCACGCAGAAGCCGGCCAGGTCGTACTCGCCCGGCGGGTACATGTCCGGCATTTCCGCGGTTTCGCCGCCAATCAGGGCGCAGCCGGACAGCTCGCAGCCGCGCGCGATCCCGCCCACTACCGACGCGGCGGTGTCGATATCGAGCTTGCCGGTGGCGAAATAGTCGAGGAAGAACAGCGGCTCGGCGCCCTGTACCAGCACATCGTTGACGCACATGGCGACCAGGTCGATGCCGATGGTGTCGTGCCGGCCCAGCTGCTGGGCGAGCTTGAGCTTGGTACCGACGCCGTCGGTGCCGGACACCAGCACCGGCTCCTTGTACTTGCCCGACAGGTCGAACAGCGCGCCGAAGCCACCCAGTCCGCCCATGACTTCGGGCCGGAAGCTGCGCTTGACCAGCGGCTTGATGCGTTCGACCAGCGCGTTGCCGGCGTCGATGTCCACACCCGCTTCGCGGTAGGTCAGCGGCGAGGGAGTGGCGGCGTCTTTGCCGGCGTCGTTGCTGGAGATCGGGTTGGTCACGGGCGGGGGCGGCTTGGGCGGCAAGGCCGTCGATTTTAGCAGCCGACGTTGCGGCGTTGGCGCGCGGCGGCCATTCGGGCAACAATTCCCCTGGATGAACCCCGCAATGGAACCCCCGATGCGCCGCAGTCTTGCCTTTGTTCTGCTTCTTGCCTGCTGCCTGGCCCCAGCCGTGGCCGCCGCGCAGGCCGATCTGCGCACCGAGGGCGATGTCGCCAAGGCCCAGGGCGCCTACGAGGCCGAGGTGCCGGTAAACAGCCAGGGCGAGGGCGACCGCGCCGGCGCCCTGGCGCGCGCGCTCGGCAGCGTGCTGGCCAAGCTCTCCGGCGACCGCAGCGCGATGGGCCGGCCGGGCGTCGGCCAGGCCCTGCGCAACGCCGGCAACTACGTCGAAAGCTACGACTATCGCCAGGACCAGGGCACTTCACCGACGGGCGCGCCGACCTTCCGCACCGTCCTGGTCGCGCGTTTCCGCCAGGACGACGTCGACGGCCTGGTCGCCGCGCTGGGCCTGCCGGTGTGGCCGCAGCCGCGGCCCAAGCCGGTGTTGTGGCTGGCAATCGACGATGGCAGCGGCCCGCGCCTGGTAGGTGTGCAGCAATCCAATGCCGCGCGCAGCGTGCTCGATCGGGCGATCGAACGCGGCTTCCGCCTCGGCCTGCCCGGCGGCGATGCGGCCGAGCAGGCGCTGGTCGGCGCGATCTGGCGCCAGGACACCGCCGCGGTGGCCCGTGCCTCCTCGCGCTACAGCCCGCCGATGCAGCTGGTGGGCAAGCTCTACCGCGCCGCCACCGGCGGCTGGACCGCGGACTGGGCCTTCGTCGACGACGGCAAGGTGCTGGCGAACTGGACCATTACCGACCCCGATGCCCGCCGTGCCATGGCCAGTGGCGCCGACGGCGCCGCCGACGCCCTGGTCAAGCGCTATGCCAAGAAGGTGGACAGCGGCGTGCCGGGCACCTACCGCGCGGTGATCACCGGCTTGCGCAGCGCCGATGACTACCTGCGTGTCAGCGCCGCCCTGCAGAACGTCTCGGTGGTGCGCGCGATCCGCCCGGTCAGCGCCAGCGCCGATCGCCTCGAACTGGACCTGGACCTGCTCACCGGCCCGGCCGGCCTGATCCGCATGCTCGGCAGCGACAGCCCGATCGAAGCGGTCACCCTGCCCACCGAAGGTCCGCTGCGACTGGAAGGCGAGCACATGGAGTTCCGCCTCAAATGATCCTCAGCCCCGAAGCGGAAATCGCGCAGTTCCTGCGCCGTCTCAAATGGGCCGGTCTTGCATTGGGCGCCCTGTGGCTGGTGTGGCTGCTGGCACCGATCCTGACCCCGTTCGTGCTGGCCCTGTTGCTGGCCTGGCTCGGCGACCCACTGGTGGACCGGATCGAGCGCGCAGGGCGTTCGCGCAATGTCGCCGTCACCCTGGTGTTCGTGCTGATGGTGCTGCTGGTGGTGCTGGCGATGATGATCCTGGTGCCGTTGATCGAGCGCCAGATCGTCACCCTCATCGGCGCCTTGCCGCAGATGCGCGACTGGGTGATCGGCACCGCGGTGCCGTGGTTGCAGCAGAAGACCGGGCTGGAGCTGATGAGCTGGCTCGATCCCGAGCGCTTGATCGACTGGATCCGCAGCCACTGGGAGCAGGCCGGTGGCGTGGCCAAGACCTTCTTCGGCTATCTGTCGCGTTCGGGGTTTGCGATGGTGACCTGGGTGGTCAACATCGCCTTGTTGCCGATCCTGACGTTCTACTTCCTGCGCGACTGGGACACGCTGGTCGAGCGGGTTGCGGCGGTGATCCCGCGCAAGTACATCGGCACGGTCACCGGCCTGGCGCTGGAATCCAACGACGTGCTCGGCGCCTTCATCCGCGGCCAGTTCCTGGTGATGGTCGCCCTGGGCGTGATCTATGCCGGCGGCCTGACCCTGGTGGGGTTGAACCTGGGCTTGTTGATCGGCCTGATCGCCGGGCTGATCAGCTTCATTCCGTATCTCGGCGCCACCACCGGTATTGTCCTGGCGGTCATTGCCGCCTTGGTGCAGGCACAAGGCTTCGACCTGAAGCTGCTGATCGGCCTGGGCGTGGTGTTCACCGTGGGCCAGTTGATGGAAAGCTACGTGCTCACGCCGCGCATCGTCGGTGACAAGATCGGCCTGCACCCGGTGGCGGTGATCTTCGCCGTGATGGCTGGCGGTCAATTGTTCGGATTCCTCGGCATGCTGCTGGCGTTGCCGGTGGCGGCCGTGGCGAACGTGCTGCTGCGCTATGCCCATGCGCGCTATACCGAGAGCGAGCTGTACGCCGGCGAGCGCGGGCCGGAAATCGTGCTCGCCTCGGCCACGACCACGACCGAAGCGGTGGTGATCGAAGTGCCGAAGGACCCGACGCTGCCGTGAGCGTGCCGCAGTTGCCGCTGGCCCTGCGCTACCCGCCGGACCAGCGCCTGGAGACTTACATCGGCGCGCCGGAAGGCGTGATTGCGCAACTGCGCGCCATTGCCGTGGGCGCGCGCGCGGACTGGATCTTCCTGGCCGGAGCCTCCGGCAGCGGCAAGACCCATCTGGCGCTGTCGTTGTGCGCCGCCGCCGAGCAGGCCGGACGCCGTGCGGCCTACCTGCCGCTGCTGGCCGCTGCTGGCCGCCTGCGCGAGGCGCTGGAGTCATTGGAAGGGCACGAAGTCATCGCGCTCGATGGCGTCGATGTCATCGCCGGCAACCGCGAGGACGAGGTGGCGTTGTTCGACTTCCACAATCGCGCGCGCAGCGCCGGCGTGGCCGTGCTGTACACCGCCCGCGCCATGCCCGATGGCTTGCCGCTGGGATTGCCCGACCTGCGCTCGCGGCTTGCCCAATGCGTGCGCATCGCGCTGCCGGTGCTCGATGACGCTGGCCGCGCCGCGGTCTTGCGCGAGCGCGCACAACGCCGCGGCCTGGTGATCGACGATGCGGCGATCGAGTGGTTGTTGACCCACAGTGGCCGCGAACTCGGCGCGCTGGTGGCGGTCCTGGACCGACTCGACCGCGAGTCGCTGGCGGCCAAGCGGCGGATTACCGTGCCCTTCCTGCGCAGCGTGCTGTGAGCTTTCGCGGCTCCGCTCGTCGGGGCTGAAGCCCCTCCTACAGGGTGCACTGCAGGAGGGGCTTCAGCCCCGACTGCCCTCTGTCAGGTTGCGTCGCCGCCTCAGCGCAACTCCGCATCCAGCTCCGCCAACCGCTGCGGCGTGCCGACATCGGTCCAGCGCCCATGGTGGTGTTCGCCAGAGACTTCACCGCGATCCATGTGCGCGCGCAGGATCGGCGCGAGCGGAAAACGTGCCTTGCCATTGGCGCAGACACCGGCTACGGCCCCGGCATGATCGCGCCAGTGGTCGAGCAACTGCGGCCGATACACGCCGATACCGGCATAGGTGAGCTTGCTGGCCCCTTCGCGATGCAGCTGACCGGTCGCATCCAGCGCGAAATCGCCGGTGGGTGCCTGCGCCGGCGGCTCGACCATGACCAGATGCGCCAGGCCGGTGGGCTCGCGCGGCAGCAAGCCCAGGTCGTAATCGCTCCAGACATCGCCATTGAGCAACAGGAACGGTGCGCCGCCGAGCAGCGGCAGGGCATTGAGCATGCCGCCGCCGGTTTCCAGCGGAGTGTCGCCTTCATGGGCGTATTCGATCCGCACGCCGTAGCGCGCGCCGTCGCCCAGCGCCGCGGGAAATTGCCCGGCCAGCCACGACGTATTGACCACCACCTCGTGCACGCCGAGTGCTGCGAGTTTTTCCAGGTGCCAGACGATCAACGGCTTGCCGCCGACCAACAACAGTGGCTTGGGCGTGTGGTCGGTCAGTGGCCGCATGCGCTCGCCCAGCCCGGCAGCGAAGATCAGCGCCTTCATGCGCTCTCAGCGTCGGCGGCAGCGCGCTCGGCCAGCGCCGGTTTGATCCGCGAATCGAGCAGGTACTGCAGCGGCTGCAACTGCGCGTGCCGTGGCAGCACTTCTTCCAGGTAGGCGATGAAGCGCGGGATGTTGGCCAGGTACCAGCTCTTGCCGTCGCGATAGTGCAAACGACAGAAGATGCCGAGATTCTTCAAGTGGCGCTGCACGCCCATCCAGTCTGCATCGCGGGCAAAGCGTTGCAAGGGCGGTACCGGCACCCCGGCTTCCAGCGCGCGGGCGTGGTAGTGCGCCAGCCAGCCGTCCACGCGCGCCAGCGGCCAACTCACCGAGGTGTCCTTGAACAGGCTCACCGGGTCGTAGGCCACCGGCCCGCGCACGCAATCCTGGAAGTCGAGCACCGCCGGGCCCTCCGCCACCGGCATCAGGTTGCGCGGCATGAAGTCGCGGTGCACCAGCACCTTGGGCTGGCCGAGGGCGTTGTCCATGAGCCGGCGCTGCACCAGCTCCAGGTTTTCCGAGCCATCGCAATCCAGGGTGATGCCGAGGTGGCGGCCGAGGAACCATTCCTCGAACAGACCGGCGTCGCGCTGTAGCAGCGCCTCGCCGAATTCGCCCATGCCGGTCGGCGGCGCGATCCTCTGCAGCCGCAGCAACTGGTCGATCGCCGCATCGAACAACGCGTCGGCGTTGTCGGGGTCGAGTACCTGCGCGAGGGTCGGGCCGCCGAGGTCTTCGAGCAGCAGGAAGCCGGCCTGGACATCGGCGGCCAGTACCTGCGGCACGCGCACGCCGCCACTGGCGAGCAGCTCGCGCATCGCCAGCCACGGACGCGGGTCATCCAGCCCGGGAGGGGAATCCATCAGGATGGTACTGGGGCGCTGCGCCGACTCGCTGCGCCAATAGCTGCGCAAGCCGGCATCGACCGAGGCGCGGACCAGGCGCGCGTCGGGGTCGCCGAAGTGCGCGCGGATCCACTGCAGGCGTTGCGCGGCGCGCGGGTCGGAGAGGGGGTCTACAGGCATCGGCTGCTCAGCAGGGAACGGGCAGGGGATGGGAACCGGCGTTGGCAACTGCGCGGGAAAGGCGCGCCAGGCGCTCAGCGGCGGCCGCTGAACAAGCGCAGCAAGGCAAGGATGGCGACGGCACCCAGCAGGGCGCCGATGAAGCCGGCGGGCTCGCCAGCGCGGTACCAGCCCATGTGCTGGCCGAACCAGCCGGCCAACAGCGCACCGCCGATGCCGAGCAGGATCGTCAGCAGGCAGCCGAGCCGGTGCGGGCCGGGCGTGAAGAAGCGCGCGAGCAGGCCGACCACGAAGCCGACCAGGATGATGTAGAGCCAGCTGTCGCTGCCAAACAAGCCGCCCATGCACGGTGCCTCGCCCTCGTCGGGCTTGAGAAGAAGACGCAGCCTAGCAAGGCCGGGCTGCGTCCGTCATCGGCCTCAGCAGCAGCCGTGGTCGCCGTGGCGGGTGCCGCTGTCGGCGGCGACCGGCGAACCGCTGGTCTCACCGCGCAGGCAGGCAGCGTGGTGTTCGGCGATGACCTTGGCCACGCAGGCGGTCACGCGCTTGCCCATCGGGATGTGCAGGAACTCGTTGGGCCCATGCGCATTGGAATGCGGGCCGAGCACGCCGGTGATCATGAACTGGGCGCCCGGGAACTTCTCGCCGAGCATGCCCATGAACGGAATCGAGCCGCCTTCGCCCATGTACATCGCCGGCTTGCCGTAGAACGCCTGGCTGGCCGCGTCGATTGCCTGCGCCAGCCACGGCGCCATGGCCGGGGCGTTCCAGCCGCTGGAGGCCTTTTCCAGGTCCAGGCTGACCTGGGCCCCGTTGGGCGGATCGCGCAGCAGCGCTTCCTTCAGCAGCTCGCCGCACTGCTTGCCATCGGCGGTCGGCGGCAGGCGCAGCGAAAGCTTCACCGCGGTCTGCGGACGCAGCACGTTGCCCGCCGATTCCAGCGCCGGCATGCCACCGATGCCGGTGATCGACAGCGCCGGGCGCCAGGTGCGGTTGAGCACCAGCTCGGTGAGGTCATCGCTCATCGGCTTGAGCCCTTCGACCAGCGGGAACTTGTCGAAGATCGCCGTATCCAGCACCTGCGCGGCGTTGTTGGCCTGGGCCAGGCGCTCGGCCGGCACTTCGACGTGCAGTCCTTCGAGCAGGATGCGCCCGGACTTCTCGTCCTCGATGCGCGACAGCAGCTGGCGCAGCAGGCGGAAACTGGAAGGCACCACGCCAGAGGCGTCGCCCGAGTGCACACCTTCCTCCAGCACCTTGACGGTGAGGTTGCCGCCGGTGAGGCCGCGCAGCGAGGTGGTGCACCACAGTTGCTCGTAGTTGCCGCAACCCGAATCCAGGCACACCACCAGGGAGGGCTTGCCGATACGGTCGGCAAGGTGGTCGACATAGGCAGGCAGGTCGTAGCTGCCCGATTCCTCGCACGCCTCGATCAGGATCACGCAGCGCGCATGCGGCAGCTGCTGCTCACGCAGCGCCTGCACCGCGGCCAGCGAGCCGAAGATGGCGTAGCCATCGTCCGCGCCGCCGCGGCCATACAGCTTGTCGTCGCGCAGCACCGGCTGCCACGGGCCCAGGTCCGGATCCCAGCCGGTCATTTCCGGCTGCTTGTCGAGATGGCCGTAGAGCAGCACGGTGTCGTCGCCGGTTTCGGCGCCAGTGGCGGGGATTTCCAGCAGGATCAGCGGCGTGCGGCCTTCCAGGCGCACCACTTCCACCTTGAGTCCTTCGATCGCCTGGGCCCGCGCCCAGTTCTCCATCAGCGCCACCGCCTGGTCCATGTAGCCATGCTTGACCCAGTCGGCGTCGAACATCGGCGACTTGTTCGGGATGCGGATGTACTCGACGAGCTGCGGGACGATGTCCTGGTCCCATTTGTCGCTGAGGTATTGGCCGATCTTGGCGTTGTCCATGGGGAACTCCGGGGGAATGCTGAGCGGGAATGCTGGAGGCGGGCATTCTACCTCCGCTGTCAGGGGTAGGGATTTCCCTACACGCCGTCACGCGCTTTACCTGCTGTGCCAACGCGTGACAGACGATAGGCTGAGTTCATGTGGCGCGGGACACTGGTCTGGCCGGAAGGAACGCCGGCGTACCTACCCAAGCCACAAGGAGTGTTGCAATGAAGTCTTTTGCTGTAGCCGCTGCGGTAGCAGCGAGGGCCCTGATGCTGGGCCTGCTGATCTCGACCCCCGCCATGGCAGGCGCCAAGGTCGACATCAACCGGGCCGATGCCGAAGAGCTGGACCAGGTGCTGGTGAACGTGGGGCCTTCCAAGGCCAAGGCGATCGTCGAGCACCGGGAGGCCAACGGACCCTTCAAGAGCGCCGAGGATCTGGCGCAGGTCAAGGGCATCGGGTTGAGCACGGTCGAACGGAATCGCGACCTCATCGAGATTGGCGCGGCCGCCGCGCCCTCTGCCAAGGACGCAGGCAAGGATGCAGGCAAGCCGGCGGAGCCGGTGACGCGACAATAAGGACAGCAGTGGCAAGGAATACGGCTAAGCGCAGGAGGCGTGGCCGCACGCCATCTAGGCAGGACGTCTAGGGGGAAGGCTGGATGCCGACACGGATGTGACCGCCCGGTGCCGCACAGGATGTGCGACCGGGCGTTTCCTTTTCTGGCATTCCCTACGCGCAGTACCCGCTGCATGCAGAGGCGGTCCGGCCCGCGATTGCGGCAGAATGCGGCCATGGATGCCCTGCAGACCCCCAGCCACGTCATTCCCGCCCACCACTACCGGCGCGAGCGCTGGCGCAACCAGCAGGGCTGGACGCGCGAGATCCTTCGATTGGGCGACGGTGCCGACTGGTCGCTGCGGCTGTCGATCGCGGAGATCGAGCAAGACTCGGATTTTTCCTCGTTTCCCGGCATCGAGCGCGAGCTGGTGCTGCTGCATGGCAACGGCGTGCGCCTGAGCTTCGAGGATGGCCAGGACGTCGCGCTGCTGCCACCACACCAACGCCTGCGGTTTGCCGGCGAGGCCAAGGTCCGCGGCGAACTCATCGACGGCCCTACCCACGACTTCAACCTGATGTGGCGCCGCGACGCACTCGACGCCAGCCTGTTGCACCGGCCGCTGGTCGGGCCGATGTTGTTCTTCACCGAGCCCGGGGTGGCCTGGGCGGTCCATTTGCTTGCCGGCCACGCACGCTTCGAATCGGACGCGGCGCTGGCGCCGTTGGCGGCCGGCGACACCGCCTGGCTGGGCGCCGGTCCGCGCAGCCGTCATGCCCTGCATGGGGCGGGAGAACTGCTGGCGATCCGGGTGGCGCCGCGCGCCGCCGAATCGATCGGCGCCGAACCGGCTGCCGCTCAGTAGACGTCGCGGCGGTAGCGCCCCTCGGTGCGCAGGTGGTCCCGGACCTCACCGCCGAGAATGTGTTCGAGCACCTCATCCACCGCCGGCGCCATGCCGCGCAGGCTGCCGCAGACGTAGATCGCCGCGCCGGCATCGACCCACTCGCGCACCGCATCGGCAGCGTGCGCCAGCGCGTCCTGCACATAGCGATGCGGGCCGTTGTCGCGCGAATACACCGCGTCGATGCGTTCGAGCAAACCTTGCGCTTGCCAGCGCTGGAGATCGGCGCCGAAGTGATTGTCGTGGGCCGCGTAGCGCTCGCCGAACAGCAGCCAATTGCGTGACAAGCCGGCTTCGGCGCGCGCGGCCAGGTGTGCGCGCAATCCGGCGATGCCGGTGCCGTTGCCGATAAGGATCAACGGCCGATTCGGCGCGGGCGGATGGAAACCAGGGTTGGCGCGGATGCGCAGCGCGATATCGGTGCCCAGGCCGGCGTGATCGCACAGCCAGCCGCTGCCTAACCCCGGTGTTCCGTCGGGCCCGATGTGGCGGCGCACCAGCAGGTCCAGGCGGCCTTCGGCAGGCACGGTGGCGATGGAATACTCGCGATGCGGCAGGGGCTGCAGGCGGTCCAGCCAGGCGTCCAGGTCATCGTCGGCGAGCGCGCCAGGCCAATGCGAAGCGGCGATCCACTCGCGCAAGGTGCGCCCGCGAACGTTGCGCTCGCCGTCGAGTGCGTGGGTGTGCAGGAAATCGGCGACCGCCGCCGCGCTGTGGCGCGGTCCGATCTCGGCGATGTCACCGGCCTGCCAGTGCAGCCAGTCGGCGCGTGCCGGCTGCAGCGAAATACGGAATGCGGCGCCGGCGTCGCAGCCGGGATTGCTGTGCTGGCGTGATTGCAGTCGCCATGATTGGTATTGCGGGCGCTCCCAGTCAGCCTGCGCGGCGCCATCGCCGAGTTGCCCGATCAGGTACTGCCAGTGCCGCAGCGCACCGGGATCGGCGTTGTCGACTTCAACCCGGTCGAACAACGCATGCGCACCGCGGCTGGCCAGCCACTCGTCGAGTTGCCGACCGAATGCACAGAAATCGTCGTAGCTGCGGTCGCCCAGTGCGAGCAGGCCGTAGCGCAGCCGCGGCAGCGCTGCGAGCTGCGGCTGGGCATGGCGCAGGAAGGCGAGGGCATTGTCGGGTGGATCGCCCTCGCCGGTGGTGCTGACCACGAACAGGACGCGCTCTGCGGCTTGCAAGGTTTCGGCGTCCACGGCGCTGAGTGGCAGCACGTGCGCGGCCACTCCGGCGGCATGCAGGGCAGCCACGCTGCGCTCGGCCAGTTCGCTGGCAAAGCCCGTCTGGCTGGCCCAGGCCACCAGCGTCGGCGGCGAGCCGGTGGTTGCCGCCACGCGCGGCGCGCGCGCGCGCCAGGCAATGCTGCCGCACAATGCGCCATAGGCCAGCACGCAGCCAGCGGCCAGTTGCCACTGCCAGTGCAGGGCGGCGCCGGGCCACCATGCCGCGCCGCCATGCAGGCGCAGCAGGGCCAGGCAAGCCAATGCGAGCAGCAGCAGAACAACGCCATTGCCCACGCGGCTTTTCCAGTTCGTTTGCGGGTTCATGCAGTCGCTTCCAACAGCGCCTTGAACGCCGGGGTCATGTGCTCGCGCCAGGCGTCCGCCTCGCGTACCAGGAAGCGCACCGGGAGCGACAGGCCCTGGGCCAGGCGCAGGCCCGCGCCTGGGCCGAGCACGGTCATCGCGGTGGCCCATGCATCGGCGCGCGCCGCATCGCCGGCCACCACGGTGACCGCCGCTGGCGCAGCGGGTACCGGGCGGCCGAGGCGGGGGTCGAAAGTGTGCGAGTAGCGTTGCTCGCCGACCTCGAAGTGGTGCCAGCGGTCGCCGGAGGTGGCCACGGCCAGGTCGCGCAGCGCCAATACCCGGGCTGGCAGCGCCGACGCGGCGTCTTCCTCGGGGGCCGATTCCACCAACACGCGCCACGGTTGTCCATCCGGCTTGGTGCCGTAGCCACGCAGTTCGCCGCCGACTTCCACCAAGGCGGCGGCTACGCCGGCATGGCGCAGATAGGCGACGACCACGTCGACACCGTGGCCCTTGGCAATTCCCGACAGGTCCAGCGCCACGCCGCCAGGTTGCACCAGGCGGCGGGCGCCGGCATCCCACTGCAGGCGTTGCCAGCCGACGCGGGCACGCGTGGCCGCAAGCGCGCCGGCAGCGGGCACCCGCAGTGGCCCGCGCGCCGAGCCAAAGCCCCACAGCGCCACCAACGGGCCTACCGTGGGGTCGAACGCGCCGCCGCTGGCCGTGGCGACTTCGAGCGCGACCTGCAACACATGCGCGAAGCTCGCCGGCAACACGGCGCCGCTGCCAGCCTCGGCGTCGTTGTAGCGGCTGATGTCCGAATCCGCCTCCCAGGTGCTCATCTGCGCGACGACTTCATCCAGCGCCGCCTGGATGCCGGCATGCAGCCCATGCAGGTCGCGGCCACGGCGAAGCGCCACTTGCACGCGCCAGGTCGTGCCCATGGTCGCGCCGCCAAGCGCGGCGAGTTCCAGGACGTGGGAGGAGTCGTTCGACATACGCAATGCAGCGCGGGCCGCATGGCCCGCGCGCGATCCTCGGTTATTGCGGCAGCACTTCCAGCGTGGCGACGTAGCTCAGGCGACGCTGCTTGGCCTGCTTCACCGAGGTCTTCTTGTCCTCGGTGCTGGCCTCCAGCCAGTACATGCCGGCTTCGGGCCAGGTCACGCTGAAGCTGCCCTTGGCATCCGTGGTGACCTTGATCTCGTCCTGGGCATTGCGATAGCGGGTGCCGCCGCGAATGATCTCGACCTCCAGGCCGGCGGCCGGCTTGCCGTCGATCTGCAGCTTGAAGGTGGCCGCCTCGCCGGCGAACAGATCATTGGGATGCGTCACCGGCACCAGCTCCAGGCCGGTGCCGCTGGGCTTGAGCGCGACCTCATTGGGCGCGCCGCGGGTGACGAAGGTCTCGACCCGGCCGGCCTGCTGCGACACCTGCAGGTCCTGCGCATCCTTGGGCACTTCGCTGGCGAAGCTGGCTTCGTTGCCGCGCCAGCGCTTGGGCTTGCCATCCTGCTTCCAGCTTGCCATCAGGCCTGCGTTCACCACCGCCAGGCGGTAAGTGCCCGGCTGCGTCAGCTCGACATCGAACACGCTGCGAAACTTGCCGGTCGCCGCATTCTGCGGCTGCAACTGGCTGCCGTCCGGCGCGGTGATCACCAGGCCATCCAGGCGCAGCGGCATGTGGTTGAGATAGAACAGGTCGTTGGACACGGCCGCATCCACGCTGATCCACGGCTGGTCGCCGGCGATCACGGTCTGCGAGGGCAGCAGCCAGGCTTTGTGCGCCATCGCGGCCGGTGCCAGGACGAGTACGGCGGCCGCGGCGAACGCGGCGACAAGAGAACTGCGCTTCATGAACTTTCCTTGGTAGTGAATGGATGGAGGATCGCTGCGCGATTACGGACGTACCGCAAGCGACACCGCACCGAGTTCGCTGCTGCCTTGTGCCTTGCCCTGTTGCGCGCCGCCGCCCCACTGGAACGGCACCTTCAGCAGCTCGCGCCCACCGACTTCGCGCGCCGCTTCGACCACCAGGGTGTATTGCCCCGGCTTGAGGTCGCGCAACTGCGCCTGGCTGAAGGACAACGCGTGCGTGCCGGTCGGGCGGGTGGGGCCGGTGACGCCATCGATCGGCAATTGCGCGCTGCGGCCACTCTTGCGCCACCACTGGCGCAGGTCCGGCAGCCACTTGGTGCCATGGCCTTCGGCGGTGCCCTTGTTCTGGTACCAGACCGCCAGGTTCTGCGCGACCTGTGCATCGGCGCCCTCGACCCACACCGCCACGTACGGCCGGTGATATTCGGCCACGTCGATCTTGGGAATCTCGACGTTGACCTCGAGCGTGGCGGCATACGCCGGCGTGACCAGCAGGCCACCGACGGTGAGGGAAAGCGTGAGCGTGGCGCGCATATAGCGTCTCCGAAGCGGATCAGGAAAGGGTCAATGGATCAGGAGCAGGGCGATGAGCAGGGGCAACAACAGGCCCAGGCCGACCAGCGGCCAGGTCATGCGCCGCTGCCTGGCGTGCATCTGCAGCAGGAACAGGCCGGTGACGCAGAACACCAGGCAGGCAATGGCGAACACGTCGATGAACCAGCCCCATGCCGGGCCGGCGTTGCGCCCCTTGTGCAGGTCGTTGAAGTACGACACCCAACCGCGCACGGTGTGTTCGTATTCGATCGCGCCGCTGCGCCGGTCGATGCTCAGCCAGGCGTCCTCGCCCGGACCGGGCAGCGACAGATAGACCTCGTCGGCCGACCATTCGGCCGGCTGGCGGGCCAGGCGCAAGGACAGCTCGCCGGACAGCCACGACGCCACCGCTGCCGGCAGCGGTGCATCGCCTTCTTCCGGGCCGTGCAGCCGTTGCAGCAGCGGCGCGGGCAGTTGCAGTTGGCGCTGGGTGACCTGCGGCTTGGCCTCGATCGCGGCGGCATGGTTGAGCGTGAGCCCGGTGGCCGCGAACAACAACATGCCCACCAGGCACACGGCCGCGCTGATCCAGTGCCATTGGTGCAGCGTGCGCAGCCAGAAGCCGCGGCGCTGCTGTTGGGTGGCCAGGTCGGAAGAGGGATCAGACAAGCCGGTACCGCCGCGGGAAGGGGAAACGCATTCTATCCAATTGAGAATGGATCGCAATTACGGGCGACCCGGTCTCAGGTCTGGGACCAGCTACGTAAAAGGTTGTGGTAGACGTTGGTCAAGCGCAGGACTGCATCGCGATCAGCCGCCGACTGCGTCAACGCCTGGATCGCTGCATCCAGCTCGAACAGCGTCTGTCGCTGTTGACCGTCGCGCACCAGGCTCTGCACCCAGAAGAACGACGCCAGCCGTGCCCCGGAAGTCACCGCCGCGACCCGGTGCAGGCTGCTGGAGGGATACAGGATGAGGTCGCCGGCGGGCAGCTTGACCTCGTGCTCGCCATAGGTGTCGCTGACAATCAGCTCACCGCCTTCGTATTCCTCGGGCGCGCTCAGGAACAAGGTGCACGACAGGTCGCTGCGCACGCTGGTGGTTGGCTGGCCTTCGCCGCCGGCCACGCTCATCACCGCGCCATCGACATGGAAGCCATAGTGGCCGCCGCCGGCGTAGCGGTTGAAGCGAGGCGG
Organism: Stenotrophomonas sp.; assembly: GCA_035539015.1. GTDB lineage: Bacteria > Pseudomonadota > Gammaproteobacteria > Xanthomonadales > Xanthomonadaceae > Stenotrophomonas_A. The sequence continues at coordinate 19,881 of DATLJF010000018.1, read as the reverse complement.
AACGGTCCGCAACGGCAGCGCGGCGGCAAAGTACAGCGGGCTGCGCGCCAGTGCATTGAGCACCGCCTGCCCGAGCTGCTGCTTCAACGGCGAGGCGTCCGCCAACTGCTGGTTGCGCTTGACTTGCGCGCCCTGCACGCCGACCGTTTCGCGGCCATCGGTCCATTCGGCGGCATCGAGTTCACGCCGGAAGCGGACCACTTCCTCCGCGCTCAGGACTCCTGGGATGTGCAGCAGCATCTGGTTCTCCCGCATGCGGACGCCTCCGCAAGGGAGGCGTCCATGGTTCAAGACGACACGGCGCGCGCCGATCAGAAGCGCAGGTTGGCCGTCAGCGTGAACGTGCGCGGCGCACCCGGGCTGTAGCGGTAGCCGCTCTTGTTGATGCCGCCGACGTACTCCTTGTCGAACAGGTTATACGCGTTCAAGCGCAGGTCGAAGTGGTCGTTGAACGGGTAGGTGACCACCGCATCCCACACGGTATAGGACTTCACATAGGCCGGCGTGCCGATCGCGCCATCGGTGCCGCGCTTCATCTCGCCGCTGTAGCGCACGCCGCCGCCGACGGTGAGGTTGAACGGCAAGGTGTAGGTGCTCCACGCGGTGAAGGCGCTGTCCGGGGTGTAGGTCAGGTCGGTGGTGCCATCCTGGGCAGCATTGCTGCCTTGCTTCACCTTCGCATCCATCTTGGTGTAGCCGGCCGACACCGACCAGTTTTCAGTGATGCGCCCGACCGCTGACAACTCGACGCCCTCGACCCGCTTCTCGCCGGTCTGGTAGAAGATGTTGGGGTTGGTCGGGTCCGGCGCAATCTCGTTGGTCACGTCGGTACGGAACAGCGCCATCGTCACCAGCAGGTCCTGCTCGAAGAACGCCCACTTGGTGCCGACCTCGGCGGTCTTGGCCTTCTGCGGGTCGAGGTTGGGGTTGTTGAGGTTGTTGGCCGCGGTGCTCAGTTCCAGCGCGCTGCCGCCGGGGGGCTGCTGCGAGACGGCGTAGTTGGCGTAGACGCTGACATCCTCGTTGGCCTTGTAGACCGCGCCGAGCTTCCAGTTGAACAGCGTGTCGCGGGCGTTGGCATCGACGCCGGGCACGATGCTGCCGGCCGGCAGCGTGCCGCACACCGGGCCGCCGCGCGCGCCGCACACGACCAGGCTGTTGAAATCGGTGTCGTAGTGGTCGATGCGAATGCCGCCGGTGACCAGGAAGCTGTCGCCGAACTTCAGCGTGTCGAAGGCGTAGGCCGAATAGGTCGTCGTGCGGCCTTCGGAGTGGGCGCCGTTGCGCCCCCACACCAGTCCATCCACGTTCCAGTCCGGGTTGTAGAGATTGGCCGCAGGCCAGGCGCCGCCCAGCGTCGCCACGCCCCAGCTCTTGAGTTCCTCGCGCGTGGCCTCGATGCCGGTGCTGAGGTTGTGGACCACGCTGCCGGTGGTGAAATCCCAGCGCAGGTTCAACTGGTCGGTCAGGATCGTGTATTCCTGGTCCTTGAAGGTCGGGGTACTGCGCGCCAGCGTCCAGGTCGAAGGATCGGCCGGGTTCGGGGTGAGCAGGTTCGCCGCGGTCCCCATGAACGCGGTGAGCATGTAGTCCTGCTCGTTCTGGCCCCAACGCGCGGTGTTGGTCAGCTTGAGCGTGTCGGAGAAGTCGTGCTCGAAGCGGAACGTGGCCATCTTCGATTCGACATCGTCGTGGTCATGGCGGGTGCCGTAGAAGTTCTCGGTGTCCACCTTCGGCGCGGTCGCCAGCCAGGGGCGCCGCGGGTCCGGCGAGGAGTAACCGGGCAAGCCAGTCGTCGGCACGCTGCCGTCGGGGATGTTGTCCTGCTTCACGTACAACAGGTCGATGTAGTAACGGGTATTGCCATCCAGGCCGAAGGCCAGGCTCGGCGCCACGCCCCAGCGCTTGTTCTGCACATGGTCGCGGCCTACGGCGTCGCTGTCCTGGCCCATGACGTTCAGGCGGAAAGCGGCGCCCGGGTGACCCAGGGTCTGGTTCCAGTCGGCGGTGACGCGGCGCTGGCCATCGACGCCGCCGGTCAGCGAAGCGCTGGTGGCGTTGGCGCCAAACGGCCGCTTGGTGATCAGGTTGATCGCGCCGGTGGGCGCGCTGCGGCCGTTGTCGGTACCGGCCGGGCCCTTGGTCACTTCGATCTGCTCGATGTTGAAGACATCGCGCGAGATCGAGCCGAGATCGCGGATGCCATCGACGAAGATGCTCGAAGAACTATCGAAGCCGCGCATGTACACGGTATCGCCGGTGCTGGTGTTGCCGTTCTCGCCGACATAGAAGGTGCCCACGCCCGGGCTGTTGCGCAGCGCCTCGGTCAGGGTGGTCGCGCCCTGCTCGTTGAACAGGTCCTTGCTGATGATGTTGACGGTCTGCGGCGTGTCCTGCAGCGCCTGGGTGAACTTCGACGAGGCCGGCGTCTCCACCAGGTAGCGCTTGGAGCGCTCGGCCTGGACGTTGACCTTGTCCAGGGTCTTGGCGTTGTCGGCGGCGCCGTCGGCATGCGCCAGCGGGGCGGCCAACAGCAGCGCGGCGGCGGTCAGCGTGGTGGCGCTGGCAGCGCGGGGGAGGACATGCTTGCGGCTCTTGATGCTCATCTGTCTGCGGTCCTGTAGACGGCCGAACACAACCCAGCAGCCTCCACGGGGAGGCCGAGATCGTTTCGAAAAGAATTGCGCCTGGCGAAGAGCTGGGCGTACGCGGCAATTGTGTCAGCAAATGCGAATCGTTTGCAACACGCTGGCACGCGGCTGCGTTCTACAGATACAAGCGCCGCTGACGTCAGCCCGCCCTCTCAGGCGCGGTCGTCGCGCGTCCACACGCCGGCATCGTCGACCTTGACCGGGAACTTCGGTACCGGCGAGTAGGCCGGCGGGCACAGCGGCCGGCCGTCACGGATATCGAACCGCGCGCCGTGCAGCAGGCATTCGATGCTGCCCTCGGCCGGATCGAAGCTGCCCGGCGACAGCTCGTAGTCTTCGTGGCTGCAGCGGTCTTCCAGCGCATAGAAGGCGCCATCGAGGTTGAACACCACGATCGGGGTGTCGGTGACCTCGTCCCAGACGTTCTTCAGCTCGCCGGGCAACAGCTCGGCGGTGCCGCAGACAAATGTCCAGACATCGCTCACGGCAGCGCCACCAGCGGTTTTTCCAGGATCTCGAAGCGCAGGTCGTCGCGTAGCGGCGTGCCGTAGCGGGCATCGCCATACGGGAACGGCTTGGTGATGCCGGTGCGGCGATAACCGCGGCGTTCGTAGAAGGCGATCAGCTCGGCGCGTACGTCGATCACCGTCATCCGCATCATGGCGTGTCCCCACTGTTGCCGCACCAGGCGCTCGGCCTCGGCCATCAGCTGCTTGCCGACGCCGCCGCCCTGCAGGCCCGGGCTGACCGAGAACATGCCGAAATAGCCAGCGTCGCCCTCATCGGCGATATGCGCGCAGGCGATCAGCTCGCCGTCGCGCTCGGCCAGCAGCACCACGCTGCGGTCGCGCAGGATGTCCTGGCGCAGCAGCTCGGGTTCGATGCGGGTGCCATCGAGCAGGTCGGCCTCGGTGGTCCAGCCGACGCGGCTGGCATCGCCGCGGTAGGCCGAGGTGACCAGGGCAACCAGCGCATCGACATCGGCAACGGTAGCGGTACGGAAGGTGAGCGTGTGCATGGCGCAATTGTAGCGGTGCGCCACGCAGGCGGGGCAGGGGCCGGTATCCGCCGCCCCGCGGTCAGCCCAGCAGCTGGCGCACCTTGCGCAGGGCCACCACGAACTGCTCGATTTCCTCGTGCGTGTTGTAGAACGCCAGCGAGGCCCGGCAGGTCGCCGCCACGCCGTAGAACTGCAGCAACGGATGGGCGCAGTGCTGGCCGGAACGGATCGCCACCCCCTCCAGGTCGAGCAGCGTCGCCAGGTCGTGCGCGTGCGCGCCTTCGACCAGGAACGAGACTACCGCGGCCTTGTCCGGAGCGGTGCCGAAGATGCGCAGGCCTTCGATGCGCTGCAACTCTTCGGTCAAATGCGCCAGCAGTTCGGCCTCGCGCGTCTCAATGTGGTCCAGGCCGACCGATTCGAGATAGTCCACCGCCGCGCCCAGGCCGACGAAACCGGCGATGTTCGGCGTACCGGCCTCGAACTTGTGCGGGCCCTCGTTGAACACGGTGCCTTCGAAACTGACTTCCTTGATCATTTCGCCACCGCCCAGGAACGGTGGCATCGCCTGCAGGTGCTCGCGGCGCGCCCACAGCGCGCCGGTGCCGGTCGGCCCGCACATCTTGTGGCCGGTCAATGCGTAGAAGTCGCAGCCGATCGCGGCCACGTCCACGCGCCGGTGCGGCACCGCCTGCGAACCATCGATCACGGTCACGATGCCGCGCTTGCGCGCCTCGCGGCAGATCTCGCGCACCGGGTTCACCGTGCCCAGCACGTTGGAAACATGCGCCAGCGCCAGCAGCTTGACCTCGCTGGTCATCGCCGCGCGCAGGGCTTCCAGGTCGAGACTGCCGTCGGCACGGATCTCGGCCACGCGGATCGTCGCCCCGGTACGTTCGGCCACCAGCTGCCACGGCACGATGTTGGCGTGGTGTTCCATGCGCGAGACCAGGATGACATCGCCCGCCTTGAGCCGCGGCAGTGCCCAGGAATAGGCCACCAGGTTGATCGCGAAGGTGGTGCCACTGCACAGCACCAGTTCGTCGGTGCGCACATTGAGAAAGCGCGCCAACTTGCTGCGTGCGCCTTCGTAGGCGTCGGTGGCTTCGGTGCCGAGCGCGTGCACGGCGCGGCTGACGTTGGCGTTCTGGCGGCGATAGAACTCATCGGTGGCCGCGATCACCGGCAGCGGCTTCTGCCCGGTGTTGGCGTTGTCGAAGTAGATCAGCGGCTTGCCGTGTACCTGGCGCATCAGCAGCGGGAAATCGCTGCGTACGCGCTCCCAGTTCGGCGCTTCGGTCAGGGTCGTGGCCAGCGGGGCGTTCATGCCACCCCCGCCGACGCCAGCGCCGCATCCAGCCGCGTCGCCAGGAACCCGCGCAAGTCTTCCGGCAATGTCGCCAGCGGCTCATGGCAGAAAGCCGCGCTCAGCAGCGCTTGCGCCTGCGCCTGCGGCAGGCCGCGCGAGCGCAGGTAGAACAGGGCATTGGCATCGAGTTGGCCGACGGTGGCGCCATGCGCGGCTTGCACCTCGTCGGCATCGATCACCAGCACCGGCTGGGTGTCGATCTCGGCATTGGCCGAGAGCAGCAGGTTCTTGTTCGACAACCGCGCATCGGTGCCATCGGCGCCCGGGCGAATATTGATGCCGCCGTGGAAGACCACCCGGCTGCGGTCGGTGGCCACGCCGCGCCAGGTCAGGCCGCAGGCGGTGTCGCGGGCGATGTGCTCGATCCCCAGGCGGGTATCGATATGGCGGCGGCCATTGCCGAGCAGCACGCCGTTGGCGGTGAGGCGCGCGTTGTCGCCTTCCAGCCGCACATTGAGTTCGTGGCGGCTGAGGCCGGCGCCGAGTTCGATGTCGATACGGTGGTATTCGGCGTCGTGCGCGAGCACGGCGTCGGTGCGCAGCATCGCGGTGAAGGCGTGGCTGTCTTCCTGCACGCGGGCATGCGACAAGCGCGCGCCGGCGGCGAGATGGACGTGCGCGACGGTGTTGCCCAGGTGGGCGTTGTCGGCGACATGCAGATGATGTTCCAGCAGCGCGAGCGAAGCGTCGCCGCGCAGCTCGATCAGGTGACGCGGATGCCAGGCCTGGTCGGCCGCGGCGGCAGTGGCGACGAATACCAGGTGCAAGGGCGATTGAACCTGCACGCCTTCGGCCACGCGCAACAGCACGCCTTCCTCGGCGAGTGCGGCATTGAGGCGCGCGAACACTTCCTCGTTGCGCTCGTAGCGGCGGCCGAGGAAACGCGCGGCTTCTTCGCCGCTCGCCAGCGCAGCCGACAGCGGTTGCAGGGTTACGCCTGCTGGTAGGCCGTCCAGTTGCGACAACGACGGCGCATGGCGGCCGTTGACGAACACCAGGCGCGGCGCAGGAATATCGGCCAGCCGTTGCGGATCGACCTCGGCCACCTCGGCAGGCGAGGGCGAAAAGCTGCGACGTTCGAGCGAGCGCAGCGGGGTGTATTTCCACGCTTCGCTGCGCGCGCCCGGCAGGCCGTCGCGCAGGGCCTCATCGAGGGTCTGGCGGCGCGCAGCGTCGCCCTGGAAGCCAGCGGCCAGCGAATCGAGCAAGGCGCTCATCAGGCCACGCTCTCCGGCACGACGCGATCCTTCAGCCAGGCGTAGCCGTGCTTCTCCAGCTCCAGCGCCAGCTCCGGGCCACCGGTCTGGACGATGCGGCCATCGGCCAGCACGTGCACCACGTCCGGCTTGATGTAGTCGAGCAGGCGCTGGTAGTGGGTGATGACCAGGAACGAGCGATCGGCCGAGCGCAGCGCGTTGACGCCGTCGGCCACGGTCTTGAGCGCATCGATGTCCAGGCCCGAATCGGTTTCGTCCAGGATCGCCAGCTTCGGTTCGAGCACGGCCAGCTGGAAGATCTCGTTGCGCTTCTTTTCGCCGCCCGAGAAACCTTCGTTGACGCCGCGGTGCAGGAGTTCGTCCTTCAAGTGCAGCACGGCCAGCTTCTGCCGCACCAGCTTGAGGAACTGCATCGAGTCCAGCTCGTCCTGCCCGCGCGCCTTGCGCTGCGCATTGAGCGCGGCGCGCAGGAAATACGTGTTGTTGACCCCGGCGATTTCCACCGGGTACTGGAAGGCCAGGAACAGGCCAGCAGCGGCGCGCTCTTCCGGCGCCAGGTCCAGCAGCGGCTGGCCGTCGAACTCGACCGTGCCGGCGGTGACTTCATAGCCCTCGCGTCCGGCCAGCACATTGCCCAGCGTCGACTTGCCGGCGCCGTTGGGACCCATGATGGCGTGCACCTGGCCCGGTTGCAGGTCCAGCGACAGGCCCTTGAGGATTTCCTTGCCGGCGACGCTGGCGTGGAGGTTGTTGATCTTCAGCATGTTGGACAATTCTTTTCGTAATGAGGGCTTGGTGGAATGCCGCCGGCTTTTAGCCGACGCTGCCTTCCAGCGACACTTCCAGCAGCTTCTTGGCCTCGACCGCGAACTCCATCGGCAGCTCGCGGAAGACCTGCTTGCAGAAGCCATCGACGATCAGCGACACCGCGTCTTCCTGGCTGATGCCGCGCGAGCGGCAATAGAACAGCTGGTCGTCGCTGATCTTGGAGGTCGTCGCTTCGTGCTCGACCGTGGCGCCGGGGTTCTTCACCTCGATATAGGGGAAGGTGTGGGCGCCGCACTTCTTGCCGATCAGCAGCGAGTCGCACTGGGTGTAGTTGCGCGCGCCGTCGGCGTTACGGTCGACCTTGACCAGGCCGCGATAGGTGTTCTGGCCGCGCCCGGCGCTGATGCCCTTGCTGACGATCTTGCTCTTGGTGCGCTTGCCGATGTGGATCATCTTGGTGCCGGTGTCGGCCTGCTGGCGATGGTGGGTCAGCGCCACCGAGTGGAACTCGCCGACCGAGTCGTCGCCCAGCAGCACGCACGAGGGATACTTCCAGGTGATCGCCGAGCCGGTCTCGACCTGGGTCCAGGTCACCTTGGCGCGTGCACCGCGGCATTCGGCGCGCTTGGTCACGAAGTTATAGATGCCGCCGCGGCCTTCCTCATCGCCCGGGTACCAGTTCTGCACGGTCGAATACTTGATCTCGGCATCTTCCAGCGCCACCAGCTCGACCACCGCCGCGTGCAGCTGGTTCTCATCGCGCATCGGCGCGGTGCAGCCTTCCAGGTAGGAGACGTAGGCCTTGTCCTCGCACACGATCAAGGTACGCTCGAACTGGCCGGTGTGGCCGGCGTTGATGCGGAAGTAGGTGCTCAGCTCCATCGGGCAACGCACGCCCTTGGGGATGAAGACGAAGCTGCCATCGGAGAACACGGCCGAATTCAGCGCCGCGAAGTAGTTGTCGCCCACCGGTACCACGCTGCCCAGGTACTGGCGTACCAGCTCGGGATGCTCCTGGATGGCTTCGGACATCGAGCAGAAGATCACGCCCTTCTCGGCCAGTTCCTTGCGGAAGGTGGTGCCGACGGAGACCGAGTCGAACACCGCGTCCACCGCCACGCCCGCCAGCTTGGCGCGCTCGTGCAGCGGCACGCCGAGCTTGTCGTAGGTGTCCAGCAATTCCTTGGGCACCTCGTCGAGCGACTTGTACTTCGGGCCCTTGGGCGCGGAGTAGTAGCTCAACGCCTGGAAATCGATCGGCGCGATCTCCAGCTTGGCCCAGTGCGGCTCGCGCATGGTCAGCCAATGCCGGTACGCCGACAGGCGCCATTCGGTCATCCATTCCGGTTCGTTCTTCTTCGCCGACAGCGCGCGCACCACGTCCTCGTCCAGGCCGGGCGGCAGCGAGTCCGATTCGATCTCGGTGATGAACCCCGCCTCATAGCGGCGGCCGAGCCGTTCAAGGATCTCGGCGTTCTGCGGGGTGGTGACTTCTTCGGTGGCCATGGGGGCTGCCTACGCTTCAGGAAGCGGCGACCTGGGCGGCGATCAAGCGTCGCCGGCCGTCGCCGGTGGTGGAAAGGGGATGCAGCATCTGCGCCAGGGTGACGCCGCGCAGGGCGTCGGCGACCACGTCGTTGATCAGGCGCCAGTTCGAGCGCACGCCGCAGCTGTGGGCAATGCCGCACTGGCCGTGGTCCTGGCTGCACTCGGTGATCGCCAGCGGGCCTTCCATGGCCTCGACGATCTCGATCAGGGTGATCTGGCTGGCCGCGCGCGCCAGCCGGTAGCCGCCGTGCACGCCGCGCAGGCCCTCGACCAGCCCCGCCTGGGCCAGCGGCTTGAGCAGCTTGCTGACCGTGGTGCCCTCCAGCCCGGCCTGCTCGGCCAGCTCGCTGGCACTGAGGACCTTGTCCGCCTGTGCAGCGAGCACCGTCAGGACGACAGTGGCGTAGTCGGTGAGCTTGGTGACGCGCAGCATGGCGGCGATAGGGGGGTAGGGAAAGCGGACTGAAATTGTACGCTTTTGGTCCGGCGAGGCCAACCCGGGCATTCAGGCATCGGCAAACATCGCCCGGGATTGGCTTGGCGCCGCTGCCCGGGCCACAATGCCCGGCCCCCTGGATGGAAGCCTACATGTCGCGCAAGATCGCCGCCCGCAAGTCCCGTATTCACGGCAACGGCGTGTTTGCCGTGCAGCCGCTCAAGAAAGGCGACCGTGTCATCGAGTACAAAGGCCGCCGCCGCACCCACAAGGAAGTCGATGCCGATGACGCCGGCGACGTGGAAACCGGCCACACCTTCCTGTTCACCCTCAGCGACGACTACGTGATCGACGCCAACTACGAGGGTAACGATGCGCGCTGGATCAACCACAGCTGCAATCCGAACTGCGAAGCGGTGATCGAAGAAGCCGAGGGCGACGACCGCCGCAAGGACAAGGTGTTCATCGAGGCGATCCGCAACATCAGGCCGGGCGAAGAGCTGACCTATAACTACGGCATCACCCTGGGCGAGCGCCACACCCCGCGCCTGAAGAAGATCTGGGAATGCCGTTGCGGCTCGAAGAACTGCACCGGCACCATGCTGCAGCCCAAGCGCTGACGGCGCGCGAGGGCCGCGCTCCGGTCAGCGGCCCTGCAGCAGTGAAGCCGGCACCAGGCTTTCGACGTTCTGGTTGAAATGCACCACCAGCCGGCCGTTCTCCACCGCGGCCGACTGCACCTGCAAGGCACCCATCAGGCTGGCGATCGCCGGGTCGAGCTTGTAGATCGGCTCGCGCCGCGCGTAGTCAGCCAGCCAGACATTGAGCAGTTCGCGGGTGCGCGAATCGAGCTTGCCGCCGGCTTGTGCCGGGGTGAAGCGATCCACGGTTGGCTGGTCCAGGAAAAAGGCCTGCGCGGCCGAGTCGTAGCGCAGTGCGCTGCTCAGGCCGACATTGCCCACCTGCATCGGCGCGCCGCCGGCGGTGGCCATGGCCAGGTCGAAGCCGAGATCGAGCCGGTTACCCGGCGGCAATTTCAATTGCGGGTGGCTGACGGTCAATTCCAGCAGGCCGCCGAGCGCGTCGTGCGTCTGCGGGAAAGTGCCCGCCAGGTACTGCTGGACATCGCCGGCCTCGACGCTGACCTGCGAGCCCTGGACTTTCGGTTCGGCCGAGGCGGTGGGCGAGTGCAGCGGCAACAGCAGCGCGAGGCTCAAGGCGAGCGCGGAGGCCAACGGGGCGGAACGCGGGGGGAATGTCATCGGCCGATCCATGCAGAAGGTTGCCTGCATCCTTGGTGGTGGGCGGTGAATCGTCTATGAGCGGATGCGGCCTAGTCGAGCGTCGGCTGCAGCGAGGCCGAACTGATCTCCCAATGGCTCTCGCCCAGGCGCGGGCGCACGCGGTACCAACCGGTGTAATGGCGGTTGCCGCCGGCCATGCGCGCGGTCAGGCGCACCGGGACTTCGACCGCTTCGGGCGGCGAGAGCTGGTCCAGCGCCAATGGCTTGTCGGTTTCGATGCGCAGGCTCTGCAGGCCTTCGAGCGAACGCAGGTTGGCGTCGTCGGGCACCGGTGAAGGGCGCCCGCCGGTCCACATCGCGTCGGCTTCGTCGCGGGTGCCGGGCAGCGCGGTCAGATAGCGGTGCACTACCGAGACCGCCGCAGAGAACGCTTGATCGCGGGCATGGCGCTGGGCAGCGTTTGCGCTATCGGCCGGCGCGGCGTCTTCATTCTCGACGGTTGCGCTGGCCGCCTGCGGGTCTGTCTTCGCCCTGGCTTCCTGCGGATCGGGCGTGCGCTGGCAGCTGCAGCCCGCCAGGCCCGCTGCCAGACCGATCGCCATCAACAGCAAAACCCCTTGCCTGGTCTTCATCGCCCGCTCCCCAGTGGAAGCGCGCAGTGTAGCCGTGCTCAGCGCTTGGCGGGCAGGCGCGCGACTGCCGCCAGCAACGCGTCCACATGCGGCCGCAGCTGGGCGATGTCGCGGTCTTCGCTGGGCTCGGTGCTGGCCGACTTCAGCAGCTCGATGGCCACCGCCAGGGCCGCGCAGCGGTCGCCGCACATGCCGCGCTGGTGCTCGAACACTTCCAGCGTGCGCATCCAGTTGTCGCTGGAGCGCTGCTCGAATTCCAGCGCGTTGCCGGCACCTGGCCGGCCATCGGTGCCGATCGGCGTGACGGTGATGCGGTAGCGTTGCTTGCTCATGGGATCGCGGGACACGTGGGGAGGGGGCGAGCCCAAGATAGGCCCGGCCGGCGTGCTGCACGAGGCGGACGCCCATGACGGAGTGTTCCAGCCTCTGTGTCCGGTTCAGTGTGTTGCGCGCAGCAGCGGCAAAGGGTCGCGGGCCCCGTCGCTGCCGTAGATGCCGTAGTGCAGATGCGGAGGCGTGGTGCGGGCATTGCCGGTATTGCCGACGCTGCCGAGCAGGCTGCCCGGCGCGACGATGTCCCCGGCCGCCAGGCCCGGCGCCCAATCGCGCAGATGGGCGTAATAGTGGCGCTCATGGGCCGGGCCGAGCACCCAGACCTGGCGCCCGCCCAAACCACGGTCACGCACGGCGATCACGATGCCCGGTGTCGTCGAGCGCACCGGCGTACCGGCACGCGCGAAGATGTCCACGCCGGCGTGCTGGCGGTCGCTGCCGCGTGGTGCACCAAACGTAGCGGCGACCTGGCGCGCACGTACGCCATCGACCGGCATCGGCAACGCGGTAGGTGCCGGCATGCGCGCCAGCCGCCAGACCAGACGCGCCTGCAGCGCGAAGGGCTGCTGCCACGCCCAGGCCGCAGCCAGGGCCAGTGCTAGCAGGACGAACACGGCGATGAGGCGATTGCGCCAGCGGAAAGCGGCGCTGGGGGCAGGGCGGTCGATCATGGTGCGCGCGGCGGTGTTTGGCCGCGCCAGCATGGCAGGAATGGTGGTGGGTTTGCGCGAATTTTTACAGCCGTTGGTTCTGTCGGCTCGCGGCAAGGGCGCCGTTCCGGCGGGTAGGGGTCTCGCGCTGTCGGGAACGCTGCTAGCCATCGCCGCGCGGCGGAGAGCCAAAAAAAAAACAAGGCGGCCATTGGCCGCCTCGTCAGATATTGCTTGAAACTCAAATGCGGATCAGACCGCAGCGTCCTTGAGCTTCTTCATCGGGCGCACCTTGACCTTCACGGTCGCCGGCTTGGCAGCAAACCACTGCTCTTCCTTGGTGAACGGGTTGATGCCCTTGCGCTTCGGCTTGGCAGCCACGCTGACGGCGGTGATCTTCAGCAGGCCCGGCAGGGTGAAGCTGCCAGCGCCCTTCTTGCTGATCGAGGCGTGCACGGCCGATTCCAGCGAAGCGAGTACGGCGCGAACGTCCTTGGCAGCCAGCTCGGTGGCCTCGGCAATGTGGGCGACCAGGCCCGACTTGCTCAGGGCTTCCTTGATCGGCTTGGGAGCGGCCGGCTTGGCAGCGGTTTTGGTGGCGACTTTCTTCGCTGCCTTCTTCGGGGCAGCCTTCTTAGCGGTCTTTGCCATGGTGTCCTGTTCCGTAATCGATGGGTTGTGGAGTCGCGCCGACCCCGTCGGCAACGCGAAATGTAGGGCAAGTATCGCGCCGCGCCAATAGGGCACCGACAAAAAAAGCCATAAAAAAGCGATTGACGGGAAGCTTTTGCCGAGAAACGCGAGTTTGGCCGGGTTCAATCGTCCTCGCTACCGGGGTGGTGGGCGGCCACCAGGCGTTGCTGCACGCCCGGCGGAACCGGTTCGTAATGGCTGAAATCCAGGCTGTATCGCCCCTGGCCGGCAGTGGCCGACTTCAATTCGGCGGCATAGCCTTCCAGTTCGGACAGCGGCACCTGGGCACGGATGACGATGTCGCCACGGTGGCTATCGGTGCCATGGATGCGCGCACGCTTGGCCGCCAATCCGCCGGTAATGTCGCCGGCCTGGGCCTCGGGCGCACTCACTTCCAGCTCGACGATCGGCTCCAGTACCTGCGGCGTGGCGCGCGCCACTGCATCCAGGAAGGCCTTGCGACCGGCGGTGGCGAAAGCGACCTCCTTGCTGTCCACTGGATGGTGGCGACCGTCATAGACCACCACGCGCACGTCCTGCAGCGGAAAGCCGGCGATGGCGCCGCCTGCGACTGCTTGCCGCACACCCTTTTCCACCGCCGGCATGAATTGTCCGGGGATGGTGCCGCCCTTGACCTCATCGACGAACTCGAAGCCGCTGCCGCGCGGCAACGGCGCCACGCGCAGGAAGACCTCGCCGAACTGGCCGGCGCCGCCAGTCTGTTTCTTGTGCCGATGGTGACCCTCGGCCGCCGCGCCGATGGTCTCGCGATAGGCGATCCGCGGCACCCGCGTGGTCACTTCCACGCCATGGCGGCTGGTGAGGCGATCGAGCATGACCCGCAGGTGCAGGTCGGACAGACCACGCACCAGCGTTTCGTGGGTCTCGGGCTGGTGTTCGACCAGGAACGCCGGATCTTCCTGCGAGAGCTTCTCCAGCGCGGTAGACAGCTTCTGCTCCTGGCCGCGGCTGGCCGGCGAAATCGCCAGGCTGAACATCGAAGGCGGGAAATGGGTCGGCGCCAGGTGCAGGTGGTCCTGTTCGTGGCGGTCGTGCAGCACCGCATCGAAATGCACCTCCTCAACCTTGGCGATCGCGGCGATGTCGCCGGCCACGACCTGGTCCACGGCCTGGTGGTCCTTGCCCTGCAGGCGATACAGGTGCGCCGCGCGCACCGGCTTGCGGGCATCGTCGACCAGTAGCGGCATGTCCTTGGCCACGGTGCCCTGGTATAGCCGGAACACGCCGATCTTGCCCACGAACGGATCGTTGACGATCTTGAAGACATCGGCGACCACCGCCGCCTGCGGGTCCGCGCCCACCGCCACCGCTTCGCCGTCGGCGGAGAAATCCGGCGGGTTGCCTTCTTCCGGATTGGGCAGCAGCGCGCGGCAGATCGCGAGTAGCTCGGGCACGCCGACGCCGGTGCGCGCCGAGACGAAGCACACCGGCACCAGGTGGCCCTCGCGCAGGCACTGCTCGAACGACGCATGCAGCTCATCGGCCGACACGCCCGACTCGCCACTGTCCAGGTAGTGCTCCATGACCTGCTCGTTGATCTCCACCACCTGGTCGACGATGGCGCGATGCCATTGCGCCACCGCTCCGGCATCGCTCTGTTCCTGGCTGTCGGCGGCGCCGGTGGCGAAACAGTCGAGCACCCGGCGGCCGCCTTCGGCCGGAAGGTTCAAGGGCAGGACCTGGTTGCCGAACGCCTCGCGCAGCTCGGCCAGCAGTGCGCCGAGGTCGACGCCTTCCTGGTCGATCTTGTTGACCACGATCATCCGGCACAATCGCCGCCCTTCGGCCCGCTGCATGAAGCGGGCGGTGCCATGCTGGATGCCGCGCGCAGCGTCCACCACGATCATGGCCGTTTCCACCACCGTCAGTGCCGGTAGCGCAGCGCCCCGGAAATCCGGGTAGCCGGGCGTGTCGATCAGGTTGAGGTGCAGGCCCGGCGCTTCGATCGAGGCGATCGTGCTGTCGATCGAGTGGCCGCGTTCGCGTTCTGCCGGGTCGTGGTCGGAGACGGTATTGCCGCGTTCGATACTGCCTGCCGCCTGAAGGGCGCCGCCGGCATGCAGCAGGGTTTCGAACAAGGTGGTTTTGCCGGCGCCGGGGTGGCCTGCCAAGGCCACGTTGCGGATGTCGCGGGTGCTGTAGGGCATGAGCCTTTCCTCCGGTACGAGAGGGGCGTCATGGCGTCCGGAAGCCTGGCCGCAGGCGGAGCGAACCGCAGCGCGGCCGGGGCGGGGTCATGGCCCCGGCAATGTAGCGCGTCTGGCGCACCGCGCCCGTTGCGCCGCACAAACCCGTAACGCCCGCGCGCTATGCTGGCCGCCCCTCGAACGCAGGAGAAGTCGCAATGGGTATTTCGCGCCACGCCACCGCCCACTGGGAAGGTGATCTGAAGACCGGCAAGGGCCAGCTCAGCACCCCGCAAAGCGGCCTGCTCGACAACACCCGCTATGGCTTCAACAGCCGCTTCGGCGACGAGAAGGGCACCAACCCCGAAGAACTCATTGCCGCCGCGCATGCCGGCTGCTTCACCATGGCCTTGTCGGCGCAACTCACGGAGGCAGGCTTCCCGCCGAAGTCGCTCGACACCCGTGCCGAAGTCGATCTGTCGATGGAAGGTGGCCCGCAGTTGTCGGCCATCCGCCTCAAGCTCAAGGCCGTGGTGCCGGGCATCGACGAGGCCCAGTTCCGCGAGTTGGCGCACAAGGCGGAGAAGAACTGCCCGGTGTCCAAGGCCTTGAGTGCGGTGCCGATTTCGCTGGAAAGCGAGTTCTCCGCCGGTTGATGGCGCAGCGCTGGCGTCGGTCGCGGACCGCGGTCCGCGCCGACGGCCCGTGCGCAGAAACCATTCAGCCCCATTTCACCCGATCCCCCCAAACATCGCCGTCACCCCACACCCGCGGCGCACATCAATGAAATCCAGCCCTTGGATCATCGGCATCCTCGTCACCGGGCTGTTCGCCGCCGGCGCCGCGCAGGCACAGCAATACCGCGATGATGGCTATCGCGATGACGACTATCGCAGCGACGACGGCCGCTCCTACAACGACGCGCGCAACCGCGACGATGTGGGCTACGACTACGCCCGCGTGGTCCGGGTCGACCCGGTCATCGTGCGCGACAGCTCGCGCGCGGCGCCGCGCTGCTACAGCCGGCCGGCACAGGGCAACTACGGCGGCGGCGATGGCTATTACGGCGGCGGCACGTCGGCCACCGGCAACGGACCCGGGCGCAGCCTGGCCACCGTGATCGGTGGCGTGGCCGGCGCGGTGGTCGGTAGCCGCTTCGGTGGCGGCAGCGGACAGTTGCTCGGGACCGCGGTCGGTACCGTGGCGGGTGGACTGGCCGGGCAGTCGGTGTATGACGCCAACCACCCGCAGTCGCGCGATGGCTACGTACAGGTCTGCGATCCAGTCGCCGAAGAGCGCGAGCAGGTGGATGGCTACGACGTCACGTACGAGTACGGCGGCCGCACTTACCACACCCACAGCGATTTCAATCCGGGTGATCGCATCCGGGTGCGGGTGGAGGCAGCGCCGGAGTAACGGCGCCCCGGTCGGCGTCCTTCAGTCGGCCGGCCAGTCGAGTTCGCCGCGAATCACCGTTTGAACCTGGCCGCCGGACCAGACTTCGCCGTCGGCTTCCACGAACATTTCCAGTCGTGCATCGGCGCCGATCTCACGGCCCTGGCTGACGCGGTAGCGGCCATCGCGACCGGGCAATGCGCCGCGCTGGTCCAGCCACGCCGCCAACACCGCATTGGCGGCGCCCGAGGCGGCGTCCTCGAAGCGGCGGCCAAGTCCGACGAACGCCCGCACCGCCAAGTCCCATTGCGCGCCGGCATCGGCGCGCGCATAGGCAAACACGCCCATTGCCTGGGTCGACTCGGCCAGCGCCGCGATCGCGTCCCAATCGGGCGCCAGCGCACGCAACGCGTCCTCGTCCTGCAATTCGACCAACCACCAGCGCCGGCCGCCGTCCATCAGCACGGGCGGCAACGTGCCCAGGCACCATCCCTGCAAGGCCGCCGCCAGGCGCGCATCGTCGGCATCCACCACTTCGCCGATCCGCGCGCGCGGTGTGCGGATCGCGATGCTGCGGCCGTGCGCACCCTCATGCAGGCGCAGCGGCAGCATGCCGGCGATACCGTCCTGTACCAACTGCCCATCGCGGGCCTGCGCCAGTCCGGCTTCGAGCACCGCATGCGCGGTGCCGACGCTCGGATGTCCGGCGAACGGCACTTCCTTTTGCGGAGAGAACATCCGGATGCGGTAGCTGGCGGCCGGATCGGTGGCGGGGAAAACGAAGGTGGTTTCAGGCAGTCGCGTCCAGCGCGCGATCGCCTGCATCGCCCTATCGTCCAGGCCCTCGGCATCGAGCACCACCGCCAACGGATTGCCGCCGCCGGCATGGGTGGAGAACACATCCAGTTGCAGGAAACGGCGCGAGGTCATGGGCGGGGCCGGTGGCAAACGGGGGCGCAGCTTACCAGTCGATGCGGCCATCGATGACCGACTGCACCTGGCCGCCGATCCACACTTCGCCATCAGCGTCGACCTGCACGCGCACGCGGCCATCGCGGCCGAGTTCGCGACCCTGGCTGGCGACATAGCGGCCGGCGCCGGGCGCGCGACCCTGGGCGGCCAGGCAGGCGCCGATCAAGGCGTTGGCGCTGCCGGTGACCGGGTCTTCCGGCACCCCGACACCCGGGGCGAAGCCGCGCACGGCGACCTGGTAGCCCTGGCTGCCGTCGCACAAGGCAAAAGCCGCCAGCTTGCCGTGGCCGGGCAGGGCGGCAATCGCGGCGAAGTCGGGCTGCAGCGCACGCAGCGCGGCCTCGTCGCGTACTTCCAGCAGCCACCAATCCGGACCGTTGTTCCAGAGCGTGGCCGGCGCCGCTGCGATCGTCGCCAGCCCGGACGGTAGTGGCGGCGCGGTCACTTCGCGCAACTGCGCACGCGGGCTGCGCACACTGGCGCGCAGGTCTTCGCGCGGGCCGCTCAGTTGCGCCGGCAACACGCCGGCCTCGCATTGCTGCATCAATTGGCCGTTGCGTGGCGAGGCCAGGCCGAGGTGGGCGGCCGCCCACGCCGCGCCCACGCTGGGATGCCCGGCGAAGGGCAATTCCATGCACGGGGTGAAGATGCGGATGCGGTAATCGGCGCCGGGGCCCGGCGGCAGGAAGAACACCGTCTCGGACAGGTTCAACCAGGCCGCCAGCGCCTGCATCTCGCGCTCGGACAGATCCTCGGCGTCCAGCACCACGCCAAGCGGGTTGCCAGTGCCGGGGCGGTGGGAGAAAACGTCGAGCTGGAGATAGCGGCGGGCGGTCATGGCGGGGTCCGTGGCGGTAGAATCGGGGGTTACGCGCCCGTTCGTGGCGCGGTTTCTCCCCCCTATCGTAGACAACCGCAACCATGTCAGCTTCCCCTTCCGTGGATCGTTGGATCGTCCTCAAGTTCGGCGGCACTTCGGTGTCGCGTCGCCATCGCTGGGACACGATCGGGAAACTGGCGAAAAAACGTGCCGACGAAACCGGCGCACGGGTGCTGGTGGTGGTCTCGGCGCTGTCCGGGGTCACCAATGAACTGACCGCCATTGCCGAGGGCGCCAGCGACAGCGGCGAGCGCGTCGCCGCGCTGGAACAACGCCATCGCGACTTCCTGGCCGAGCTCGAGCTCGACGCCGAGGCCGTGCTCGGCGCCCGCCTGGCCGCCCTGCGTGGCCTGCTCACCGACCCACGCGCCGCTACCCGTCCGCTCGACTGGCAGGCCGAGGTGCTGGGCCAGGGTGAGTTGCTGTCCTCCACCCTCGGCGCCGCCTATCTGGCTGCCAATGGCCTGGACATGGGCTGGGCCGACGCCCGCGAATGGCTCAGCGCGCTGCCGCCGTTGCCGAACCAGAGCGAGTGGTCGCGCCGCCTGTCGGTCTCGTGCCAGTGGCAGTCCGATGCCGCCTGGAAGGCGCGCTTCGATGCCCAGGCCACGCGCATGCTGATCACCCAGGGCTTCATCTCGCGGCATGCCGATGGCGGCACCGCGATCCTCGGTCGCGGCGGTTCGGATACCTCGGCCGCCTATTTCGGCGCGCTGCTGGGCGCCAACCGCGTCGAGATCTGGACCGACGTGCCCGGCATGTTCAGCGCCAACCCACGCGAAGTGCCCGACGCCCGCCTGCTGACCCGCCTGGATTATTACGAGGCGCAGGAAATCGCCACCACCGGCGCCAAGGTGCTGCACCCGCGTTCGATCAAGCCCTGCCGCGATGCCGGCGTGGCGATGGCGATCCTCGACACCGAGCGTCCGGACTTGCCCGGCACCCGTATCGACGGCACCGCCGAGCCGGTGCCGGGCGTCAAGGCGATCAGCCGCCGCAACGGCATCGTGCTGGTGTCGATGGAAGGCATCGGCATGTGGCAGCAGGTCGGTTTCCTCGCCGACGTCTTCGCGCTGTTCAAGAAGCACGGGTTGTCGGTGGACCTGATCGGTACCGCCGAAACCAACGTCACCGTGTCGCTGGACCCGTCCGAGAACCTGGTCAATACGGACGTGCTGTCGGCGCTGTCGGCCGACCTGTCGGAAATCTGCCGGGTCAAGATCATTGTTCCCTGCGCGGCCATCACCCTGGTCGGCCGCGGCATGCGCTCGCTGCTGCACAAGCTCTCCGATGTTTGGGCCACCTTTGGCCAGGAGCGCGTGCACATGATCTCGCAGTCGTCCAACGACTTGAACCTGACCTTCGTCATCGACGAAAGCGATGCCGACGGCCTGTTGCCGATCCTGCATGCCGAGTTGATCGACAGCGGCGCGATGCCGGTGGGCGAGGGTGAAGTATTCGGCCCGCGCTGGCGCGAGATCACCGGCTCGGTGCGGCCGCGTCCGGTGCCGTGGTGGCGCGGCGAGCGCGAGCACCTGCTGCGCCTGGCCCAGGCCGGCACGCCGCGCTACATCTACCACCTGCCCACGGTGCGCGAGCGCGCCCGCGCGTTGTTGGCGATCCCGGCCATCGACCAGCGCTATTACGCGATCAAGGCCAACTCGCACCCGGCCATCCTCGAAGCGCTGGTGCTGGAAGGGTTCGGCCTGGAGTGCGTGTCGCACGGCGAATTGCGCCGGGTATTCGACACCCTGCCGGAGCTGTCGCCGCGGCGGGTGCTGTTCACGCCGAGCTTTGCGCCCAAGGCCGAGTACGAAGCAGCCTTCGCCCTCGGGGTGACCGTCACCCTGGACAACGTCGAGGCCCTGCAGCACTGGCCGGAAGTGTTCCGCAACCGTCACCTGTGGTTGCGTATCGACCTCGGCCATGGCGATGGCCACCACGAG
>DATLJF010000017.1:0-2135 GCA_035539015.1 Stenotrophomonas sp. | reverse complement strand
AGGCCCCGAAGCTGATCATCGGGGCGATGATGCGCAAGCTGGCCCAGGTCGCCTTCGGCGTGGTCATGTCCGGAAAACCCTTCGATCCAGCCCTGCACGGTGCTTGACCCGGACCACAGTATCTACACGGACGTATTTACGGCGTGTCCCGGAAAGGGCCTGCCCCCGGATGCCGCACGCAGCCTCACGCAGGCCGATCAACCTCCCCAGAAAACAAAAAAGCGACCATCAAGGCCGCTCTTTCGACAATAAAAACATCTCTCACCTACGCAGCATAAGTCTCAAGCACCATCGTCTCGATAGCATCCAGATCCGGCAGCAACGCACTCTGCTCGCCCAGCAACACGCGCATATGCACCCCCTGCGGCAACGCATCCTCAGACGCATCGGCCAGCAACCCATCGCGCGGCACCGAGATCAACTGCGGGAACGACACCGTCAACAGCGCGAAATACGGCAACGCCGCATTACCCCCCAGCGCCTTCAACACCACGATCTTGTTGTTGACCGCCGTCGGCTCCTCGCCCAACCCACTCAAGCGCGCGAACGACAACAACGGCACCTTCCAGCCGTGCCAGGCAATCTGCCCCACCAACCAACGCGGCGCATCGACCACCGGCTCCACCGCAACGCGCGACATCACCTCGGCCACCGTCGCATTCGGCAACAGCACCCGCTCCTCACCCGCCTGGATCAGAACGCCGCGGATTTCGTCGTTATTGGCGTAGCTCATGCAAACTCCTGTGGACCATCAAACCGGCCAACGCTCGGCCAACGCCCGCGCCAACTGCACCGGATCACCCGAAGCGCGGCCATTCTGCACCAGGCGCGTGGCAGCCGCCGGGTCATAGCAACCCTCGGCCGACTGCCCGGCCACCCAGGCACCCTGCTCGGCCAGCGCCAGCACATCGGCCACCAGGGCCTCGCTGGCACCACTGAGCAACAGCACCGCACTATCGGCCGGCGGCAAGGCCGGCACCAACGCCGGCGTGCCAGCGCCTTCGACAAACGACAGACCGGCATCGCCCGCCTGCAGCGCCACGCCATCGGGCAGGATGTAGGCCTTGCCCGCTACCGCCAGCCCCGCCTCCGCCAGTTCCACCGGCAACGCCGAGACCCGGCCCATCTGCCGCACCAGGTTGCCGTACTGGCCGCCTTCCAGCGCCATCCGGATCAACACCGCGCGCGGGAACTCCGCCGGCAACGCACCCAGCAAGCGACGAATCGCGTCCGGGCCGCCGATGCCGGCCATCACCAACACCGCGCCGTGCGCCTTGACGGCCTCGGCTTCGGGATTGAGATCGACCAGCGACAGCCCGCTGCTGGGGATATGGTCGAACTGGGCCTCGCCGCGCGGACGCTGGACGATCTCCACTTCCTCGACCAGGTCCCAGGTACTGGAATCGCCCAGCGCCGTCGCCGCGACCGGGGTCGCCGCGGCAGCCGATTTACTGTCGGCAACCGGATTGTCGACCGCAAAAGGATGATCGATCGGCTCGAGCATCGGCCTGGCGGACGGCTCGCTGGCGGACGGCTCGGGCGCAAGGCTCAACTCGACCGGCGCGAACAGCGTGTCACCCGGCACTTCGTCCAGCGCCTGCGCCGCCGCTTCCAGATGGACGCCCACCGGCTGCTCGGAATGCAATTGCGCCGGGGTGGTCGGCAAGCCCGGCTCGGGCGCCCAGCTGGGCTCCTGCTCGGCGCCGGGCGGCAGCACATCGCCGTGCCCATGCAGCTTGGCCGCCAGGTGCCTGGCCCAACGCTGCGCATCCCAGCCTTCGCGCCGCGCGGCCAGCTCGGCCTCGTCGAAGATCACCGTCAGCCCGGGCTGTTGCAGCACCGACTCCAACGCTTCGAGCGCTTCCTCAATGGCCGGCTCCAGCGCCACCAGCACCGCGGCAGGCTGGGCGTCGGCCAGGGTGCGCGCATCGATCGCGCCCGGCTCGTCTTCCAGCACCACGCGCGCGCCAATCAGCGACAGCGCCTCGCGCATCCTTTCACGCGCCGGGCCATGACGGCCCAGTAGCGCCACCGGGGTTCCCGGCTCGTTACTCGCGGACACGGGCGATACCCAACAGGTCGTACACGTTTCGCATCAGATCCAACTCTTGATAAGGCTTGCCCAGGTAGCGCTG
>DATLJF010000016.1:0-13858 GCA_035539015.1 Stenotrophomonas sp. | reverse complement strand
TACCGTCGCTCGCGCGCCACAACGCCATCACGTTGCGGCGTCCGCTCAGCGGCACTTGTCCCTGCAACATCGGCACCGCCTTGGCGCCGCGGCGCGTGCGCCACAGACCACGTTCGCTGCCCAGCCAGTATTCGCCATCGGTGGCCGCGGCCATGGACCAGACGATATTGCCGGCGCCGGTGCCAAACTGCCGCGACCAATCCGGCCGATGCCAATAGCCGTGGCGGTCACGCTGGATGACGCCATCGGTGCCGCCGACCCATAGCTGGTCGTCGATCCAGGCCAATGAGAAAACGCCATCGTCCGCGGGCATCGGCTCGCGCTGCAGCTGGCGGCCATCGTGGCGCAACAGGCCGGCGGTCGTGCCGATCCACAACGTACCGTCGGGCGCGCTGGTCATCGCCATGATGTGGGCATCGACAGGCAGCAGGTCCGCGGTGTCCAGACGAGTCAGGCCGGAATCGCCGGCAACGCGGTAGACCTGCCCGGCCTGCGTGCCGAACCAGACTTCACTCCCACGCCCGGTGATCACGATGACGTCCTCGTCCTGCAGCTGCGGGTAGCGGGCGCCGGCGTAATGCGCGAACCGCTGGCGTGCACCATCGAGCACGCTTACGCCGTGGCCCTCGGCCGAGATCCAGATGCGGTCGTCGGGGTCGATGTATAGCGCCTGCACCGCGTTGCCCGGCAGCGAGTGCGGGTCGCGCGGGTCATGACGCCAGACCTTGAAATCGGCGCCGTCGTAGCGGGCCAGGCCATCGCCGGTCGCCAGCCACAGGTAGCCTTCGCGATCCTGGGCAATCGCCGAAATCTCGGTAGACGGCAGGCCATCGCTGCCATCGACAATGCCGAACCGGGCCTGTTCGGGCACCGCGGCCTGTGCCATCGTGAGCCCACCCAGCAGCCCGGCAAGCAGCCAAGCGCGCAGCCTCATGGCGACATTCCCGTGGTCTTCCCTGTCTTCATTCGTCCTTGAGGCATGCTCGCAACGGATCGTTGCGGCCGCAACCTCAAGCGGGACCGCCTTTGTGTGCCTAGAATCGGCGCCATGAGTCCACGCCTGCTTTCCCTGCCGATGCTCGCCGCGCTGGCGCTATGCGGGCTTGCGCCGCCTGCGCAAGCGGCACCCGCGCAATACGCACTCGATCCGGTGCATACCCGGGTACTGTTCGCCATCGACCATGCCGGGTTCTCCAAGGCGCTGGGCACCGTATCCGGCAGCGAGGGCAGCCTGCGCTTCGATCCCGATGATTGGCAGGCCGCACGCCTGGAAGTCACGGTGCCGCTGACGCGGCTGGACCTGGGCGATGCGAAATGGAACCAGGCCGTGCTGGCGCGCAACCTGCTCGATGGCGAGCGCTACCCGCAGGCGCATTTCACCTCGACCCGGGTTGAGCCGCTGGATGCCCAGCATGCGCGCGTGTTTGGCACGCTGACCTTGCACGGCGTCAGCCAGGAGATTGTCCTGGAGGTCACCCTGAACCAGCTCAAGCGCCACCCGCTACCGCCTTTCCATCGCACTGCCGGCTTTTCGGCCACCGCCACGCTGAGCCGCGCCGCGTTCGGCATCGATGCATGGAAGTCGGTCATCGGCGATACGGTCGAACTGCGCATCGAAGCGGAGGCCATCCGCCAGGGCAAGGCCGACGACAGCATCGAGCCGGCCAACGACACCCCCGCCGCCACTGCCAAGGAAGACACCCCATGAGCCTGCGCAACCCTGTCGACCGCTGGGGCGGCGTCAGCCAGACCCTGCACTGGCTGATCGCCTTGCTGATCCTGGTGTTGGGCGTGGTCGGCCTGACCATGGGCGAGCTGCCGAAGACGCCGAAGTACTTCTGGGTCTACACCGCGCACAAATCGCTTGGGCTGAGCGTGCTGGCCCTGGTCATCGCCCGGCTGGCCTGGCGCGTGTATGCCGGCGCACCGCAGCCGGTGGCGGGCACGCCCCACTGGCAGGAGAAGATCGCCAGCGCCACGCATTGGCTGCTGTATGTGCTGATCTTCGCGCTGCCGCTGTCGGGCTGGCTGTACGACTCGGCCAGTGGCCTGCGTCCTTTCCGCTGGTTCGGCCAGTTGGAGGTGCCCAAACTCAGCGCCCCGGACGAAGGCATACGCGCGGTAGCCCACTTCCTGCACGAATGGGGCTTCTGGTTATTGATCGCGGTGGTGCTGGCGCATGCCGGCGCCGCCTTCTACCACCATCTGTTCCAACGCGACGCCACCCTGGCCCGCATGCTGCCGCGCGGCTGGCTCACTCCCAAGACCTGAGGAAAACCCCCGATGTCCTCCAAGTTCGCTTCTCCGGCCGCCGTGGCCGCTTCGCTGGTGGCCCTGCTGGCCGGCGCGCCGGCCTTCGCTGCCGACTATGTGCAGGCCGCCGGCTCGACCCTCGTGTTTGCCAGCAAGTACGAGGGCGAGACCTTCACCGGCACCTTTCCCGGCTTCAACACCCAGCTGAGCTTCGACCCGGCCAACCTGGCGACCGCCAAGCTGGACGTCAGCATTCCGCTGGCCGGCGCCAAGAGCGGCAATCCGGACCGCGATTCGACGTTGCAAGGCGCGGATTTCTTCAATGTCGGCAAGTTCGCCACCGCCCACTATCGCGCCAATAAATTCCGCGCCCTCGGCGGCAACCAGTACGCGGCCGACGGCACCCTGGAACTGCGTGGGGTGAGCAAGCCGGTCACCCTCACCTTCACCTGGACACCGGGTGCGCAACCGGTGCTGGCCGGCAAGGCCACGGTCAAGCGCCTGGACTTCGGCGTCGGTGGTGGCGATTGGGCCGATACCAAGACCATCCCCAACGAAACGGCGATCAGCACCAAAGTGGTGTTCAAGGCCAAGTAATCACACGCCCCCCGCCCTTCCTGCCAGCGGCCGGAACGGGCGGGCCGGCTACCCCGCCGCCAGCCAGGCGCCGACGCGGCGGGCATCGAACGGCCAATCCAGCTCGCGCCCCTGCGCATCGCGCAGCACCGGCACCCGCACGCCGTAGCGCGCTTCGAGTTCGGCATCGTCGTCGATGAACACCGAGGCAAAATCGCCCGCGCGCGCAGCGGCCAGTACGCCGATGGCGAGGTCACAAAGGTGGCAATCGTCACGTTGGTACAGGATCAAGGCCATGCGGGCTCCGGCGCAATGCTGCAGTGCGTTCAGGCCGCGCGCGGCCCGGGGATTAGAATATTCGACCTTTCTCCCGTTTCCTCCCCCGCATGGCAGTCAGCACGTTCGACCTGTTCAAGATCGGCATCGGCCCGAGTTCCTCGCATACCGTGGGCCCGATGCGCGCGGCCGAGCGCTTCGTGCACCGTTGGCTGCTGGACAGCGGCCGCCTGCCGGAGGTGGCGCGTATCCGCGCCGAAGTGTTCGGCTCGCTGGCCTTGACCGGCCGCGGCCACGGCACCGACAAGGCGGTACTGCTCGGGCTGGAGGGGCACCGGCCGAACCTGATCGACCCCGACCTCATCCCGGCCACCCTGGAGCGCATCCGCAGCGCCAAGCGGATCAACCTGATGGGCCAGCACGAGATCGCCTTCGATGAAAAGCGCGACTTGCCGATGAACAAGCGGCAGAAGTTGCCGTTCCACACCAACGGCATGCGCTTCACCGCCTACGACGCCCAGGACGAAGTGATCGCCACGCGCGACTATTACTCGGTCGGCGGCGGCTTCGTGGTCAACCAGGATGATGCCGCCGATGACCGCATCGTCACCGACGAAACCCCGTTGCCCTATCCGTTCAACAGTGGCGATGAACTGCTCGCCCAATGCGCGCGCAGCGGCTTGAGCATCGCAGAGTTGATGTTCGAGAACGAGAAGAGCTGGCGCAGCGAGGCGGAGATTCGCGACCACTTGCGCGAGATCTGGGCGGCCATGCAGACCTGCGTGCAGCGCGGTATCCGCGAGGAAGGCACGTTGCCGGGGGGCCTGCACGTTTCGCGACGTGCGCCGACGCTGTATCGCGAGCTGTCGTCCAAGCCGGAAGCGGCGATGCGCGACCCGCTGACCACCCTGGACTGGGTCAACCTGTACGCGCTGGCAGTGAACGAAGAGAACGCCGCCGGCGGCCGCGTGGTGACCGCACCAACCAACGGCGCGGCCGGCATCATTCCCGCCGTGCTGCACTATTTCGACCGCTTTTGCCCCGGTGCCAGCGAGCAGCGCGTATTCGACTTCCTGCTCACCGCCGCGGCAATCGGCATCCTTTACAAGGAAAACGCCTCCATCTCTGGTGCCGAAGTCGGCTGCCAGGGCGAGGTGGGGGTGGCGTGCTCGATGGCCGCCGGTGGCCTGGTCGCCGCGCTGGGCGGCAACCCGGGACAGATCGAGAACGCCGCCGAGATCGGCATGGAGCACAACCTTGGCCTGACCTGCGACCCGATCGGCGGCCTGGTGCAGATCCCCTGCATCGAGCGCAACGCAATGGGCGCGGTCAAGGCGATCAACGCCTCTCGCATGGCCATGCGCGGCGACGGCAAGCACAAGGTGTCGCTGGACAAGGTCATCAAGACGATGCGCGACACCGGCCGCGACATGCAGGACAAGTACAAGGAGACCAGCCGTGGCGGGCTGGCAGTGAACGTCATCGAGTGCTGAGATAACCGCCACTGCCGCACCGCCTGGCGGCTGGCCGGGCGCTACTGCCAACACATCATCGGAGGTCCCCATGCGAGGCACACGGGTCATTCTTTTGCTGGCGCTGGCCGCCACTTCGTTCACCGCCCCCGCGCAGCAGGCCTACGGCCCCCGCCTGGAGGGCTTCGACTATCCCTGGCCGGTGCAGTTGCACCGCTTCCGCTCGCAGGGGCAGGACCTGGAAATGGCGTACCTGGACGTCGCCCCGACCGGCACGTCCAACGGCCGCAGCGTGGTGCTGCTGCATGGCAAGAATTTCTGCGCGGCTACCTGGCAGGACACCATCGTCGCGCTCGCCGCCGCAGGCTATCGGGTGATCGCGCCGGACCAGATTGGTTTCTGCAAATCGAGCAAGCCGCAGGTCTACCAATTTTCGTTTGCGCAGTTGGCCGACAACACCCATGCGCTGCTGCGCGCGCTCAACATCGACAAAGCGACGGTGGTCGGCCATTCGATGGGCGGCATGCTGGCGATTCGCTATGCGCTGATGTTCCCGCAGGACACCCGCCAGCTCGCGCTGGTCGACCCGATCGGCCTGGAAGACTGGAGGGCCGAAGGCGTGCCGTGGCGTAGCGTCGATGCCTGGTACGCGGGCGAACTGAAGACGACGTTCGACAGCATCAAGCAGTACCAGCAGCAGATCTATTACGGCGGCCAATGGAAGCCCGAGTACGAACGCTGGGCGCGCATGCAGGCCGGCATGTACCTGGGCGATGGCAAGGCATCGGTGGCCTGGAACCAGGCGCTGACCTACGACATGGTGTTCAACCAGCCAGTGGTTTACGAACTGCCAAAGCTGGCGGTGCCGACTACGCTTTTCATTGGCCTGAAGGACCGCACGGCCATCGGCCGCGACCAGGCCCCGCCGGAAGTGCGGCAGCGCATCGGTGATTACCCCACCCTGGGCCGCCGTGCCGCCCAGGCCATTGCTGGCGCGCAACTGGTGGAATTCGCCGACCTGGGTCATTCGCCGCAGGTGCAGGATCCGGCCCGCTTCAATGCGGCGCTGCTGCAGGCGCTGGCCGACTGACGCACTGCAAACCCAGGTGAGGCCCGGCTGCCATTGCGGCGGCGCAACAAAAGTGCGCCTGCTGTAAACGTTGTCACTAGCCCCGCGTCACAATTCTGACGCCGGAGCAGGGCGCCTGTTGACAACGTTATCATCACCAGCAGATGGTCATCGGGCCGGCGCCAGTCGCTTGGCTCGTATCGCGATCACCGCAATTCGTCGTCGACAGGGGGAAGGCCCGGCGCAACGCCGGGAACAGGACATCCATCTACCGGACAGGAGATCACCCGTGAACGTGAAACACGCCTTAGCTTGGCTGTTGTGCGGTTGCACCAGCCTGGTCCTGGCTTTCCAGGCCCAGGCACAGTCCGTTTCCTGCAGTGGCGTTTCCGAATGGAACCCCGCGACGATCTATGCCGCCGGGGCCAAGCTCACCTACCAGGGCAAGCTCTACCAGACCACCACCCAGATCTGGAACGTATCGCCCACCTACTGCACCAGTTGTGGCTGGTACCAGGAGCTAGGCACCTGTGGCACCAGCGGTAGCAACCAGCCGCCAACGGTTGCGCTCACCGCTCCGGCCGCTGGCAGTACCTTCAATACCGGCACCACCATCACCCTCAGCGCCAATGCCAGCGATAGCGATGGCAGCGTCAGCAAGGTCGAGTTCTTCCGCGGCAGCACGTCTCTCGGCAGCGACACCAGTGCGCCCTACAGCGTGAGCTGGAGCGGCGCGGCCGCCGGCAGCTACGCACTGAGCGCCAAGGCCACCGACAACGCCGGCGCAATGACGAGCTCGGCCACGGTCAACATCACCGTCAATGCCACGACCACCGACACCACCGCGCCCAGCGTGCCGACGGGGCTGGCAGCCACCACGCAGACCAGCGCCAGCATCACCCTGGCCTGGAACGCGTCCACCGACAACAGCGGTGGCAGCGGCGTGGCGGGCTACAGTGTCTATCGCAACGGCACCCTGGTGGGCTCGCCGGCGACGCCGTCATTCACCGACTCGGCGCTGCAGGCCGATACCGCCTACACCTATACGGTGCGGGCGCGTGACAATGCCGGCAACACCTCGGCCGCCAGCGCGCAGATCAGCGCTCGCACCAGCGTGGCGACCGGCGGCGGCGGTAACAAGCGGGTGATTGGCTACTTCACCCAGTGGGGCATCTATGGCCGCAACTACCAGGTGAAGGACATCGAAGCCAGTGGCTCGGCCGGCTATCTGACCCACATCAACTACGCCTTCGGCAACGTCCGCAACAATCGCTGCGAAGTGGGCGTGATCCAGCCCTCCAACGAATCGACCGGTGAAGGCGGCGATGCATTCGCCGACTACAGCAAGTCGTTCGGCGCCGCGCAGAGCGTGGACGGCGTCGGCGATACCTGGGACCAGCCGCTGCGCGGCAACTGGAACCAGCTCAAGAAACTCAAGGCCAAGCACCCCGGCTTGAAGGTGCTGATCTCGCTCGGTGGCTGGACCTGGTCGCGTGGCTTTGCCAGTGCCGCGCGCCCGGAGAATCGCCAGGCCTTCGTGACCTCGTGCATTGATGCCTATATTCGCGGCAACCTGCCGGTCACCGATGGTGCTGGTGGCACCAGCGCGGCCGCGGGGGTATTCGATGGCATCGACATCGACTGGGAGTACCCGGCTGCGTGCGGGCTGACCTGCGGCAGCGCTGAGGAACGGCAGAACTTCACTGCCCTGCTGGCCGAGTTCCGTCGCCAGCTCAACGCCGTGCGCCCTGGGCTGTTGCTCACGCTGGCCGTGGGTGCCGGGGTCGACAAGGTGCGCGTCACGGACCCCAACCTGTACGTGGGCTCGGTGGACTACATCAACGTCATGACCTATGACTTCCACGGCACCTGGGACGCCAAGACCAACCACCACTCGGCGTTGTTCAGTTCCCCGGCCGACCCTTCCACCGGCGACCAGCGCTTCTACAACACCAACGACGCCATCCAGGCCTTCCTGGACCGTGGCGTGCCTGCCGCCAAGCTCAACGTCGGCATCGGCTTCTATGGCCGCGGCTGGACCGGCGTGCCAAACGTCAACAATGGCCTATACCAGAGCGGCAGTGCGGCGCCTGGCACCTACGAGGCCGGCAACGAGGACTACAAGGTCCTGCGCGGCCGCCCCGGCAACAGCTATATCGATGCCCAGGCGCGCGCGCACTGGAAGTACGACGGCAATACCTTCTGGAGTTATGACAACCCGGCGCTGGTCACCGAGAAGATGAGCTACGTCAAAGTCCAGGGATTGGGCGGCGCGTTCTTCTGGGAGTTCAGTGGCGACTACCAGGGCGAGTTGCTGCGCACGATGGGCGAAGGACTGAAGTAGGGTCTAACCGCGTTTGAGGGCGGGCTGCTCGCCCGCCCTCTTCCCGCATGCAGTGTCCTCTCCGCACTGCATGCGTTTTCCGGGCTTCGACGAGCCCGATGCCAGATCAGTGCACAGCGATCCGCAGCACGTCGTCCAGCAGCGCTGCCGCGGTGACTTCCGCCCCCGCGCCCGGGCCCTGGATCAACAACGGTTGCTCGCGATAGCGGTCGCTATGGATCGCGACGCGGTTGTCGGTACCGCCGCCACCTGCCAGCGGATGGCTCAGCGGCAACTCGCGCAATCCCACCGTGGCGCCATGCGCATCGAAGCGGCCGACGAAACGCAGCACGCGGCCGGCGTCATGGGCATGCCGCCAACGCGTGGCCAACGCCTCGTCCAGCTCGGGCAGGCGCGCGTCGAATTCTGCTTCGCTGAGCCGCGCCAAGGCTTCAGGCACCAGCGAGTCGACCACGACCTGCTTGGCGCGCAACGCGATACCGGCCGAACGCGCCAGGATCAACAGCTTGCGGCGCACGTCCTCGCCAGACAGGTCGATGCGCGGATCCGGCTCGGTATAACCGGCCGCGGCGGCGGCGCGCACGCACTCTGAAAAGCGCGCACGCCCATCGAGCCGGTGGAACAGCCACGCCAGCGAGCCGGACAGCACGCCCTCGATGGCATGGATGTGATCGCCGCCGGCCACCAGTGCGCGCACGCTGCTCAGCAGCGGCAGGCCGGCGCCGACGGTGGCGCTGTCGCCGTATTGTGCTTCGCCAGCGTGACGCGCCTCGCCAATGGCTTGGGCGCGTTCCCAATGGGCGCCCTGGCCAAGCTTGTTGGCGGTGACTACGTGCACGCCGCGCGCGAGCCAGTCGGCGTGCCAACTGGCTACCGCATCGCTGGCGGTGGCATCGACCAGCACGTCACCGCTGCGCAGCGCGCTGGTTTCGGCCCAGGGCTGCAGCGCGGCGCGTTCGTCGCGTGGCGCCAGGCGTGCCTCGTCCAGGGCCTGGGCGATGCCGACGCCGCAATCGCGTGCCACGCGTGAATTGGCCAGCCATTCGAAGCGTGGCAAGCGCAACTGTCGCTGCTGCAGCGACTCGTAGCGCGCCACGAAGGCGCTGCCGACTACGCCGGTGCCCAGCAGCGCCAGACGCGGCGTGCGTGTAGCGGGTGTGCGGCGTGCGGCCAGGGACACGGCAGCACTCATGCGTCGGCCTGTTTGCGTTCGGCGTCGGCCAGCGCGCGGTCGGCACGCTCGAGGCCGGCAGCCAGATCAGCGATCAGGTCATCGGTGGACTCGATGCCTACCGACAGCCGCAGCAGACCATCGCTGATGCCGGCATTGGCGCGCGCTTCTGCGGTCATTGCGGCGTGGGTCATCGACGCCGGGTGCGCGACCAGGCTCTCGACCCCGCCCAACGACTCGGCCAGCGTGAAGTAACGCAGGCCATCGACGAACGCGCGCACTGCCGCTTCCTGTGCGACGGCGGTGGCGCCAGCCAGCTCGAAGCTGATCATCGCGCCGAAGCCCTTCTGCTGGCGCGCGGCCACGGCATGGCCCGGGTGCGACGCCAGGCCGGGGTAGTAGACCTGCGCCACGGCTTCATGCCGCTGCAGCAGCGCGGCGATCGCCTGTGCGTTTTCCTGGTGCACGCGCAGGCGCGCATCCAGGGTGCGCAAGCCGCGCAGGGTGAGAAAGGCATCGAACGGCGAGCCGGTCAGGCCCAGTGCATTGGCCCACCACACCAGCTGTTGGTGTACCTCGGCCTCGCGCGCGATGACCGCGCCGCCGACCACGTCGCTGTGGCCGTTGACGTACTTGGTGGTGGAATGGACCACCACATCGGCACCGAACTCGATCGGCCGCTGCAGCGCCGGCGACAGGAAGGTGTTGTCCACCACCGCGAGCGCGCCGACCTTGTGCGCAGCCTCGATGACGAAGCGCAGGTCGGTGATCCGCAGCAGCGGGTTGGAGGGCGTCTCCACCAGCACCAGCCGCGGCGACTGCGCCAGCGCTTCGGCCAGCGAACGCGGGTCGGTAAGGTCGGCGGTGATCAGCTCGAAGTGGCCCTTCTTGGCCAGCGCGTTGAACAGGCGCCAGCTGCCGCCGTACGCATCGTGCGGCACTACCAGCTTGTCGCCTGGTTGCAGCAGGGCGTGCAGCACCAGCGTGATGGCACCCATGCCGGTCGCGGTGATGACGCCACCGGCGCCGCCTTCCAGTTCCGCCAGGGCTTCGCCAAGCAGGTCACGGGTGGGATTGCCGCTGCGGGTGTAGTCGTACTGGCGCTTGTTGCCAAAGCCATCGAAGGAGAAGTTCGATGACAGCACCAGCGGCGGCGTCACAGCGCCAAAAGCGGTATCGCGATCGATGCCAGCGCGCACTGCGGAGGTAGCCGCACTACAAGGAACGTCGGCGGAATGATGGTGGCTCATGCGGTTTCTCCGGAGGTGCGCAATGCGGTAGCGAGGATCGCGTCGATGCGATCGGTTTCTTTCAGGAAGGCGTCGTGGCCGTAGGGCGAGCGCAGCACGCGCAGGCTGCCGCGCGCGCCCAGGCCTTCGACCAGGCCGACCAGGTCGGCCAGCGGCACCAGGCGGTCGCCCTCGACCGCGACCACCACCGTCGGCACGGCCACGGCGGCCGGCTCGACCCGGTGCAGGTCGATCGACTCGGACAGGCGCAGGTAGGCATTGACCGGGGTACGCGAGACGTACTGGGCCCCGGCGGCGTCGAGATAGTCCTCGGCGGCCACGCGCACCCGGCCGTTCACCAGTTCTGGCGGCGCGTCGAAGCGCTCACCGAATTCTTCCGGGGTGCGATAGCTGAGCATGGCGAACTGGCGTGCCAGCGCCAGCCCATGGTCTTCGGCGCACTGCAACTGGCCCAGCGCTACCGCGCGGCGCTGCAGGGCGCGCCAGGCGGCGGCATACGGATGCGCCCGATGCGCGCCGCTGACCGCGACCAGCTTGCCGACGCGCGCGGCATGGCGGATGGCGAACTGCAGCCCGACCAGTGCGCCATAGGAATAGCCGACGAAGCCATGCAGGCGTTCGATACCGAGGACATCGAGCAGGGCCGCGACGGCATCGGCCTGGTCGGCGGTATCGATTGGCGCGTCGAGCTTGCCGTCGGCGCCGATGAAATCGAATGCCAGCAGGCGCCGCTGCGCCGGATCCAGCGCGCGATCGGCGCCGACCAGGCCTTCGGCCCAGCCCTTCTCGGGGAAATCAGCATTGGCGGCGAGATGACGATGGGCGGAAATGCCGCCGGCCACCAGCACCACCGGGGCGTTGACCGCGCCGACCAGCTCATAGCGCAACGCCACCTGGCGCGCGCCGGCGTGGCGCATCTGCAGGGTGATGATGCGTTCGCCACGCACGGCCAGGCGGCCGTGGTCGGCCACGAACGGGGGTGCGGTGTCGCTGGGGAGAAAGCGGGTGGCGGCGTTGACGAGACTCATGGCGGTTTCCGTAGGGAATTCCCGAGGGAATTCTTGAGAAGACGGCCATCGAGCTTCGCGGAGCTCGCGTTCGACGTGCGGAAGGCACTGATCGAACCATCTTTCGGCGGACGCGTGGGTCCCCGCAGGATTTGGCACCTACGCAGAGCGCTTGCGCGCCTGCTGGCTGCCCCGGCATCAAAGGGCCTGTCCCTCCGCCGGTCTCGATGGTGGCTGCACGATGCCAGGGCCGCGGGGCGATGTCAATCGCTTTATGCGGATGGAGAGATAGATACAGCTGCAACCGTTGGCGACGTGGGTCGGGGGCGTCCGTTGCGGTTGGAGCGGAGGCTTGCGGCAGGGGCACCGGCCCGGCGGGTAGGGGCTTTGCGCTGTCGGCAGACGTCCGTGTCTGACGTCAGCGCCGTGGGGCATCCATGCCCCACTAAAGCCCCTACCCGCCGGGCCGGTGCATGGCGCCTTGTGGATTCCCACTTCGGAGGGGCGCAGCTGAGGGAAAGGGAGAGAGAGGGAAGAGCAAGGGCGGGAGCACATCTCCTGGGAACTGAAGATCCATAATTGATTGATGCGCCCTCTCCTTTTCTTTGTTGCCAGTGTCGTGCTCCTGGTCCTGCCGCTGGCTGGGCAGGCACAGCGCCTGTTGCGTTGGAACGGGACGCCTTCGATGGCGGCTGCGAACAGCCACGACAGCGGTCTAGGCGGGTGGCTGCGCCTGGAGCCGGCCAGCGGCGGGTTCCAGGCCTGGGTGGAAAACCCCTGGCCGGGGCCGGCGCAGGTGCGTCTGGTTGCGCGTGACAACGTCGGTTTCGAGGCGGTACCCAGCTTGCCGGCCACGGCTGTGTTGGCGGCCGGCGAGCGCCGGGTGGTGGCGCGGCTGTACCGGATCCAGGGCGATACGGCCGGCCTGGGCCTGGAAGTGCAGGCAGTCCCGGGCGATCCGCGTGCCCTGCCCGATGGCCAGTTGTACCGCCTGCCGTTTGCACAGGCGCCGGTGCGGATCGACCAGGGCTTCGACGGCGCTTTCAGCCACCATGACCTGGCCAATCGCTACGCCCTGGATTTCGCCCTGGCCGAAGGCACGCCGGTGCTGGCGGCGCGCGAGGGCATCGTGCTGCAGGTCGAAGACGGCTTTCGCGAAGGCGGGCCGGAGCGCGTCGTCCCAGCCGGCGGCGCCAACCAGGTCCGGATCCTGCACCGCGACGGCAGCATGGCGGTCTATGCGCACCTGGCGCCGGCGGGCATCACCGTCCGCCCGGGCCAGTGGGTGAAGGTGGGCGAGCAGATCGCCCGTTCCGGGCACACCGGCCTGAGTACCGCGCCGCACCTGCACTTTGCGGTGCAGGTGAACGCCGGACTGCGGCTGGCGGGGATTCCGTTCCGCATGGTCGGCCCCTTGGGCGAACTTCAGCTACCGCACGGCGCGCCGCCGGCCTCCCCCGGCGCGCGCTGACGCTAGCGCCAAGGCCGCTATAATGCGCGGCTCCGATCGCTTCCGCTGCGCCTTACGGCGCGCTCGCTCATGTCCGAAGTAGCCCAAGAAGCCGCGCGCCGCCGCACCTTCGCCATTATTTCCCACCCCGACGCCGGCAAGACCACGCTGACCGAAAAGCTGCTGCTGTTCGGCGGCGCGATCCAGATGGCCGGCTCGGTGAAGGGCCGCAAGGCGGCGCGCCACGCGACCTCCGACTGGATGGCGCTGGAGAAGGAACGTGGCATCTCGGTCACCTCCTCGGTGATGCAGTTCCCCTACGAGGGCAAGATCGTCAACCTGCTCGACACCCCCGGCCACGCCGACTTCGGCGAGGACACCTACCGCGTGCTGACCGCGGTGGACTCGGCGCTGATGGTGATCGACGTGGCCAAGGGCGTGGAAGAGCGCACCATCAAGCTGATGGAGGTGTGCCGGCTGCGCGACACGCCAATCATGACCTTCATCAACAAGCTCGACCGCGAGGGCAAGGACCCGATCGACCTGCTGGACGAGGTCGAGACCGTGCTCGGCATCCAGTGCGCACCGGTGACCTGGCCGATCGGCATGGGCCAGCGCCTGAAGGGCGTGGTCCACCTGATCACCGGCGAAGTGCACCTGTACGAACCGGGCCGCAACTTCACCCGGCAGGACTCGACCATTTTCCCCTCGCTGGATGCACCCGGCGTGGCCGAGCGTATCGGCGCCGAGCTGCTGCAGCAGGTGCGCGACGAACTGGAACTGGTGCAGGGCGCCAGCCATCCGTTCGACGCGCCGGCCTACCTGGCCGGCAAGCAGACGCCAGTGTTCTTCGGTTCGGGCGTGAACAACTTCGGCGTGCAGCCGCTGCTGGACTTCTTCATCGAACACGCACCGCCGCCACAGCCGCGCGCCACCACCGGCCGGCCGGTCGAGGCGACCGAGAACAAGCTCACCGGCTTCGTGTTCAAG
>DATLJF010000015.1:0-4180 GCA_035539015.1 Stenotrophomonas sp. | reverse complement strand
GGATCATGACGTTGTAGAGCAGGGTCGGCTGCAGGTTCTTGTCGTCGATGGCCGACACGGTGCCGCGTTCGGGCCGGAACTTCCAGGCGCCGTCGAGCGGCCGCCGCGCACCGCCATTGGGCTGCACGTACAGCGCCTCGGCCTCGCCATGGATGCCGCCGCCACCGCCGGTGTCGACGACCTGCACCGCGACCACATTACGGCCGGCATGCAGCGCGCTGGCCGGCACCGCGTAGGCACGCAGCGTGTCGTAGCTGTTCTCGGTATGGCCCACGGCCTGGCCGTTGACATAGGTGGTATCGGTATCGTCGATGCGCGAAACGCCGAGGGTGACGCCCTGCTTGGCCTCGGCCGCACTCAGGGTGAAGCTGGTGCGGTACCAGGCCACGCCGTCCATGCCGGCATAACCGGCGCTTTCCCAGTTGGCCGGCACCGCGATGTGGTCCCACTGGCTGTCGTCGTAGTCGGCCTGGCGCCAGCTGTCGCTGCTCTGCCCTTCCGGCAGGCGGTAGCGCGCCAGGCGGGCGCGCGAGTCGGCCAGGGCCGCCTCGTCGCGGCGCCGCATCGCATCACCCTGGCGAGCCAGTGCGGCGGCGTCGATGCCCTGGGTGGTGGCGTCCATCCAGGCTTCGATCGCGCTGCCACCCCAGGTGCTGTCGATGATGCCGATCGGCACCCCGGTGCTGCTGCGCAGCGCTTGTGCGAAGTAGTAGCCCACGGCCGAGAACTGCGGTGCGTTGCGCGGGTTGGCGACCTGCCAGCTACCGCCGGCCAGTTCGTCCTCCGGCTGCGCCGACCACGACTTGGGCACCTTGAAGTGGCGGATCCTGGCATCGTTGGCCGCCGCGGCGGCGGCCTCGCCCCCGTCCGACTTGGCCAGCGGGAATTCCATGTTGGACTGGCCGCTGGCCAGCCAGACGTCGCCGATGAGGATGTCGCCCACCTTGAGGGTGGCGCCATCGCCTTGCACCTGCAGCGCATACGGGCCACCCGCTGCGTGCGCGGGCAGGGTCGCCAGCCAGCGTCCATCGGCGCCAGTGGTGGCGGCGGCCTGTTTGCCATCCAGACTGACCGCGATCTTCGCGCCCGGGGTGGCCCAGCCCCATACCGGGATCGGCTGGTCGCGCTGCAGCACGGCGCCCTGGCCGAACAGCAACGGCAGGCGTGGCGCGGCCGCGGCCGGCATGGCCGTGCACGCGAGGGCAGCCAGGAGCAAGCGGCGGAGCGGGAAGTTCATCGTGGATCTCCGTAGAAAATGCCACGCCCACCGGTGGCGAAGTAGACCCGGCCAGGCAGGCGCGGGTCGCCGGTGATGGCGTAAGGGCGGCCGAAACGGTGGGCATCGTCGTCGATGCGCTGCCAGTGTGCGCCCTCGTCGAGCGAGCGGAACACCCCGCTCACCCCGTCGATGCGGCCGGCCAGGTACAGGGCCGGCGGCGCGCCGGCAACCGAAGGTGCGCCAAGGCCCAGCGCGCGCGCTTCCTGCAGCGTGGCCAGGCGGTGCAGCTGTCCGTCCTGCCAGCGCTGCACGCCACCGTCGGCATCGGCGAGGTAGACCACGCCAGCCCGCCAGGGGTCGGGGCGGATCTGCGGGCGGGTGCGTTCAACCCGCGCCGGCAAGCCTGCGTCCAGGCCGCTGTCGATAAAGGTCAGGCCGCCATCGGTGCTGGTGTAGAAGCGGCCGCTGGCGGCGTCCACGCCATACCAGCGCTGCGGATCGACGCGATCGGATTCGATCAGGATCGTGGCCGGCACGCCGCTTACCGCCTGCCAACGACCGCCAAAGTCGTCACTGGCCCAGGCGTGTTCGCCGTTTGCGGGCGTCCAGATGACGCGGCGGCCATCGGCACCTATGGCCAGGTGGCCGGCCCCCTCACCGTCGGCAGGTTCGCTGGCGAACGCCTGCCAATGGGCGCCACCATCGCGCGAGAATTGCGCGCGAATTTCGTTGTTGCGGCGGTTGCGCACGGTGCCGCTGCGCACCACGATCT
This sequence comes from Stenotrophomonas sp., assembly GCA_035539015.1. GTDB lineage: Bacteria > Pseudomonadota > Gammaproteobacteria > Xanthomonadales > Xanthomonadaceae > Stenotrophomonas_A. The sequence continues at coordinate 2,189 of DATLJF010000015.1, read as the reverse complement.
GCGGCTGCTGGCCAGCGGCATCGATGCTTTCGCCATTGGTCAGGCGTGGGCCCTGGTACTGCATCTGCGCATGATCGAGGTCATCGTGGCGAAAGCCGTCGATGTCGCCCAGGGCGCTGAGCAAATGCGCGCCGGCCATCGGGCTGAGCAGGTCCAGCGGGACCGTTTCTTCTAGGCCGGTGTCCTGGAACCACCATTGCAGTGGCGTCTGTCCATCGTCGGCGGCGCGCAGGTTGCGCGAGGCCCAGATGCCGTAACCGGTGACGAACAGCGCGTGGTCGCTGTCGAAAGGATCGATGACCAGCGAGGCCATCCAGTGCGGCGAAGCTTGCGCGGTCCACGGCGCATTGCGGTGATCGAACTGGGAACGTTCGAACAGCGGCCGCCAGGTACTGCCGCCATCCAGGCTGCGGAACAGGTCATCGCGCGGATGGCTGCGGCGGAAGCTGCTGGCCAGCAGGATCTGCGGGTTGACCGGGTCCACCGCGATCGCGCCCCAACCGAAGCCGGCACCCTCGCGCGGCTGTGGCTCGGGGCTGATGTCCTGCCAGCGACCGTTGCGCGGCTGGTACTTCCAGATCGCACCGTTGGCCATCAGGTCCGGACCCGGCTGGTCGCCATAGGTCAGGTACCAGCTGGCGTCGCCACCGCGCACCATGTGGCTGGGGCGCAGCCCGATCGGCTGCCCCGGCACCGCGCGCCAATGGGCGCCGCCATCATCGGAGACGAACAGGCTGGTGTCGGCCGTGGAGACGCCGGCGTACAGGCGTGGGGTCGGCTTGCCCTTGCGACCGCTGTCCGGGTCGAAGGCGATGAAGACGATGCCGATCTTCTGTTCGCGACCGACGTGGTTGCGTGCGCGCGAACCGGGCGCGGTCGCCGCGGCGGGGAAACTATCCACGCGCTGCCAGCTCGCACCGCGATCACTGCTGCGCCACAGCCCGGAATCGCGCGAGCCCAGGAACAGGATGCGGCCATCATGTGGATCGACCGCGATGCGCTCGCCATTGCCGCGGCCCAGCTCATTGCCGCCGAGCTTGAAGGGCAGATCGGTGCGCGCGAAGGTGCGGCCGCGATCGTGCGAACGCAGGATTGCCGCGTTGCCGGCGCGTTCGTGCATATAGGTGCCGGCGGCCAGGTACAGCGCGCCCGGGTCTTGCGGGTCGACGGCCATGCCGTCGATGCCCATGAGGTTCTCGTCCTCGGCGCCGATCCAGTCGGTCAGCGCGATCCAGCGCTGTTGCGCCGCATCCCAGCGATAGGCACCGCCGACATCGGTACGCGCGTAGAGCAGGCCGCGTTCGGACGGATGGAACAGCAGCCCGCTGACAAAGCCGCCGCCGCCGATGGCGACGCTGCGCCACTGGTACGGGACCGCTTCGCTGGCCCAGGCCGGCGCGACACACAGCAACAAGGCGCACACCCAGGCCACGACACGGCATGCGTCGGTGGCAGTCTGGCAGGCACGGGGCATCCACTTGCCCATGATGGTCAGGCTCCCCTAGCAGGGCCGATGGTGAGGCCACCGGAGGTAAAACACCGATCCGGCGGCGCGCGGGCCGCCGGATCGGAGACGCACTTCCTACGGCGCGTTCAGTAGCTGGCCCGGAGGGTCAGCCCGTAGCGACGGTCGTTGATCACGAAGTCGCGGTAGCGGGTTTCAAAGCCGGTGTAGCTTTCCAGCTGGGTGTTGAGCAGGTTCGTACCGTCCAGCGACACGGACCAGTTGTCGTTGATGTTGAAACGGAACGAAGCATCAAGCTGGCCAAAGCCCTTGTTGTAGACCGGCAGTGCGCCAGTGCCGTTGCCGGCGGTGGTGACCAGCCAGTCGCTGCGCCAGTTGTAGGCGACGCGGCTCTGGAAGCGGCCCTTCTCGTAGCTGACGATGGCGTTGTAGCTGTTCTTGGACAGGCCTTCCAGCGGCACGATCAACGCGTTGCCTTCGTTATCGGTGGCGCTCGGGCTCGGCGCTTCCGAATCGACGTAGGTGTAGTTGGTCTGCAGGCCGAAGCCGTCCAGCCAACCCGGCAGGAAGTCGAAGAACTGGGTGTAGCCGACTTCGATGCCCTTGATCGTGCCCTGGTCGCCATTGACCGGACGGGTCACATAGACATTCTGGACGCCACCGGGGACGCTCGGATCGCTGTACTGCTCGTGTGTCACAGCATTGGCGATGAAGCCCTTGACCT
>DATLJF010000014.1:0-3712 GCA_035539015.1 Stenotrophomonas sp. | reverse complement strand
TGACGGCGCGGCAACAGTGTTTACAGACATGGTGTCCCCTGTACCGAACTCCATGTTCGGTTTCGCGCGGAACTGTAGCAGTCGCAGTGACGTAGCAGTTGTCGGGGAATGACTCGCAGCGTGTAGGGAATATTCCCACTGTGCCAGCGGATGCCGTCGAGCCGGTCCCGTCTGTCGCATGCGCGCCACTGATGCGCGCCTCAAGTCAGATGAGTGAGCAACAGCTGCTTGACCAGCTCCCGGTCAGCAGCGGTAAACCCGATCAGAACGCGCTCCTCGTACCGCGTGCGGGGTCCACCTGGGCGAACCGAATCCATCATGCCCTCCTGGTGCACGCGGGCGATGCGCCCGACGCGGCCAGTGAAACCCACCGATACCGCCTGGTCAGTGGCCGTGACTTTGAAGTACTTGGCCTGCCGCAACTTGACGAACATCTTCAGCCGCCGGATGCGCCCGGTCTTGCTGCGCAGCTGCTGCTTGCGCGGCGCATAGGGCGTTCCATCGGGATTCTGCTGACGGGCGATGCGCTGCGTCTGCGAGCGGCGTAGGGCGGTGCCCACAGTGCGCGCCAGGCGGCGGCGCTCGCCAGGCTCAAGGCGGCGCAGCAGCGGCGCGGCCCAGGCCTCAAGGGCGGCCAGGTCATCCACCGGTGGGGATCCAGTCGGCCGCGATCTGGGGCTCGGGTGGGTTGGCGAACTGCGCCTTGCCTTCTTCGTCCCGCGTAACGATGACCCGTTCCGTTGCCGGAAACTTGATGGACACGTCGAACTTGTCGTTGGCCAGCACATCCACCTCGAAGCGGATCTCCTCGCGCCGGGCGGGGTTGGCCATCAGATCCGGTTGCTCGATGCGGATCCACTCCGACAAGCGGAGCATCAACCGGTCCGGATCCTCGGCCATGTCGGTGACGATGAGGTTCAGCGTGTAGCTGTACTGGAACGATTCGCCGGGCGCAAAGGTGGACACGATCGAGCCGGCATCCACGAATACCAGCAGGCGGTCGGCATCACGCGCCAGGTCGGGCATGGCGGCCACCAGGTGCGCGCGCAGTGCGGCCGGCTTCCTCACGGCGAAGGCTCCGGCGGCGAGTGTTGCCGCACCCAGGCCTGCAGGGCGATCAGCTGCTCGGCGTTGGCGTGGCAGGTGGTGTAGTTGTCGGCGACGGTGTCGGCGACGGCAGAGAGCGCAAGCCCTGGGGCTGGCGCATCAGGATCTCCGGCGGCCGGCTCGGGAACACGGCCTTCGGCGGCTGCGTCGTGCAGCCGCACAAAGCCGACAGGGACAGGGCAAGCAGCGTCAGCTCTCGCAGTGACATAGACAGGAACCTCTTTGGTGATGGTGGCGCCGACCTCGCGCACGACCTGCACGCGATCGACGTACTGCGTCACCACTTGGGTGGTGATCTTCGCGCTGTCGGCGATGGCCCGGGCGTCCCGCAGCTGGGCCTGCGCGTCGTCACGCTCCTGCTGCGCGACGTTGATCCGGTGCTCCTGCCACACGGCGCCATAGCCGATGGCCGCCAGCAGCACCAGGACGATGATCAGGGCGATTACGCGAGGGGAGGGCATCAACGCACCTCCAGCACTTGGAGCGCCAGCTTGGTGCGCGCAACGCGGTCTGCGTGGCCGTTGGGCAGGCGCGTGGTGCGCAGCGTGCCGAGGTTGATCTTGCGGCCAACGCCCAGCACATCGCTCGTGTCGGCCAGCTGGTTGCAGCCCACGTCCTGCCAGAAGGCGGCCGCTGCCAGCGCGCCGGCCTCCAGCTCGATCAGAAGCGCGGGCTGCTCTTCCAGGGGTAAGCCGATCAGCTTGCCCATGTGGCGGTAGTTGCCGCGGCCGGTGTGTTGCATTGGACCGCGGCCGCGGAACAGGAAGCCGTCGCCGCTGGCCTCGCTGCCATTGCCGTTCTGGAAGGCGTAGACGTGGTTGCCCAATGCAGCGGGGTTATGCACGAAGCGACCGGCCTGCGCGGGCGAGACCTCATTGCCGAAGACCTCAAGCAACCGCTCGCGGCTGTAGCTAAGGCTCTCCTCCACGCGCGAGAGGCTGAGGCTTTCGTGTCCCACCTGCGCCAGCCAGTGCGCGGCGCGTCGGCGGGTTAAGATCCCAAAGCGGCCGGCAGCGGTGACCAGGTGCGGGTGCCAGCGGACCGCGCGCGCCGCCGGGCAGCGCATGATCCGGGCCAGTTCGTCGGCGGTGAACAGCATCAGTTGAACCTCATGAGGCGGGCGACGTTACCGCGAGCGCGGTAGGTCAGGACGGCGAGGACGATCAGCACACCCAGGTTCCAGGCGGTGACCTGGGCGGCGGCGCCGGCGAGGAGGATGTGCAGCGCCTGGCCGCCGGTGCTGGCGATCAGCAGCCACGCGCACCAGCTGGCGCCATGGCGGTGCCGCGCGTCGGCTGGACGGTGATAGGTGAGCAGGCGCACGCAGATGGCAACGCACGCCACCAGCGTCAGGATGGTGACCAGGCTATGCACTGGGCGGACCTCCACGGCGGATGATCGAGGACAGGTCGATGGCCTTGGCGCGCTCGATCAGGGCCAAGGTCAACGTGATGGCGCAGGCCGCGCACAGGAAGGCGGCCACGCCGGTGGACTTGAGTGGGAGCCAACGCAAGGCCTCGGGGGCGCCCTGGTAGCCCGCGATCACGCTGATGGCCAGGTACACCAGGCGCAACCACAGCGGCAGCTTGGCGGCCGACACCACGAACAACGTGGCACCAGCGAAGGCACCGATCAGCGCGTCGCCATCGATGCCGGGAAGGATGGAAGCAATGCCCACGCCGGTGGCGATCACAATGCCGCTCGATACGGAGGTGGGTTCGGTCATCAGGTCAGTCCCATAGCTGCACGGTGGCCACTGCCGCCGCGTTGGTGGTGGAGGAGACTTCGGGCAGATCTACGGCGGTGCCGTGTGGCAGCACCAGGCCGAGCTGAGCGAGGCCAGGGTTGAGTTCGAGGGTCTTCTCGACCAGGCCGGTGGTGCTGCCCAGATGGCGCCAGCACAGCAGATCCACCGTGTCGCCCTGCTGTGCGTAGACCCGCATCAGATCAGCTCCACCGTGGTGCGCGGGCGGGCCTGCAGATCGCTCAACGCCCAGGCAAGGTCGCGACGCAGTTCGGTGATCGATGGGGTCAGGTCATCGGCGCGCTGGTTGGCGCTGTCGGTAGCATCAAATGAGCGGTAGCGCTCGGCCAGCTCGGCGCCGACCGCGCAGTGAATCGCCCGCATGTACAGCGCAACGCCGCGCGGCACGCCGCCGATCGACGGGCCCGGGACTTCGTCCAGCGAGTCGTAGCCGGCCGCCTGTTGGCCCGCGCGCCAGGTGGCCAGCGCATCGTTGACGAACCACATGGCCGCCACGGTGGCTTCGCGCAGCCGATCGTCGGTGACGCTGCCGTCCAGGCGCATACGCTTGCGGACGGTATCGAGATCGACCTCCGGCCAGAACAGTGCGTTGGCGATGGTGGCCGCGTTGGTGGGACTGGCGTTGGCGATGAAACCGCTCATGGGGCACTCGAAAAAGTGGCCGGTGGTCGGGGCTTCACCACAGCGGAAGAGAGACGCTGTGGATCAGCCCCGAGCCGGCCGGGTCGCGGGGACGCTCGGTTACGCGCCTTCGCCTTCGGACGTGTTGCTGTCCGTCTGCTCGGCGCCGAACTTCTTCAGGACGCGCTCGGCGCGCTCCAGATCCTTCTTGCCGCCGCA
>DATLJF010000013.1:0-3251 GCA_035539015.1 Stenotrophomonas sp. | reverse complement strand
CCGCGGGCCGGGCGCGCTGAAGCAGATGGCCGATGTGGCTGAAACCACCGGTGGCAGCGTCATCGCCGTCGAGGACGTGCCGCGCGACAAGACTGGCAGCTACGGCATCGTCGCCACTGACGCGTTCGATGGCCGCCGTGGCCGCATCAACGCCATCGTCGAAAAGCCCAAGCCGGAAGTGGCACCGAGCAACCTGGCCGTGGTCGGCCGCTATGTGCTGAGTCCGCGCATCTTTGATTTGCTGGAGAACGTCAAGCCGGGCGCTGGCGGCGAGATCCAGTTGACCGACGCGATCGCCGAGCTGTTGCCGCGCGAGCAGGTCGATGCCTACCGCTTCGAGGGTCGCCGCTTCGACTGCGGCGGACACCTGGGGCTGATCGAAGCGACGATTCATTTCGCGCTTGAGCATGAAAAGCTGCAGGGCCCGGCGCGCGAAGTGCTGCAGGCCGCGTTGGCCGAACGTCCGGCCTGAGCGCAACATCGGCGCGCGAGATGAAAAGGGCGGCGCGAAAGCGTCGCCTTTTTTTTGCGTCGCGCAGAGGGCGGGGCAGGACGGTGGCTCGGCAGGCTCAGGCTAGAATCAGCGCATGAGCGCCCCCACCGATACCCACCAGCTGGTCAGCGTCGTCGCCCTTCTTGGCGCGGCCGTCGTCGCCATTCCGATCTTCCGTCGCCTTGGCCTGGGTTCGGTCCTGGGCTACCTGGCCGCCGGGCTGGCCATCGGTCCCTTCGGGCTGGGCTGGTTCAACGAGCCGCAGGCGATCCTGCATGTCGCCGAGCTCGGCGTGGTGATGTTCCTGTTCGTCATTGGCCTGGAGATGCGGCCCTCGCACCTGTGGAGCCTGCGCAAGGAAATATTCGGCCTGGGCACCCTGCAGATCGTCGCCTGTGGCGCCGGCCTGACCTTGCTCGGCATCAGCGTGCTGGGCCTGTCATTGCCGGTGGCGTTCATCGGTGCGGCGGGCTTCGTGCTCACCTCGACTGCGGTGGTGATGCAGCTGTTGTCCGAACGCGGCGACCTGACCTTGCCGAGCGGGCAGAAGATCGTCTCGATCTTGTTGTTCGAGGATTTGCTGATCGTGCCGCTGCTGGCGGTGGTCGCGTTGATGGCACCGGCCGGAATGGAAGTGCCGCCGGCCGAGCGCTGGAAGGCGATCGGCATTGGCGCGGCGTGCTTCGTTGGCTTGTTGGCGGCCGGGCGCTGGTTGCTCAATCCATTTTTCCGGGTGCTGGCCCAGGCCGGCGCGCGCGAGGTCATGACCGCCGCGGCGCTGTTGGTGGTGCTGGGTGCGGCGCTGCTGATGCAGTTGGGCGGGTTGTCGATGGCGATGGGCGCGTTCCTGGCCGGCGTGCTGTTGTCCGAGTCGACGTTCCGGCACCAGATCGAGGCGGACATCGAACCGTTCCGCGGGATTCTGCTGGGCCTGTTCTTCCTCGGCGTCGGCATGGCCCTGGATCTGTCGGTGGTGGTGGAGGACTGGCGCTTCATCGTGCTGGGCGTACTCACGCTGATGCTGGGCAAGGCGCTGTGCATCTACCTGGTGGCGCGCGTCAACGGCAGCGACCATCGCCAGGCGCTGGACCGCGGCGTGCTGATGGCGCAGGGCGGTGAGTTCGCGTTCGTGCTGTTCTCGGCCGCCGCGGCCGGTGGCGTCATCCAGGCGCGGGTCAATGCCAGCCTGACCGCGATCGTGGTGCTGTCGATGGCGCTGACGCCGTTGTTCGTGTTGCTGCAGCGGCGGCTCACGCCCGTGCTGGCGCCCTCGCTGGAGGGCGTGGAGGCGGCCGATGGGCAGACCGCCAGCGTCCTGGTGATCGGCTTTGGCCGCTTTGGCCAGGTCGCCAGCCAGTCGCTGTTGGCGCGCGACGTGGATGTGACCATCATCGACAACGACATCGAGATGATCCGCAGCGCCGAAGAGTTCGGCTTCAAGATCTACTACGGCGATGGCACCCGGCTCGACGTGCTGCGCGCCTCCGGTGCCGGCACCGCCCGCGCGATCGCGGTGTGCACCGATCGCAAAGAAGCCACCGACCGGATCGTCGAACTGGTGCGCGACGAGTTCCCGCAGGCGCGCTTGCTGGTGCGCTCCTATGACCGTGAACACTCGCTGGGCCTGATCCATGCGGGCGTCGACTTCCAGATCCGCGAGACCTTCGAGTCGGCCGTGCAGTTCGGCAGTGCCGCGCTGGTCGAGTTGGGCGTATCCGAAGACGATGCCGCGCTGATCGCCACCGAGATCCGCCGCCGTGATGCCGAACGCTTCGAACTGGAAATGGCCGGCGGCAACCTGATGGACGGTGCGCGGATGATGTACGGCAACCAGCCGGGTGCGCCCAAGCCGACCCCGTTCACGCCGCCGAAGCGGCGCAGCCGCACGCTCAACCCGGATCAGGTCCCGGTCGACACGGCCGAGGATGGCCCCACCGGCTGAGCAAGGCGCTCAGGTCGGGTGCGTGCGCCGCTGCGCCTGGTCGAAAGCAGCCAGCTGCTCGGGCGTCGCCTCGCGCTGGTGCAGCTGCTTCCATTGCTCGAACGGCATGCCGTAGATCGCCTCGCGCGCCTGTGCCTTGTCCATGTCCTGGCCGCTTTCCAGCGCCGCCTCGCGGTACCAGTCGGCCAGGCAATTGCGGCAGAACCCGGCCAGGATCATCAGGTCGATGTTCTGCACGTCGGTGCGTTCTTCGTTCAAGTGGCGCAACAGGCGGCGGAAGGCGGCGGCTTGGAGGGCGGTGGTGTCGTTCATGGCGGAATCGGGGACAATAGCGGCCCCCGACTTTACACCGCCGCCCATGACCGCTTCCGCGTCCGCCACCGAGTTCCCGGCCCGCATCCTCGACGGTCGGCGCATCGCCGAGGAATTGCTCGACGAGCTCAAGACCCGTGTCGATGCGCGCGTGGCCGCCGGCAAGTCACGACCGGGCCTGGCGGTGGTGCTGGTTGGCGGTGACCCGGCCTCGGCGGTGTACGTGCGCAACAAGCGCCGTGCCGCCGAGAAGGTCGGCATCGAAGCCTTCGACTACGACCTGCCGGCCGGCACCAGCGAGGCCGAATTGAGTGCGTTGATCGACCAGCTCAACGCCGACCCGAAGATCCACGGCATCCTGATCCAGCTGCCGTTGCCTGGCATCCCGGACTCGCACCGGTTGATCCAGCGCATCGACCCGCGCAAGGACGTGGACGGCTTCCACCCGCAGAACGTCGGTCACCTGGCGCTGCGCGAATTCGGCCTGCGCCCGTGCACGCCGCG
>DATLJF010000012.1:0-8887 GCA_035539015.1 Stenotrophomonas sp. | reverse complement strand
ACGCCCAACGCGGCCTTGACCCGGCCCTGCGGCGCACAGGCCCAGGCCAGTGCTCCGGCGAGCACCGCCAACACCGCCCAGGGCAGCAGCAAGGCCAGCAGGCGCGAAGGCTGGTCGCGCTGCCAGCGAGTCAGTGGACCGAACGGCAACAGGATCACCAACGGCGCCATCAGCAGCAGGAACAAGGTGCCGAAGTAGGGCGGGCCGACCGACAACTTGCCGAGCCCGAGGGCGTCGGCCAGCAGCGGGTACAGCGTGCCGAGCAGCACCATCGCGCAGGCGCAGGCCAGCAGCAGGTTGTTGGCCAGCAGCAGGGTTTCGCGCGAGCTGGCGGCAAAACCGCGCCGCGGGTCATCCGGCGTGGGTGCCAATGCCGGCGCGCGCCACGCGTACAGCAGCAGCGAGCCACCGATGACCAGGGCCAGGAAAATCAGGATGAACAAGCCGCGCGAGGGATCGGCGGCGAACGAGTGGACGCTGGTCAACACGCCCGAGCGCACCAGGAAGGCGCCCAGTAGCGAGAGCGAGAAGGCGGCGATGGCCAGCAGCAGCGTCCAGCCGCCGAAGCTGCCGCGCTTTTCGGTGACCGCCTGCGAATGCAGCAACGCCGCGCCGGCCAGCCAGGGCATGAAGCTGGCATTTTCGACCGGATCCCAGAACCACCAGCCGCCCCAGCCCAGCTCGTAGTAGGCCCACCAGCTGCCAAGCGCGATGCCGAGGGTGAGCAGGGCCCAGGCGACATTGGTCCACGGCCGCGACCAGCGCAACCAGCGCGCATCCAGCCGGCCTTCGAGCAGCGCGGCGATGGCGAAAGCGAACGGCACCGCGAAGCCGACATAACCGGCGTAGAGCATCGGCGGATGGATGATCAGCCCGGGATCCTGCAGCAGCGGATTGAGGTCGCCGCCTTCGGCCGCCGCGGGCAACAGCCGCGCGAACGGGTTGGAGGTAAACAACAGGAAGGCAAGGAAGCCCAGGCTGATCAGTGCCATCACCCCGAGCACGCGCGCCACCACCACCGCCGGCAGGTGCCGCGAGCACAGCGCCACTGCCGCGCTCCACAGCGCCAGCACCAGCGTCCACAACAGCAGCGAGCCTTCGTGCGCGCCCCACACTGCCGAATAGCGATAGATCGGTGGCAGCAGCGAATTGGAATTCTCGGCAACGTAGGCCACCGAGAAATCCTGCTGCACGAACGCCCAGGTGAGCAGGGCGAAGGCGCCGCCGACCAGGGCCAGCTGGGCCAGCGCCGCCGGCCGTGCCACGGCCATCCAGGGCAGGTGGCCGCGCTGTGCGCCGGCCAACGGCACCACGGCCTGCAACATGGCCACCAGCAGGGCGAGGATGAGCAGGATCTGGCCGAGTTCGGGCAGCATCAGCAATGGTTCCCGATGGCCGACCGCGTCGGGGATGCATCCCTTCCCACCACAACGACCCTCACTGCGGGGCCGCCACGTCGTGCTTGCGGTGGGCCGCGCCCATCTTGTCGGCTACTTCCTTGGGCATGTAGTTCTCATCGTGCTTGGCCAGCACTTCCTCGGCCACGAACACGCCGCCCTGCATGCGCCCGGTGGCAATGACCGCCTGGCCTTCGCGGAACAGGTCCGGCAGGATCTTGTCGTAGCTCACCGGTAGTTGGGCGTCGCCATCGGTGACACGGAAATGCGCCTGCAGTGAACCGGTGGCGCGCTGGAACGATCCCTTCTCGACCATCCCGCCCAGGCGGAAGCGCGCGTGCGCGCCAGCATCACCGTGCAGGACTTCCGACGGCGTATAGAGATAGGCGACATTGCGCTGCAGTGCCAGCGCGACCAGGGTGGTCGCCAAGCCACCGGCCAGCACCAGGGCCAGCACCCACCACAGCCGGCGGCGTCGGGTCGGGTTCAACGCAGCAGCTCCGCTTCGGCCACCGGGCCGGACCCGGCGCGGTCGCGGTCGCGCTGGCGCTGGCGCCGCGCGCGCGCCTGGCGCAGGGCGCGGCGTACCTGCCAGCGCGCGGCCAGCACGTCCCACAGCAATACGCCGATGAATACCGCGTAGGCGGCGATGACGTAGCCGAGATAATTCATGTCGGCTTCTCCGCTTCGGCCAGCCGCAGCACCCACTCCTTGCCGCTTTCGCGCCGCAAGTTGTCGGCACGGGCGCGCCACAGCAACGAGCCGGCGAACCAGAACTTGGTCGCGGCCACCATCAGCCATAGCGGCAGCAGCATGGAGCCGTCGATGCTCGATTCGCCGAGCAGGCGGATGCTCTGGCCCTGGTGCAGCGAGTTCCACCACACCACCGAGTAGCGGATCACCGGCAGCAGGGCCACGCCGACCACGGCAAGCAGGCCGGCGGCGCGCGCCGCGTTGCGGTGGTCGTCGATGACCTGGTACAGGCCAATGACGCCGATATACAAAAACAGCAGGATCAGTTCAGTGGTCAGGCGCGGGTCCCAGTCCCACCACGCGCCCCACATGGGCTTGCCCCAGATGCTGCCGGTCACCAGGGTGATCACGGTGAAGGCGGCACCGATGGGCGCGCAGGCCATCGCCAGGATTTCGCACAACTTGATCCGCCACACCAGCGCAATGGCCGAGTACAACGCCATCAGCGCGAACACGAACAGGCTCATCCAGGCGCTGGGCACGTGGATGTAGAGGATGCGGAAGCTGTCGCCCTGTTGGTAGTCGGCCGGCACCACGAACAGCGCCTGCCACAGGCCCAGGGCCAGCAACACCGCGCCAGCGGCCAGGCACCACGGCGCCCAGCGGGCGGCGAAACGATCAAATACCGGCGGCGAACCGAGTTGGTGGAACCAGCGAACGATGCGATTCATGCGGTGGCGGTGGCTCCCGGTGCCAGGTCTTCGGCGTGCTACGCAAGACAATCTAAACAGGTCAGCTCAAGGAAATCCGGATCGCCGCGGCGGCGGCCAGCGGCGCCAGCACCACGCCGACCACCAGTCCGGCGCCGAGCAGCAGCAGCGGTGCACCCGGGTCCAACCCCTGTACGCCCGCCGCCACGCTACCCGCACCAAACACCAGCACCGGCACGTACAGCGGCAACGCCAGCAGCGCAACGAGAATACCAGAGCGTTTCATGTTCACCGTCAGTGCCGCCACCACCGCGCCGAGCAGGCTGAGCAGCGGCGTTCCCAGCAGCAACGATGCCAGCAGCAGGGGCAGTTGGTCATGTCGCAGGTGCAGCAATTCGCCCAGCAACGGCGTGGCCACGATCAGCGGCAGCGCGGTGACCAGCCAATGCAGCAACACCCGCACCAACACCAGCCAGGCCAGCGGCACCGGCGCCAGCAGCCATTGTTCGAGTGAGCCATCGTCGGCATCGCCACGGAACAGCGAATCCAGCGACAGCAGGCCGGCCAGCAGCACGGCCAGCCACATCACCGCCGGCGCCACCAGCGACAAGGTCTCGGCGCGTCCACCCAGGGCCAGCGCGAACAGCACCACGATCAACAGTGCGAACAGTGCCGGTTGCAGGGCGTCGCCGCGGCGGCGCCACAACAGCCGCAGGTCGCGCAGCATCAAGGCGCGCGAGGCTTGCCAGAGCGAGGGCAGGGGCGGCGGGGTGCTCATGCCGGCTTGCCCAGGGTGAGCATGCGCGTACGCACGGGGGGGGCGGCATAGGCGCCGTGGGTGGTGACCAGGGCGGCACCGCCGCCGCGCAGGTGGGCCGAGATCATGCGGTTGACCAGGTTGATGCCATCGAGGTCGAGGTTGGCGTACGGCTCGTCGAGCAGCCACAGCGGCGCCGGCGACAGCCACAGCCGGGCCAGGCCGAGTCGCTTCTTTTGGCCTGCCGACAGTTGCCGCACCAGGGTGTCTTCGTAACCCGCCAGTCCGGCGATGGCCAACGCGTTGCCGGGCATCTGGCGCGCGCGGCGGCCTTGCAGGCCACACAGGAAGTTGAGGTTTTCCAATGTGGTGAGGTCGGCCTTGAGCGCGGGCAGGTGGCCGAGATAGGCGATGAAATGCGAACGTTCCACGCGCCGGGCGGGGCGGCCGTCGATCTCGATGCTGCCGCCGTCGGCGCGCAACAGGCCGGCCAGTACGCGCAGCAGGGTGGTCTTGCCGGCGCCGTTGTCGCCCTGGACCAGCAGTGCTTCGCCAGCGTCTACCCGCAGGTCGATCGGCCCGAATACCGGTTCTTCGTTGCGGCTGTAGCTCAGGGCCTGCGCGGCCAGCAGGGGCGGCGCGGCATGCGGGGTGTCGGTCATCGATGGGATTGTATCTGGCGGGTTGGGGTTTCGGTTTGCGGCTGCTTTAGGTCGTAGCCGCTTTGTTGCTATCGCGCGGCGGCTGGGGGTATGCCGGGGTGGGGGACGCCAAGGGCTGCATCCGTGCGTGGCTCGTCTGGCGGCATCCATGCCGCCAACGCCCCCACCCCGGCATACGCCCAGCCGCCCCCGACAATCCCTCGGTGGAGGTGAGAGAAAGGGCAAGAGCCGAAGCCGAAGCCGGCCGGTCGGCCTCAGGGCGATTCGCCATAAGGGCGGCTGCGAGGTGGCTGCTAAACTCCTGCGTCCTTGAGTTTCCGGATCCGCGCCGCATGTCCGTGCCTGCCACCAAGCTGCCCAAAGTGGGCACCACTATCTTCACCGTGATGTCGCAGCTGGCGGCCGAGCACCAGGCGGTGAATCTGGGCCAGGGCTTCCCCGATTTCGCGGTGCCGGCGCGCTTGGTCGAGGCGCTGGATCGGGCGATGCGCGAGGGCCACAACCAGTACCCGCCGATGACCGGGGCCGCGCCGTTGCGCCAGGCCATCGCCGGCAAGGCGCTGCGCTGCTATGGCGCGCAGGTGGATGCGGACACCGAGGTCACGGTCACCAGCGGCGCGACGGAGGCGATCTTCAACGCGATCCACAGCGTGGTGCGGGCCGGTGAAGAAGTGATCGTGCTCGACCCGGCCTACGATTGCTATGAGCCGGCCATCGATCTGGCCGGCGCGCGCGCGGTGCATGTGGCCCTCGACCCGCGGACGTTCGCGGTGGACTGGGCCAAGGTGCAGGCGGCGATCACGCCGCGCACGCGTTTGCTGATGATCAACAGTCCGCACAATCCTTCCGGGGCGATGTTCTCGGCTGATGACATGCGCGCGCTGGCCGATGTGCTGCGCGGCACCGATATTTTCCTGATCTCCGACGAGGTCTACGAGCACATCGTGTTCGACGGCCGCCGCCATGAGTCGGTGCTGCGCTGGCCCGAACTGCGCCAGCGCGCCTTCGTCGTCTCCAGCTTCGGCAAGACTTACCACTGCACGGGCTGGAAGATCGGCTATGCGATCGCGCCACCGGCGCTGAGCGCCGAGTTCCGCAAGGTCCACCAGTACAACACTTTCGCCAGCTTCGCCCCGGCCCAGCATGCGTTTGCCGAGATGATCCGCGAGCAGCCCGAGCACGACGAGCAGCTCGGCATGTTCTACCAGGCCAAGCGCGACCGCTTCGGCGAGCAACTGCTGGGTACCCGGCTCAAGCCGCTGCCGGTGCCGGGCGGCTATTTCCAGCTTGTCGATTATTCGGCCGTCAGCGACTTGCCGGACCATGAGTTCGTGAAGTGGCTGACCATCGAACATGGCGTGGCGGCGATCCCGCTGTCGCCGTTCTACGAGGCGCCGCCGCAGGGCCAGCGTCTGGCGCGGTTGTGTTTCGCCAAGAACGAAGCCACGCTGGATGCGGCGATCGAACGGTTGCAGAAGCTGTAACCCGCTCCCCCTTGTAGGAGCGGCTTCAGCCGCGAGCGTTTCGCGAAGAGCTCGCGGCTGAAGCCGCTCCTACAAGAACGACTCTCCTGGAGTTCCGATGCAAGACCTGCGCATTTCCCTGGTCCAAGGCGACACCCGCTGGCATGATCCGGCCGGCAATCGTGCGCACTACGGTGCGCTGCTGGCGCCACTGGCCGGCAGCACCGATCTGGTGGTGCTGCCGGAAACCTTCACCAGCGGCTTTTCCAACGAGGCCATCGACCAGGCAGAAGGCATGGACGGGGCAACCGTCGCCTGGATCGGCGAGCAGGCCGCGCGCCTGGGCGCGGCAGTCACCGGCAGCGTGCAGCTGCGCACCGACCAGGGCGTGTTCAACCGCCTGCTGTTCGCCACCCCCGAGGGCGGCCTGCAGTACTACGACAAGCGTCATTTGTTCCGCTACGCCAACGAGCACCAGCGCTATGCCGCCGGCCGCGAACGCCTGACGGTGGAGTGGAAGGGCTGGCGGATCAATCCGCAGGTTTGCTACGACCTGCGCTTCCCGGTGTTCTGCCGCAATCGCTATGACGTGGAACGGCCAGGCCAGCTCGATTTCGACCTGCAGCTGTTCGTGGCCAACTGGCCTTCGGCCCGCGCCTATGCCTGGCGCACGTTGCTCAGGGCCCGCGCGATCGAGAATTTGTGCTTCGTGGCGGCCGTCAACCGGGTGGGCGTGGATGGCGCCGGCCTGCACTATGCCGGCGACAGCGCGGTGATCGATTTCCTCGGCCAGCCGCAGCTGGAAATCCGCGAGCGCGAACAGGTTGCCACCACCACGATCTCGGCTGCCGCCCTGGCCGAACATCGTGCGCGCTTCCCGGCCATGCTCGATGCCGATGCGTTCGAGCTGGGTGGGGTCAACGCGGCGCCATGAGCGCAGCGTGGGCTGAACGCCGGTGCTGGCGATGCTGCCCGCCGGGCGGGGCGCACTGCTAACCTCGGCGGCGTTCTCCTTTCAGGATTCTTCCGCATGTTCAAGTCCTTGACCCTGCTGGCCGTGCTTGCCGCAGGCGGCGCCCTGGCGCCGGCCGCGCATGCCGCCGGCAACCTCGAATGCACCCTGCGTTTCAACTTGTCCGGGTGGTCGGTGTTCTACAAGACCGCCAAGGGCACCGGCACCATCACCTGCAGCAATGGCGCCAGCATCCCGGTGACGATCAGCGCCAAGGGCGGCGGCCTGACCGTGGGCAAGTCGAAGATCGTCGACGGCAAGGGCAGCTTTACCGGTGCCTACAGCGTCAACGATCTATTCGGCACCTATGGCGGTGCCGAGGCGCATGCCGGCGCGGTCAAGTCGAGCAACGCCCAGGTGGTGACCAAGGGCGACATCTCGCTCGCGCTGGCCGGCACTGGCGAAGGCTGGGACATCGGCGTGGGCTTCGGCAATTTCGTGATTACACGGCGCTGAAAGGCCACGCCCCGGTCGAGCGCCGCAGCCGCATTTCATACGGCACCTTGACCAGTTCGCCGCGCAGCGGGTCGCCGATGTGCGCCAACAGCTGTTCGGCGGCGATGCGGCCCATCTCGTGGCTGGGCTGGCGCACGGTCGTCAGGCTCGGCCAGATCTGCCGGGCCATCGGCATATCGTCGAAGCCGAATACCGACAGGTCGCGCGGAATCCGCAGTCCGCGCTCCTCGGCTTCGTAGATCACGCCGGCGGCGGTGTCGTCGTTGGCGGCGAAGATCGCCGTGGGCGGCTCGGGCAGGTCAAGCAAGGCGCGCCCGCCTTCGATGCCCGAATCGAAGGAGAACTCGCCTTCGATCACCAGCGCCGGGTCGTAGGGCAGGCCGGCCCGCTGCAAGGCGTCGCGATAGCCGTCCAGGCGCCAGGCGCGTGCGCCATGCGAGCGATGGCCGGTGATATGGCCGATGCGGGTGTGGCCCAACGTGGCGACATGGCCGACCAGTTCGGCGGCCGCTTCGCGTTCGTCCAGGGTGGCGCCGATCTGGCCGATGCGCCGGCGCGGCGAGATCGAGGCATACGGCATGCGCTGGGATTGCAGCCAGTCCAGCAGGGTGTCGTCGTCGGTGATCGGCGGGGTCAGGATCATGCCGTCGGGCCGGTATTGTTCCAGCACGCTTTCGACCTGGGCACGGTAGCCGCCACGGTCGGCTTCGGTGCTGCCGTCCATGGGCTGCAGCATCATGCTGTAGTGGCGCGAACGGCAGGCATCGAGCACGCCGCCGATGATCTCCATGATGTAGTTCGACGACGGATTGTCGTACAGCAACGCGATCAGATAGGAGCGGTTGGAAGCCAGGCTGCGGGCCGAGGGATTGGGCCGGTAGTTGAGCGCGCGCGCGGCTTGCTCGACCTTTTCGCGCGTGTCCGGGCGCACATTGGGCTCGTAATTGAAAACGCGCGAGACCGTCTTCATCGAGACCCCCGCGGCGGCGGCGACGTCTTCGATCCGGATCCGGTTCTGTTCTTTCACGAAGGTCGCACACGCCAGGACGGGCGAACAGGATATGCGAGCGCTCACAGATGCAGCGACGGCGCGACGTCATGACCTGCGGCACCAGGCTTGTCGGTGGACGGAATAGCGGCTTTTTCCCCGCAAATCGCCGCTTCGGTGCGAGCGCGCCAGATCCGGCACCACGGGCGATTGTGTGCACCAGGCCGTTTTCTTGCTGTGCCGCAGCACGCGCGCTGAAGAAACCGCCGGAAAAAACCAGGGCGCCGTGCGGCGCCCTGGTTCGATTTAGCGCGACTCAGGCGCCGCGCGGACCGCGATTGCCACCGCCGCCGGGGCGATTGCCACCGGGCCGATTGCCGCCCGGGCGATTGCCGCCACCCGGACGTGGACCGTTATTGCCCGGACGCGGGCCGCGATTGGACTGGCCGGGGCGTGCGGTCGCCGGACGTGCCTGGCCGTAAGGGCTGAATCCCGGATTGGCGTGGTCGGAGGGGAAGCTCGGCGCGTTGCCCGGGTGGCCGTAAGGATGCTTGCCGGGTGAGCGACCCTGGCCCTGACCTTGCCCCTGGCCCTGGCCCTGCGGCCTGGCGGCATTGCCGCGGGCACCGGCCGGCTTGCTGTTGCCGTAAGGACGCGGCGCCTGGTTGCCACGCGCGCCAGGACCGGCATTGCCGCGGCCGGCCGGGCCGGCGTTGCGATGGCCAGAGGGGCCCGTGCTGACGCCGTCG
>DATLJF010000011.1:0-2021 GCA_035539015.1 Stenotrophomonas sp. | reverse complement strand
GGCAGGCCGGTGACCTGTTCGAGCTTGACGTCGGCACTGCCATTGATGCCGCTGGCCAGTGTCTGGATCTGCTCGCCGATGGCGGCCAGCTGCTCCAGGTCGTCGCCGTACAGCTTGACCGCGACCTCGGCACGAACGCCGGCAATCAGCTCGTTCATGCGCATCTGCACGGGCTGGGTGAACTCGTAGTTGTTGCCGGGCAGGGTCCGCACCGCGGTTTCAAGTTCGGCGACCAGGGCGGCCTTGGGTTTGCGCGGGTTTGGCCAATCCTCGCGATCCTTCAGCATCACGAAGGTGTCGGCCACCGAGGGCGGCATCGGGTCGGTCGCGACCTCGGCGGTGCCGATCTTGGTCACCACGGTGTCCACTTCCGGGAACTGCTTGATGCGCGCTTCCAGTTGCCGCTGCATACCGATGGCCTGGCTCAGGCTGGTGCCGGGAATGCGTAGGGCATGCAGGGCGATATCGCCTTCATCCAGCTGCGGGATGAACTCGGTCCCCAGGCGACTGGCAAGCAAGCCAGAAATGACCGCCAGCGCCACAGCAAGCGCTACCACCTGTTTGCGCGCACGCATCGCCCGTTCCAGCAGTGGGGCGTAGAAGCGGCTGACCGAGCGCATGACCCGCGTCTGCTGCTCGGACACCTTGCCGGTGACGAACTGGGCCACCGCCGCGGGCACGAAGGTCAACGACAATGCCATCGCGCCGCTCAAGGCGATGACGACGGTCAACGCCATGGGATGGAACATCTTTCCTTCCACGCCGGTCAGCGCGAAGATCGGGATATACACCGCGGCGATGATGAACAGTCCGAACAGGCTTGGCTTGATCACTTCGGCGCTGGCACTGGCAGCCAGTTCGAAGCGCTCATCGCGCGACAGCAAGCGGCCGAGTGCGTGCTGGCGTTCGCCGAAGCGGCGCAGGCAGTTCTCCACGATGATCACCGCGCCATCTACGATCAGACCGAAGTCCAGCGCGCCCAGGCTCATCAGATTGGCCGATACTCGGTTATGGACCATCCCGCTGATCGTCAGCAGCAGGCTCAAGGGAATCACTGCCGCGGTGATCAGCGCCGCGCGCAGGTTGCCGAGCAACAGGAACAGCACCGCGATGACCAGCAGGGCGCCTTCGAGCAGGTTCTTGCGCACGGTCTGGATGGTGCGCTCGACCAGTTCGGTGCGGTCGTAGACCGGGTGCGCTCGCACGCCCGCGGGAAGCGCGCGGTTGATGTCCTCGAGCTTGGCCGCCGTGCGCTGCGCCACCTCGCGGCTGTTCTCGCCCATCAGCATGATGGCGGTGCCCAGGACGACTTCCTTGCCATCCTTGGTCGCCGCGCCGGTGCGCAGTTCGCTGCCCTCCATCACCTCCGCCAGGTCGGCCACGCGCATGGGCAGGCCCTCGCGTGTGGCGACGACGATCTTGCCTAGCCCGGCGATATCGGCCACCTGGCCCGGAACCCGGATCAGATACTGTTCGCCTGCGCGCTCGATGTAGCCGGCGCCGACGTTGGCATTGCTGCGTGCCACCGCATCCAGGACATCCTGCAGGGTCAGCCCATGGGCCTGCAGCTTGGCGGGGTCCGGGGTGATGTGGAACTGGCGTACATGGCCGCCAACGGTGTTGACCTCGGTGACTCCCTTGAGGTGCCGCAGCTGCGGCCGCACCACCCAGTCCTGCAGCGTGCGCAAGGCGGTGGGCGTCCAGGTGCCCTCGGCGCCGGGCTCGGCCTCGACGGTGTACATGAAGATCTCGCCCAGACCTGTCGCTACCGGTCCCAACGTCGGCTCCAACCCTGGGGGCAGCGCTGCAGCGGCCTGCTGCAGGCGTTCTGCCACTTGTTGGCGCGCGAAGTAGATGTCGGTTCCATCTTCGAACACGACGGTGACCTGCGACAAGCCATAGCGCGAGAGGGAGCGGGTGTACTCCAGCTTCGCCAGTCCGGCCAATGCGGTCTCCACCGGGAAGGTGACCCTTTGCTCGGCTTCCAGCGGTGAATAACCGGGGGCTTCGGTGTTGATCTG
>DATLJF010000010.1:0-5671 GCA_035539015.1 Stenotrophomonas sp. | reverse complement strand
GCCTCGCGGCGCACGAAGTGCGTCAAGCTGGCTTGGGCGCTATTTAGACACGACGAGCCGGCGCTGACCATCATTGGTTGCGTGCCAGCCCAGCTTCGCACCGCTAGGGAGGCCCTTCGTCGCATCCTGCTTGCGCATGGTGGCCAGCGCGGCCGACGCTGGCCCTGGTCAGGCGCGATGGCCGCGCCAGGAGAGGTGGATGAAGACCTTGTTGGCAGTGGTGGGGTGGTGCCTGTTGTTCGTCCTGTGCTGGCCCCTGGCGCTGCTGGTCCTGGTGGCTTGGCCGTTCGTGTGGTTGCTGTCGCTGCCGTTCCGGCTGCTCGGGATCACCTTTCACGCGCTGTTCGCATTCCTGCAGGCGCTCTTGTTGATGCCGGCACGGCTGCTTGGCTGGCGCCCGGCCGTGGGCCCGAGCGCGGTCTAGCGCGGCGAGCCGAACCGGCAGGCGCGGCCAGGCTGAACCCCGCTGCGCGGGTGCCTGGCGGTCGCCCCGGAACGGGCTTGTTGCAACGCAGGTTTACAGCAGGCCGGACGCGGGCCAGGCTGCGGCCTTGGCGATACGGATGGCTCCCATGAAAGCGTTCTGCCTTCTTGTGCTGTTGCTTGCGTTGCTACCGACGGCAGCGCTCGCCAGCGCCAGCGCCGACATCGCCGCCATCCACCAGGCCGAGCGCGACATCTGCGCCGCCTACGAACGGGCCGATGCCGACGGGTTGGAACGACACCTCGACCCGTCCTTCACCCTGATCGGTTCCACCGGCAAGCTGACCACCCGAGCCGACGAAGTCGCCGATCTGCGTGGTGGCACGCGCTATTCGGTATTCCGCAATCGCGACAGCCAGGTTCGCCTGTACGGCGACGCGGCCGTGGTGACCGGGATCACGCATGTCGAGGGCCGTGCCGAAGGCCAGCCCTATGCACTGGATTTCCAGTTCACCGACACCTACGTGCGCAGGTCACAGGGCTGGGTGATGGTCGCCAGCCATGCTTCCCGGCGCGCGCCGCCTTGAACGCGGCTACTTGACCCAGCGGCCGTTGCCCAGCCGCACCTCGAACCGCGCCCACTGACGAAACGCTTCGTAGGTATCCTGCCCAGGCTGGCCCGCGCCTTCTCCGGCCACCACACGGTAGTCGACCCACGCAGAGGGGCTGGCACCCACGCCCAGCACCTCGCGCACGCTCCAGGCCTTGCCCAGGCGGCCATTGCTGTAGCGATGCCCCGGCAAGATCTCCTGCGGGTGCACGATGTTGCGCTCGGCGTGGCGTTTGGCCAGTTCAAGCAGCTCGGTCAGGTTCTCCTCGGTGATGTCGACGTAGGAATTGAGTTCTTCCATCGCCGCCGAGAAATCTTCCTGGGTCAGGTCGAAGCGCCGCTCCGCCGCGGGGACCGCCACTGCGGTGCGACGTCGATGCAGGTGCACCGGGTAGCGGCGCCAGGGAAACAGCGCGTTGAACGCCACGGCGACCACCATGATCGCAGCCACGCTGACGCCGACAGGCTCGATCAAATAGTGGAAGCCCAGCGCGTGCAATTCTTCGCTGCCGATCACCGCGGCCAGCGCGGTAGCGCCGCCAGGGGGATGGATGCAGCGCAGGTAGTACATCGCGCCCACCGCCAGGCCGACCGCCAGCGCCGGTGTCCAGGTTTGCTCCGGAAGCAGTTTCTGGCAGGCCACGCCAATCGCCGCCGATATCAGATGGCCGCCGACCACCGCCCATGGCTGCGACAGCGCGCCATGCGGCACGGCGAACAGCAGCACCGCCGAAGCACCGAGCGAGGCCAGCATGATCGCGCCGGCAGGCCCGGTGCCGGCCACGCCCTGTGGGAATACATGGTGGATCACCGCGTACACCGCCGCGATACCCAGGAATGCCCCGAGGGCAGACACACACTTTTCGGCGTGGCTGGTGGTATTGCGCTCGATGCCCAGCCAGATGCGGGCGGCGTGCGGCAAGGACGGCAGGTTCATCGGCACAGCGCGGAGCGGAAAGCGGGGCAGTCTAGGGCAAGAACGAACATCCGGCCATGCCAGGGACAGCGAACGCTGCGCTGCGGCGTTACTGCCGAAGCGCGGTCGGCTACGCTGATGATAGCGCTACCATGGGCGCGAGACTGGAACTGTAGATGCGGACCCTTTCCCATCGCGCCGCGACGGCCCTGGCGTTGTGTGTTTCGCTGCTGGCAAGCAATGCAGCCTGGGCGTGCTCGGCGCCGGTGTCGGTATGCGAACAGGCCACGCCGGGCAGCTTCACCTTGATCTCGCCGACCCAGGTCAGCGCGGTGTGGGTAGAGGCGGACGCCGACGCCGCGGTGCGCCATGCGGCCGACGGGTTTGCCACCGATCTGCAGCGGGTCTCCGGGCGCGCGCCGCTCCGGCCGCAGGCGCTGCCGCAACTGCACGGGCCCGCCGTGATCATCGGCGTGCTTGGTCAAAGCGCCACCATCGACAGGCTGGTGCGCGAGCGCAAGCTCGATGTC
This sequence comes from Stenotrophomonas sp., assembly GCA_035539015.1. GTDB lineage: Bacteria > Pseudomonadota > Gammaproteobacteria > Xanthomonadales > Xanthomonadaceae > Stenotrophomonas_A. The sequence goes on along the minus strand of DATLJF010000010.1, from coordinate 3,192 downwards.
ACCGGGTTGGCCGGCACCTGGGAGGGCTTTCGCCAGGCGGTCGTCGAGCGGCCATTGCCCGGTGTGCCGCGCGCTTTGGTGATCGTTGGGGCCGACCGCCGTGGCGCGGTCTTCGGCCTGTACGACCTCTCGGCGAAGATCGGCGTGTCGCCCTGGCATTGGTTTGCCGACGTGCCGGTGGTGCAGCGCGACACGCTGAACATCAGCGCAGGCACGCGCCAGGACCAGCCAGCGGTGAAGTACCGCGGCTTCTTCATCAACGACGAGGCGCCCGCCTTCAGTACCTGGGCGAAGACCCGCTTCGGCGGCTTGAACGCAGAGATGTACAGCCATGTCTTCGACTTGTTGCTGCGCCTGAAGGGCAACACCTTGTGGCCGGCGATGTGGCCGCCGCATGCCTTCAACGACGATGATCCGCGCAACAAGATATTGGCCGACGAAATGGGCGTGGTGATGGGCACCTCCCATCACGAACCCATGACCCGCGCGCACGACGAGTGGCATCGCGATGGCGAGACCGGGGTTACCGGCGGCCCCTGGGACTACGCGCGCAACGGCGACAACCTGCGCGCATTCTGGCGCGGCGGGATCGAGCGGATGATGTCGCGAGCACAGGCCGCGCAGGACGGTCGTGGTTACGACAGCCTGGTGACCATTGGCATGCGCGGCGATGGCGACGAGGCGATGGGCGAGGGCACTGCGATCCCGTTGTTGCAATCGGTGGTGGCCGACCAGCGTCGCATCATCGCCGAGGTGACCGGCCAGCCGGCCGAACAGACCCCGCAGGTGTGGGCGCTGTACAAGGAAGTGCAGGACTACTACGACCACGGCATGCGCGTGCCCGATGACGTCACGCTGCTGTTCGCCGACGACAACTGGGGCCAGATCCGGCGCCTGCCGACCACCGAGCTGGATCGTGCCGGCGGATTCGGCGTGTACTACCACTTCGACTATGTCGGTGCCCCACGCAACTATAAGTGGCTCAACACCACGCAGATCGAGAAGACCTGGCAGCAAATGGACCTGGCCTGGCAGCGTGGCGCGCGCCAGCTGTGGATCGTCAATGTTGGCGACATCAAGCCAATGGAGTTCCCGCTGAGCTTCTTCATGGACCAGGCCTGGGCGCCGGCCGCGATGACGCCGACGGCCCTGGCCGGTTACCCCGAGCAGTGGGCGCGGGCCACCTTTGGCGCCAGCCGGGCACCGGAGATCGGCGCTTTGCTTACTCGCTACAGCCAGCTGGCGGCACGGCGCAAACCCGAATTGCTCGATGCCGACAGCTTCGCACTCGGCGCCGAGAGCGGCGAACTGCTGGACGGTGGCGAGTTCGGCGCCGCGGTCGCGGCCTGGGACGACCTGGCACTGCGCATGGCCGCGGTGAAAGCCCAGCTACGACCGCAACAACGATCGGCCTACTACCAACTGGTAGAACACCCGGTGCTGGCCTTGGCCAACCTGTATCACCTGTACTACGCCGTTGCCTGGAATCGTCGCCTGGCCGCGCGTGACGACCCGCGTGCCAATGCCTTCGCCGACCAGGCCACTGCTGCGTTTGCGCAGGATGCGGCGCTCACCGCGCAATACCACGCGCTGCAAGGCGGCAAATGGGCGGGGATGATGGCGCAGACCCACATTGGCTACACCCACTGGCAGGAGCCGAAGGTGCAGGTAATGCCCGAGGTGCGGCGCGTGCCGCTCCGCGGCCGGCCGGCGGCGGCGATCGTCTTCGCTGCACCTGCACCCGATGGCGGGGCCGGGACCATCATCGAGGCGGCCCACTACAGCCGGGCGGTCAACGGCCAGGGACTGCGTTGGCAAGCCATTGCCCACCTGGGCCAGGGCGAGGGCGCGATGTTGGCGCTGCCGCAGGGCCGCGTCGCGACCACGGCGGCGGAGGGCGTACGCCTGGAGTACGACATTGCGCTGGAGCGCGCGGGGGACCTGCCGATCGACCTGGTCCTTGTGCCCACGCTGGATACCACCGGCGGCAGCACGCTACGCCTCGGCGTCTCGCTCGACCAGGGGCCGGTGCAGGTTCTGACCGACTCGCTGGTGCCGGCGCCCAATGCCAGCACCAGCCAGGCGCAGCGCGACTGGAGCCAGGCGGTGATCGACAACCAGCGCGTGCTGCACGCGCTGCTACCGGCGGTAACCCCCGGGGCGCATACGCTCAAGCTGTGGCGGCTGGACGACAACGTCCTGCTGCAGCAGGTGCGAGTGGGGCAGCCGCGATAACGCGGCGCCCCAGTCACCGAGGCGCAAGGCTCAATTGTCCTGGGCGACCTTCAACACCGCGTCGAACGCCGGCTTGGGCTGGCGCTGGCGATCGAACAGCAGCGGGTAGTTGCTGCGTCCACGCACGGGGTAGTCGTTCTTCCAGGAGCCGCCATCGTGCGCGTTCCAGAACGTCACCCGTGCCAGCACATCGCGCTTGCGCTGGAACAAGGCGAACAGATCAGCGTAGCGCTTGGCCAGGCGCTGCTGCATCTGCGGCGACAAGCCGTTTGGCCAGGGATCGAGCTTGGCGCGCGCCGCGGGATCGGCCGGCAATTCAAGGCGCTGGTCGGCGGGCATGCCATCGGTGCTGGGCGGCTGCGGCAGCACGTCGATATCGAGCTCGGTGATCATCACCTTGACGCCCAGCGCGGCGAAGGTGTCGATGCTGGTCTCGATCTCGGCGATCGAAGGGCTGTCCAGGCCCCAGTGCCCCTGCATGCCGACACCATCGATGCGCGCGCCACTGGCTTGCAGCATCTTGACCAGGCGCACGATGCCGTCGCGCTTGGCCGGCTTTTCGGTATTGAAGTCGTTGTAGTACAGCTCGGTGTTCGGCGCTGCCTTCGCGGCGTAGCGAAATGCCTCGCGCAGCAAGCGGTCGCCGTCGCCGACGTTCTTCAGCCAAGGGCTTTGGCGGTAGCTGCCGTCTTCGTCGATGACCTCGTTGGCCACGTCCCACGCCTGGATGCGCCCGGCGAAATGGCCGGCCACCTGTTCGATGTGGTCGCGCAGCACCGCCAGCTGGGCGTCTGCGCCGTTGGGCTTGCCCTGGGCATCGGTGAACATCCATGCCGGGGTCTGGATATGCCACAGCAGGTTATGGCCGACCAGGAACATGCCATGGGCCTGGCCGAAGGCGACGAAGGCATCGCCCTTGCTGAAGTCGTAGACGCCCGGGCGTGGGTGCACGTTCTC
>DATLJF010000009.1:0-2105 GCA_035539015.1 Stenotrophomonas sp. | reverse complement strand
TGCTCCTCCGGCGCCAGCCCGGCTTTTTCGACCCCTGCGCCACCGTGGATGACCAGTACCGGCGTGGCCGCCAGCGCCGGTGCCATGGACGCCAGCAGGCACGCGCCCAAGGACCAGGAATACAGGGTGTTCGACATCGGAAAGCCTCGCCGCATAGAGAATTACAAGGTATCGCGGTTCTTGCCGCGCCACGGCCGGTACCAGGCCCGGATCGCCGCCATGTCGGCCTGCAGGTCTTCGGTGGGCCAGAACAGCTCGCCCACACCAATGGTCTTGGTCGGGTAATCGAAATAGGCTGGGATGATCGGCACGCCCGCATCGCGGGCGATCTTCCAGAAACCGCTCTTCCAATTTTCCACGCGCTTGCGCGTGCCTTCCGGCGTGATCGCATACCAGATGCCGTCCGAACGCTTGATCAGCCGCACTGCCTGGCCGATGGTGCCTTGCGGCGAACTGCGGTCCAGCGGGATGGCACCGAGCTTGCGCAGCAGCGGCCCCAAGGGCCACCAGAACAGCTGCGATTTGCCCAGCACGCGGACCTCGAAGCCGAGGGCGATCTTCGCCGCGAAGCCCCACAGGCCATCCCAATTGGACGAGTGTGGGGCGACGATCATTACGGCCTTGGGCACGTTCGGCAGCACGCCGACCACCTTCCAGCCGCTGCGGCGCAGGACAAGGCGGGCGAGCCAGCGCAGGAAGGCGGAGTGCCCGGCCCACGGCATCAGCGGCGGGGTGGGCTGCGACAGCAGGTCCGTTTGACTCAAGGGTTACTCCCAGTGGGAAGACGACGAACGTCCGCGGCCACGCTTGACCTCGGAACGCTCGCGCTTGGTATCGACGCGGCGCAATTGCGATCCGCGAGTGGGCTTGGTCGCGATCCGTCGCTTCGGGGTCGACAGGCCGCTGGCGATGAACTCGGCCAGCCGCGCCCGCGCGTCCACGCGGTTGCGCTCCTGCGTACGGAAGCGCTGGGCGTCGATGACCAGGACACCCTCGGCGGTCAGCCGCCGGTCGCGCTTGGCCAACAGGCGCTCGCGCACCGGCTCGGGCAGCGAGGGCGACCCGCCGATGTCGAAGCGCAGTTCCACCGCGGTGGACACCTTGTTGACGTTCTGCCCGCCGGCACCACTGGCGCGCACGAAACGCTCGACGATCTCGCCGGGCGGGATCGCCAGTTGCGGGCTGATCTGGAGCGGTTCACTGGCCATGCACCGGATTGTAATCGGCGCGACCGGCGCCGCGCCGCCTTTTCCGTGGACCGGCCGGGTCGGGCTATGCTGATGGCCGATCCCCATCAGGATGCAAGACGATGATCGCAAGTTCCGTCCGCAGCTGTGTCCCGGTGTTTCGCGGCTTCGTGCTGGCGCTGCTTGCCAGCCTGGCGCTGGTGGCGCACGCCGAGCCACCCAGCGATGGCGATGTCAACCGCCTGCTCGCCGCTTCCCGCGCGCAAACCATGCTCGACAGCATGCTGCCGCAGCTGGAGCAGATGCAGCGCGAGCAGTTCAACCAGGTCGCCGCTGGCCGCCAGCTGACGCCGACCCAGCAGGCGCAATTGCAGCAGGTGCAGGAGCGCACCCGGCAGACGCTGTCCCAGGCGATGTCGTGGTCGCAGATGCGGCCGATGTACGTGGACCTCTACAAGCGCACGTTCTCGCGCGAGGAGGTGATCGCCATGGCCGAGTTCTACGAGAGCCCGGCGGGCCAGAGCCTGCTGGACAAGACGCCGCAGCTGATGCGCAACGTGATGGGCGCGATCCAGCAGAAGATGACCCCGCTGATGGCCAATCTGCAGAAAGACCTGGACCGGATCTTGGCCGAGCCGGCGCCGGGGGCTCCTTCGGGAAAGCGCTAGGGCTTTCGCGGAGTTGCCGTGCGCCGACCCGCTGCGGTCAGGCCATCAGCCCTGACGAGCGGAGCCGCTATCCGTCGGCCAGCCAAACAACCCCATCGCCTTGGCGAACTCGCCTTCCGGCGCCGAGAACACCTCCATCCGCCTGCCGTCGGTGGGATGCGGGAACGCCAGGCGCTCGGCGTGCAGCAGCATCCGGTGCACACCGAGCATCCGGAAGGTACGGTTGTGGCGGCCGTCGCCGTGGCTGGTG
>DATLJF010000008.1:0-27656 GCA_035539015.1 Stenotrophomonas sp. | reverse complement strand
CCGATTCAACTAGGCGAACAGGTCGCCGCTGATTCCGACTGCCGGATAGTGCAGGCGGCCCGCCGCATCCACGCGTGCGGCGGGATTGAGGCTGGCCGGGACGACGCCGTCTGCCAGGATATGCATCACCGGTTCGCCCGCGTGCAGCAGGTGGTCGGCCACGATCTGCCGGTGGCATTGCCGCCAATCGGCCTCGGCGCACATCATCACGCAGCCCCCATCGCGGCCGAGTTCGCGCAGGGTAGCCATACCGGCGGCAAACTCAGGACCAAGGGCATAGTCGGCATAGGCGTGGAAAGCACCCTTGCCCCAATGCGCATTCAGCGCTGGCGGCAATCCGTAGTGGCCCTCGCGCCGACCTCCCAGTGCCGGCAGGTGGCGATAGCCGATGCCCGCCGTCGCCAGGGCCGCCGTCAACGCCTTCTCGTTGAACTGGGGATTGAAGCGCGAGCGCGGAATCGCCCGCACGTCGGCCAGCCAGCGCACGCCGGCGGGCAGCAGCAAACCAAGGAAGACTTCCCAGCTCCGATTCGAATGTCCGATGGTGTGGATCACGCCGGCTCGTCGGGAATCAGCGCGCTTTCGAGTCGGGCGATGCAGTCCTTCAATTGCAGCTTGCGCTTCTTCAACCGCTTGATCGTGAGCTCGTCGGCCGCCAGATCAACCACGCGCCGGCCGATTTCCTCGTCCAGGTCGCGGTGTTCGCGACGCAGCGCGTTCAGGCGTTCGCTAACGGTGGCGGGGTCCAGGGTTTCCATTGCCTTCGAGCTTACACCGGCGGGTCGGCCGGCACACTCGACCCGGTAGAATGCGCCGATGAGCGCCGTAGTTTCCCTGCCCGACCCCCTGCCGCCGCGCCGTGATGCGCGCACGGCCGCGGGCGCGCATGCCGCGTTGGCCAAGCGGCTCCGTCGGCAGGTCGGCCAGGCCATCGCCGACTTCGGCATGATCGAGGCCGGTGACAAGGTGATGGTGTGCCTGTCTGGCGGCAAGGACAGCTACACCCTGCTGGACATCTTGCTGCAGCTGCAGAAGAAGGCGCCGGTGGCGTTCGAGCTGGTTGCGGTCAATCTCGACCAGAAGCAACCGGGTTTCCCCGAGCACGTGCTGCCCGAGTACTTGCGTGCGCTCGGCGTGGCGTACCACGTGATCGAGCAGGACACCTATTCGGTGGTGAACCGGCTGATCCCCGAAGGCAAGACGATGTGCTCGCTGTGCTCGCGCATGCGCCGTGGCGCGCTGTATGCCTACGCGCAGGCCCATGGCTTCAGCAAGATCGCACTGGGCCACCACCGCGACGACCGCGTGGCCACCTTCTTCATGAACCTGTTCCACCACGCCAAGCTGTCGGGCATGCCGCCGAAGCTGCGCAGCGACGATGGCAATCACGTAGTGATCCGGCCACTGGCCTACGTCGCCGAGCGCGACATCGTCGAGTACGCCCAGGCGCGGCAGTTTCCTATCATTCCGTGCAACCTGTGCGGCAGCCAGGAGAACCTGCAGCGACGCCAGGTCGGCCTGATGCTGCAGCAGTGGGAGAAGGAATGCCCCGGGCGCATCGAGCACATCGCCCGCGCCCTGGGGCAGGTCCACCCTTCGCACCTGGACGATCGCCAACTGTTCGATTTCCTTGCGCTCGGCCGTCCAGCCGACGCGTCACCGTCCAATCCCGACGCGCCATCCGTTGGCGACGCCGGCTCTCTTTCGTCTCTCTTTCCTGGTCCCTCATGTTCTTTCGCAACCTGACGCTGTTTCGTTTCCCCACCACTCTCGACTTTTCCGACATCGACAAGCTCCTGCCCGAGGCCCTGCTCAAGCCGGTCGGCCCGCTGGAGCTGACCTCGCGTGGTTTCATTTCGCCGTTTGGCCGCGATGAGCAGGAAGTGCTCTCGCACCGCGAGGGCGATTTCCTCTGGCTGACCGTCGGTGGCGAAGACAAGATCCTTCCCGGCTCGGTGGTCAACGACCTGCTCGCGCGCAAGCTCGCCGAGATCGAGGAAAAAGAAGGGCGCCGGCCCGGCGGCCGGGCGCGCAAGCGCCTGAAGGATGACCTGGTGCATGAGCTGCTGCCGCGCGCCTTCGTCAAGAGCTCGCGTACCGACGCCATGCTCGACCTGCAGCACGGCTACGTCGCGGTCGACACCTCCAGCCGCAAGAGCGGCGAGAACGTGATGTCGGAAATCCGCGGCTTGCTGGGGTCGTTCCCGGCGTTGCCGCTGAATGCGGAAGTGGCGCCGCGCGCCATCCTCACCGGCTGGATCGCCGGCGAGCCATTGCCTGAAGGCCTTAGCCTGGGCGAAGAGTGCGAGATGAAGGATCCGATCGAAGGCGGCGCGGTGGTCAAGTGCCAGCACCAGGAACTGCGCTGCGAGGAAATCGACAAGCACCTGGAAGCCGGCAAGCAGGTGACCAAGCTGGCGCTGATCCTCGACGACCATGTGTCCTTCGTGCTGGGCGACGATCTGGTGATCCGCAAGCTCAAGTTCCTGGATGGCGCTCTGGACCAGCTCGAAGGCACTGACCAGGAGGGAGTACGCGCCGAACTGGACGCGCGTTTTGCACTGATGAGCGCCGAGGTGCGACGTCTGTTCCTGCTGCTCGAAGAGGCGCTGAAGTTGAGCAAGGCCGAGACCTGATTCGAGGTGACGCAGGCGCCCGCCACGGGCGTATGCTGTCCTGGCCATGGCGAAGTTCCTCCCCCGACTGATCGCCTCGTCGCCCCGGACCGTGCAACGCGATTGCGTGCGCCTGCGCCTGGACGACGAGCAGGAAATCGAAGTGCTGCGCGTACGCGACCCGCGTGCGCGGCGGATCAAGCTGAGCGTGGATGAGCGCGGCGCGCGGCTGACCTTGCCCACGCGCGCCAGCCTGGTCGCCGGTGAGCGCTTCCTGCTTGAACACCGGCAATGGCTGGCCGAGCAGTTGGCGCGCTACGCCGAAGACACACTGGCGCTGCTGCTCGAACGCGGCGCGCCCGGCCAGCATCTACCCCTACGCGGCGAGCGGTTGCCGCTGCACTGGCACGAAGCCCGCTACGCGCGCATCGAGATCGACGCGCAAGGCGCGCATTTCCATTTGCCGGCGCGCGCCGGCAGCGCCGCGATGGCGCTCGCCCTGCGCGATTTCTATGAGTCGCAGGCGCGCGCCGATATCGGCCGCTGGCTACCGCGCTACCTGCCGGGTTTGCCGCGCGCGCCGGCGCGGGTGCGGCTGAAGGTGATGTCCTCGCAATGGGGCTCGCTGGCGCCCGACGGCACCATGGCGCTGGACCTGGCGTTGGTGCTCGGTCGCGCTTCGGCGTTCGAGTACGTGCTGGTCCATGAGCTCTGCCACCTGGTGCAGGCCAATCATTCGCCAGCGTTCTGGCGCGAGGTCGAGCAGCGTTTCCCAACCTGGCGTGAGGAGCGCGACTACTTCCAGCGCGAAGGCCGCTCTCTCAAGGCGCAGTTGCGGCGGCTGCTGCAGGCCGGCTGACGCCGCTATCGCAGCGGGGCGTGCTCATCCAGGAACGGCTGCACCAGCGCGGCGACCGCCTCGGGGATTTCCATATGCAGGTGGTGCGTGCCTGCGATCACATGCAGGCGGCCGTCGCGTAGCAGCTGCGCGCGGCGGGTCCGCAAGGGTTCCGGGAAATACGGCTGCGCCGGGCTGGCGAAGACCACCAGTGTTGGACATTCGATCGCCGCCACCAGCACGTCGATCTGCGCTTCGGTCATGCGCACCGCGGTCGGCAGGGTCAGGCGCTGGTCGCTGCCCCAGCTGTAGCCCTCGGGTACCGCGCGCACGCCGCGCTCGACCAGCAGGCGCGCGCTGGGTTCGCTCAGCTGGTTGATCATCATGCGCGCGCGCACCGGCGCTTCCAGGTTCGGGAATACCCGCAGCGGCTTGCCCGGCAAGGCGTGCGCGGCCTCCACGCTGTCGCGCAGGCGCTGCGCGGTGTTCTCCACCTGCTCGCCGAGGCCGCCCAACGCTTCGATCACCGCCAGCGCCTGCACCCGTGCCGGCACTGCGGCGGCGACCAGGCTGGCGATGCCCGCGCCCATCGAATGACCCAGCAAGCTGAAGTGGTCCCAGCCCAGCGCGTCGGCCACCGCCAGCACATTGCCGATCGCGCCGATCATGGTGTATTCGCTGCCCGCCGGCAGCGCGGCGCTGTGGCCGTGGCCGGGCAGGTCGATCATGACCAGGTCCAGGCCCGGCAGCATCTGGGCCAATGGCAGGAAGCTGGCGGCATTGTCGAGCCAGCCGTGCAACGCCAGCACCTTGCGCCCGCCCTCCTGGCCGCAACGCAGGCCGCGCAGCTCGCCGAAGGGCAGGCTGCAGGCGAACTCGCGCACGCTACTCACGCGCGCTGCGCCAGCGCCGCCAGCGCCTGCGCGTGGCGGGGCGCTGCGTTGAGGCAGGGGATGTAGCGCAGCTGCGCGCCGCGCTCGGCCAGCGTGCGGGAAAAGCCCATGGCCACTTCTTCCAGGGTCTCCAGGCAGTCGGTGGCAAAGCCCGGGCAGACCACATCGATGCTGTGCACCCCAGCGGCCGCCAAGTCCCACAGTGCCGGCTCTGCGTATGGCTGCAGCCAACGTTCGCGGCCGAAGCGCGACTGGTAGCCCAACTGCCATTGCGACGCCGTCAGGCCCAGGGCATCGGCTATTGCCTTTGCGCTGGCTTCGCAGCGTTGCGGATACGGATCGCCTGCGTTGGCGACCCGCTGCGGCAAACCATGGAAGGAGAACAACAGCCGTTCGCCGCGGCCATGGGCATCCCAGTAATGGCGGATCGAATCAGCCACCGCCGCCACCCAGCCAGCATCTTCGGCGTAATCCTCGATCAGCTCCACCTGCACCTCGGGATGCCGTTGCCGCCAGGCATCGACCAGGTCCTGCACCGAGGCCGTGGTCGTGGTCGAGTACTGCGGGTACAGCGGCAAGACCACGACACGCCCGATGCCGGCCGCATGCAGGCGATCCAGTGCGGGCAGTAGCGCGGGTTCGCCGTAGCGCATGGCCCAGTCCACCCGCCACTGCGGAAGTTCGGCCTGTATTGCCTTTGCCAGCGCGGCGGTGTGCACCGCCAGCGGCGAGCCACCGGGCATCCACACCTGGGCGTATTTCTCCGCCGAGCGCGGGCCGCGCAGCGGCAGGATCACCCCGCGCAGCAGCGGTTGCCACAGCCAGCGTGGCAGGGACACCACGCGCGGATCGCCGAGGAACTCGGCCAGGTAACGCCGTACGGCTTTGGCCGTAGGCGCCTCGGGCGTGCCTAAATTGACCGCCAGCAGGGCGGTGTTCGGTGCGTCGGGCATGGGCAGCATTGTGGCAGACCCTGGCGCGTCCGCCCGCTGATCTATCCGATCGCGGCCATAGCGGCCACGAATTGCGAGCGATGCGGGTTCCCTCACGACGCGCGCTGCGCTAATGACTGATTCACCCCGGCGCGACTAACGTCGGCTATTGCCTTATCTTTCCGCGATCCCCACTGGAGCCCGCCATGCCCCGCCTGTCGCGTCTTGCCCTGCTGCTGTCCCTGTCGTTCGCCGCCGGCCACGCTGTTGCCGGACCCGAGGAAGACCAGCGCGCGCGCAATGCGGTGCGGGTCCTGGCCGACATCCAGAAGATCCCCGAGCAGGGCATCCCCGACAAGCTGCTCGACGAAGCCCGCGCGGTCGTGGTCATCCCCGACACGATCAAGGCCGGCCTGGTCATTGGCGGCCGCCGTGGCCATGGCCTGATGTCGATCAAGACCCCGGAGGGCACCTGGTCGCCGCCGGTCTTCGTCAAGCTCACCGGCGGCAGCATCGGCTTCCAGGCCGGCGTGCAGTCCTCCGACGTGGTCCTGGTGTTCCGCAACGACCGCAGCCTGGACAACATCGTCAATGGCAAGGTGACCCTCGGCGCCGATGCCGGCGTGGCCGCTGGCCCGGTTGGCCGCAATGCTGCCGCGGCTACCGATGGCCAGCTCAAGGCCGAGATCTGGTCGTGGTCGCGGGCGCGTGGCCTGTTTGCCGGCGTCGCGCTGGACGGTGCGATCCTGCAGATCGACGATGCCGCCGATCTCAACGCCTACGGTCCGGGCAGCACGCCGCGGATGATTTTCGAAGGCCGCGCGCCTGAACAGCCGTCGATGGATGTGGTCGCCTTCCGCGACCGCCTCGAAGAAGCCACCTACACCGCGCGCAGCAACCGCGGCGAAGGCGCTCCGGCGCCGGCCCCGCGTGCCGCCCCCAGTGCCGCGACGCCTGCGCCGGCTTCGGCCGGCCCGCAGGAGGCGGCCACCGCGCCGATCCAGCCAGTACCCGCCAATGCACAACCGCAGCAGGGCTTCCAGCCCGTCGGCGAGGGTGAGGTACGCACAGAATCGCTCGACGGCAAGCCCTGAAGGTCACCGCCCCGTTCGGGGCGCGGTGCGTTATCCTCCAATCTCCTTCCATTGCAAGCGACGAACGATCATGGGCGGCTTTAGCATCTGGCACTGGCTGATCGTGCTGGTGATTGTGTTGCTGGTCTTCGGGACCAAGCGACTCACCAGTGGTGCCAAGGATCTCGGCAACGCGGTCAAGGAATTCAAGAAGGGCATGCACGACGACGAACGTGCCGCGCAGCTCAAGGATCAGTCGCGCGATGCCGACAAGACGCAGTCGTCGGCCGAACGCGAGCGCGAGCGCGACGACCGCTGATCCAGGCGAGGGCGTCGGCACATGTTCGACATCGGTTTCAGCGAACTGCTGCTGATCGCCATCGTGGCCTTGGTGGTGCTCGGTCCCGAGCGCCTGCCCAAGGCCGCGCGCTTCGCCGGGCTGTGGGTTCGCCGGGCGCGCTCGCAATGGGATTCGGTCAAGCAGGAACTCGAGCGCGAACTCGAAGCCGAAGAGCTCAAGCGCAACCTGCATAGCGTGCAGGCCTCGTTGCGCGATGCGCAATCGCAGCTGCGCGAAGGCCACGACCACGTGCAGGCACAGGGCCAGGCCCTGCGCGAGGATCTCGCCCGTGACGTCGACATCCGCACCAGCACTGACCATGCACCTGCCGTGCCGGTAGCACCGAGCCCGGCCGAGGCACATGGCCCGACCATCGAGCCGGAGCGAGCCGAACCGACGCCGCCGGAGAAACAGCCGTGAACGCGCCGGAAGAATTGCAGACCGAAAGCAGCCTGATCGAACACCTGGTCGAACTGCGTAGCCGGCTGGTCCGCGCCTTGCTCGGCCTGGGTGTCGTGCTGCTGGCGCTGCTGCCGTTTACCCGCTCGATCTATACCTGGCTGGCGCGGCCGCTGGTGTCGCAGTTGCCGGCCGGCCAGACCATGATCGCGATGAATCCGGCCGGCGCGTTCTTCGCGCCGATGAAGCTCACCTTCTTCGTCGCCGTGTTCATTGCCGTGCCCTGGCTGCTGTACCAGGCCTGGGCATTCGTGGCCCCTGGCCTGTACCAGCGCGAGAAGCGCCTGGCGATGCCGTTGCTGGCGTCGGCGGTGTTGCTGTTCTATGCCGGCTGCGCCTTCGCCTATTTCCTGGTGCTGCCGGCGGTGTTCCACTTCCTCACCAACTTCACCCCGGACGTCATCGCGATCACGCCCGATGCGAACGCCTACCTGGACTTCGTCCTGGTGCTGTTCTTCGCCTTCGGCAGCAGTTTCGAGTTGCCCGTTGCGCTGGTGATCGCGGCGTTGCTGGGCTGGGTGACACCCGAGCAGCTGCGGCAGGGGCGCGGTTACGCCATCGTCGGCATCTTCGTGGTGGCCGCGGTGCTTACGCCGCCGGACGTGGTGTCGCAGCTGTTGCTGGCCATCCCGATGTGCCTGCTGTACGAACTGGGCATCGTTGCCGCGCGCGCAGTGGTGCCCAAGCCGCAGCCGCAGGACTGAGCGGCGCCGGGCGCTGGCCCGGCGCGGTGAAACTTCAGGCGACGAAGATGTCGTTGCGTGAGCCGGCCAGCGGCGGCGCTGCTACATCGGCATGGCCGAACATCTGCTTCCAGGCCGCGTACACCGCACCGGCGAATACTGGCATCAGTACCGCCATCAGCAGCAGCTGGGCCAGCAGCATGGCCATCGCCCCGATCAACAGCGAGGCCACCATCGCCACCAGCGCGACGGCGAAATAGATCGCCACCAGCGCCACGAAAGTCAGCAGGAAGAACACCAGCAGCGCCGGCAGGTTGCGCACACCGGCACGCAGGCTCTCGCGCAGCGCGTGCACGCCGGTGGCGTGATCGAACATCACCTGCGGCGACATCACGAACAGCGCCAGGCTCAGCGCCGCGAACGTCACGATCACCAGCAGCAACCACAACAGGATGCGGCCGGCCGGCAACTCGGCGACCAGGGCCTGGATCTGCGCCGGATCAGGCTGCGCGCCCGACTGGCTCATGGTCTGGTTCATCGCCTCGAGCTGCCCCATCACCTGCGAGAGGTGCTGCAGCCCATCGAAGCCGATCATCAACAACAGCAATGCTGCCAGCACCACCACCGCCAGTGCCTGCGGCAGCAGCGAGACCAGCAGGTGCGGTGCGCGGCCATCCTGCAGGCCATGCAGCAAGTGCGAAGGACGCGCGGCGCGGCCCTCGTCGACTTCGCGCACCGCCCACAGCATGCCGCCCATGAACACCGGGCCGGCCAGCAGCATCAGGAACTGCACGGCCATGCCCAGTGCCGGCAGGGAGTTTGCCAACACGGCGCCGGCCACCGCGACCAGGCCCCAGGTCATGCCGAGTACGCCCAGCGCCAGCGGCGCGCGGCGCAGCAGGGCGAAGCCGGTCAACAGCCATTCCGCGCCGGCCGAGGCCGACAGCTTGCGAATTTCGCTCATTCCCATTCCGGATCAGTGCGCGCCGGCCATTCCGGCGCGCGGCAATTATCGCGCTTTTCCGGGCGCATTTCCGTGTCCGCCGGGCCCTGGCAGCGTCCGTGCATGGCGTACGAAGCGTCGCAGCAGGCGCCGCGCCAGGGGGGCGGCGCTCACTTCCCGGGCCACGGTGCGGGCGCAGCGGCCGTGCCGCTGCAGGCATTCGGCCCGGGCGTGGACATAGCCGCGGATGTGGTGGGTGGCAAATTCCGGGTGGAACTGTACGCCCCAGGCGTGCGGGCCCCAGCGAAACGCATGGCAGCCATCCTGCGGCGAGCGCGCCAGCACCGCGGCGCCGTCCGGAGCACGCAGGACCGTCTGCAGATGCGTGGCATGGGCCGGGAAGCGCTCGGGCAGGCCCGCAAACAGCGGGTCGTCGAAGGCCGGCGGATGCAGCTCCAGCTCGATCGTGCCCGACTCGCGGCCGGCCGGGTTGTAGTCGACCCGGCCCCCGAGGGCATGCGCCAGCAACTGGTGGCCATAGCAGATGCCGAACAGTGGCATGCCGCCATGGGCGGCCTCGTGCAACCAGCCGGCGGTGCGTTCGCTCCAGTCGGCGCGGTCGGTGACGAAGGCCGCTGAGCCGGAAACAATCGTGCCGGCGAATGCGCGCCGGTCCGGCAGGGGTTCCCCGGCCTCGACGTTCACCACCACGGTGTCCGCCTCGGCCAGGCCGGCGGCCACGCGGATCCAATGCGGAAAGCGCCCGTAGCGCCGCAGCGCCGGTACCGGCTGGCCGGTTTCGAGGATCAGGAACGGCGCGGGAGACTTCATTCCTTCGGCGGCAGGACGGACAGGACTTCCTCGATTGTAGTCAGACCCTGGGCCACTTTTTCCAGGCCGGTGCGGCGCAGCGTGCGCAAGCCCTCGCCCTGCGCGGCGCGGCTGAACCCGGCCAGGTCCATGTCGGCGCGGATCAACGTGCGCAGGCGCGGGGTTACCGGCAGCAGCTCGTACAGGCCAACGCGGCCGAGGAAGCCGGTGCGGCGGCACTCCAGGCAACCGACCGGGGCATGCACGTCCAGCGTCTCGGGCAACGCCTCGCCAGGCTCGCGCAACACCGCCCAATCGTCGTCGGACAGCACATGCGGGCGCTTGCAATGTGGGCACAGGGTGCGCACCAGGCGCTGCGCCAGCACGCCGTTGAGGGTGGACGCGACCAGATAGTGCGGCACGCCGAGGTCGAGCAGTCGGGTGATGGCCGAAGGTGCGTCGTTGGTGTGCAGGGTGGAGAGCACCAGGTGGCCGGTCAGCGAAGCCTGCACCGCCATCTGCGCGGTCTCCAGGTCGCGGATTTCGCCGATCATGATGATGTCCGGGTCCTGCCGCAGCAGCGTGCGCACGCCCGATGCGAAGTCCAGGTCGATATTGGCCTGCACCTGCATCTGGTTGAACTCGGGCGAGATCATTTCGATCGGGTCTTCAACGCTGCAAACGTTGACGTCCGGCGTGGCCAGGCGCTTGAGCGTGGAGTACAGCGTGGTGGTCTTGCCCGAACCGGTCGGACCGGTGACCAGCACGATGCCGTGCGGGCGCTCCACCAGCGCGGTCCAGCCGGCCGCCTCCTCCGGGCTGAAGCCCAGCTGGTCGACGCTCTTGAATGCCGCATCGGGGTCGAAGATGCGCATCACGCACTTCTCGCCGAAGGCGGTGGGCATGGTCGACAGGCGCATTTCAACCTCGCGCCCGCCGGGCGAGCGCGTCTTGATGCGGCCGTCCTGCGGTCGTCGGCGCTCGGCCAGGTCCATGCGGCCCAGCACCTTGATCCGGCTGACCACCGCGGTCATCACCGCCGGTGGCACCTCGAACACCTTGTGCAACACGCCATCGATGCGGAAGCGCATGCGCCCCATGTCGCGGCGCGGCTCCAGGTGGATGTCCGAAGCGCGTTGTTCGTAGGCGTACTGCAGCAGCCAGTCGACGATATGCACGATGTGCTGGTCGTCGGCGTTGACATCGCCGGTGCGGCCCAGCTCCACCAATTGCTCGAAACTCGGCAGCCCGGTATTGGCGTCGCCACCACTGCGGACGTCGCCGTGGGCACCGCGCACCGAACGGGTGACGCCGAAGAACTCCATCGTGTAGCGGTGCAGGTCCAGCGGGTTGGACAGCACCACCTCGATCCGGCGACGGGTGAGGTGTTGGACATCGGCCAGCCATTCCAGCGCCAGCGGCTCGCTGGTGGCCACCAGCACGCGCTCGGTGTTCACCGCCAGCGGCAGGATGCGGTGGCGGCGGGCGTAGGCGTGGGAGACCACGCCGGTGACCGAGGCCACGTCCACCCGGGTCGGGTCGATCCGCAGGTAGCGCATGCCCACCCGCGTGGCCAGCCATTCGGTCAGCCGCTCCAGGCCGAGCTCGCCGGCCGGCAACTGGCCGGCGCGCAGCTTCAGGTTGGACAGCAGCACCAGCGGATGCACTTCACTGGCATTGCGCGCGCCACCGGCGGAGAACTGGATGCGCTCGCGGTCGCTCGGCGCGACCATGTCGTCGGCCAGCAAGGCGGCCGCGACCCGGTCGAACGCCAGGCGCCCGCGCGGAAGCTCTGCCCGCACCGAGGCCATCGTGGTGTCCACAGGCTGCTGCCGTTGTTCCATGCTGTTCCCCGCTGCGGAAAGCCCCGCAAGACGGCCGCTATACTAGCGCACCCCTTCGCACGGCCCTTGCCGCATGTCCAGCCATCCAGGCGCCCAACGCGTACCGATCACCTTCCAGGCTCTGATCCAGACCCTCAACCAGTACTGGGCCGAACAAGGCTGCGTGCTGATCCAGCCGCTGGACCTGGAAGTGGGTGCCGGCACCTTCCACCCGGCGACCTTCCTGCGCGCGCTCGGCCCGGAAACCTGGAATGCCGCCTATGTGCAGCCCTCGCGCCGCCCCACCGACGGCCGCTACGGCGAGAACCCCAACCGCCTGCAGCGCTACTACCAGTACCAGGTGGCGATGAAGCCCAACCCGGACAACCTGCAGGAGCTTTACCTCGGCTCGTTGAAGGCACTGGGCATCGACCCGCTGGTGCACGACCTGCGCTTTGTCGAGGACAACTGGGAATCGCCGACGCTCGGCGCCTGGGGCCTGGGCTGGGAAGTCTGGCTCAACGGCATGGAAGTGACCCAGTTCACCTACTTCCAGCAGGCCGGCGGCCTGGAGTGCAAGCCGGTGCTGGGAGAGATCACCTATGGCCTGGAGCGGCTCTGCATGTACCTGCAGAACTGCGACAACGTCTACGACCTGGTCTGGACCTATGGGCCCGATGGCGCGCCGGTGACCTATGGCGAGGTCTACCACCAGAACGAAGTGGAACAAAGCGCCTACAACTTCGAGCACGCCGACGTGGAGGAGCTCTTCCACCGCTTCGACGCCTGCGAGCGCGAAGCGCAGAAGCTGGTGGAAGTGGGCCTGCCGCTGCCGGCCTATGAACAGGTCACCAAGGCCAGCCATGCTTTCAATTTGCTCGACGCGCGCCGTGCCATCAGCGTGACCGAGCGGCAGCGCTACATCCTGCGCGTGCGCGCGCTGGCCCAAGCAGTAGCGCAGGCGTATTACGCGCAGCGCGAGAAGCTTGGCTTCCCCGGCCGCAAGCACGCCACGGACGCCGCATGATCCTCATCGGCATGTACGACTCGCCGTTCGTCCGCCGCGTGGCCGTGGCCCTGGACCTGCTCGGCCTGTCGTTCGAACACCGCGACTGGTCGGTCGGCCGCGACTTCGAGCGCATCCGCCAATACAGCCCGCTCGGCCGCGTGCCGGTGTTGGTGCTGGACGATGGCGAAGTGCTGACCGAGTCGGCGGTGATCCTCGATTGGCTCGACGGCCAGGGCGGTGCGCGTGCGTTGCTGCCCTCGCACGGCGCTGACCGGCGCCAGGCCCTGCGCCTGATCGGCTATGCCACCGGCGCGGTGGAGAAGGCGCTACAGATCGTGATGGAGCGCGTCTTCCGCCCTGAGGAAAAGCGCCACGAGCCGTGGCTGGAGCGCTGTCGCACGCAAATGCGTGGCGCGTTGTCAGTGCTTGAGCAGAGCTGCCAGGAAGCTGGCGAGCGTGAGTGGCTGGTCGGTGCGCACTTCGGGCTGGTCGACCTCACCGTTGCCTGCTACTGCACCTACGCACGCGACGCAGTGCCGTTCGATCTCGACCAATATCCCGCCCTCGCAGCGCGCGTGGCGCGCTACGAGACGCTGCCGGTGTTGCAGAAATACTACGTGCCGTTCTTCGCGCCGCAGACCGGCGCTGCGGCAGCCGCCAAGGATTGACCGATGAGCCAAGTTTCCCCCCTGCTGATCGAACTGGGTACCGAGGAGCTGCCGGTCAAGGCGCTGCCCGGCCTGGCCCAGGCCTTTTTCGACGGCGTGATTGCCGGCCTGGAAAAGCGCGGCGTCAGCGTCGAACGCGGTGAGGCGCGCCCGCTGTCCACCCCGCGCCGCCTGGCGGTGCTGTTGCCGGCCGTAGCGGCCGAACAGCCCGAGCAACGTGCCGAAGTGCTCGGTCCCTATCTGAATGTCGCGCTCGACGCCGACGGCCAGCCGACCAAGGCGCTGCAGGGTTTCGCCGCCAAGGCCGGGGTCGAATGGAGCGCGCTGGAGCGCACCACCGACAACA
Source organism: Stenotrophomonas sp. (assembly GCA_035539015.1). GTDB lineage: Bacteria > Pseudomonadota > Gammaproteobacteria > Xanthomonadales > Xanthomonadaceae > Stenotrophomonas_A. The sequence goes on along the minus strand of DATLJF010000008.1, from coordinate 14,224 downwards.
AGGGTGAGCGCTTCGTCCACCGCGCGGTCAAGCCGGGCGCACGCACCGCCGACCTGCTGCCGGAAATCCTGGCCGAGGCCGTGGCCGCCATGCCGATCCCCAAGCCGATGCGCTGGGGCGACCATGAGTACGCTTTCGCGCGGCCGGTGCATTGGCTGGTGCTGTTGTTCGGCAAGGAAGTGGTGCCGGCGCAGTTGTTCGGCCTGAACTCGGACCGGATGAGCCGTGGTCATCGCTTCATGCACGACAAGCAGGTGTGGTTGAGCCACCCCGGCGACTATGTCGAATCGTTGCGCGCGGCCAACGTCATCGTCGACCCCGAAGAACGCCGCCAGCGCATCGTGGCCGAAGTGAACGCCGCCGCCGCCAAGGCGGGCGGCCACGCCCGCATCAGCGACGACAACCTCGAGCAGGTGGTGAACCTGGTCGAATGGCCATCGGCGGTCCTGTGTGGCTTCGAGCGTGAATTCCTGGCGGTGCCGCAGGAAGCGCTGGTCGAGACGATGGAGATCAACCAGAAGTTCTTCCCGGTGCTGGATGACGGCGGCAAGTTGACCGAGAAATTCATCGGTATTGCCAACATCGAATCACGCAACGTGGCCGAGGTGGCCAAGGGCTACGAGCGCGTTATCCGGCCGCGCTTTGCCGACGCCAAATTCTTCTTCGACGAAGACCTCAAGCAGGGCCTGGTGGCGATGGGCGAAGGCCTGAAGGGCGTGACCTACCAGGCGCGCCTGGGCAGCGTCGCCGACAAGGTCCAGCGCGTGGCCGCGCTGGCGCGGGCCATTGCGCCGCATGTTGGCGCCGACCCGGTGCTGGCCGCGCGCGCTGCCGAGCTGTGCAAGAACGACCTGCAATCGCGCATGGTCAACGAATTTCCCGAGCTGCAGGGCATCGCCGGGCGCCATTACGCGGTGGTGGGCGGGGAATCGCCCGAAGTCGCGCTGGCCATCGACGAAGCCTACCGGCCGCGTTTTGCCGGCGACGACATTGCGTTGTCGCCGGTGGGCAAGGTGCTGGCGATCGCCGAGCGCCTGGATACGCTGGCCGGCGGATTCGCCGCCGGGCTGAAGCCGACCGGTAACAAGGATCCCTTTGCCCTGCGTCGCAATGCGCTGGGCTTGGCGCGCACGCTGATCGAGAGCGGGTTCGACGTTGACCTCAAGGCGCTGCTGCGTGCCGGCACCGACGCCGCGTTGCAGGCACTGGCCGCGCACCCGGCACCCAAGGCGGCCGTTACGCCGGACGCCACTGCGCTGCCCGCCGAGATCTTCGACTTCATCCTCGAACGCCTGCGCGGCTACTACGCCGACAAGGGCGTGCCGGCCACCCAGTTCAACGCCGTTGCTGCGCTGTTTGCCAGCGACGCGGGGGGGCACAGCGCCGCGCGTGGCTCGCTCTACGACTTCGACCGCCGCATCGATGCCATCGGCGTGTTCGCCGCGCTGCCCGAGGCCGAAGCGCTGGCCGCGGCCAACAAGCGCATCCGCAACATCCTGCGCAAGGCCGAAGGCGCAATCCCGGCGATGGTCGATACCTCGTTGTTGCGCGAGCCGGCCGAGGAAGCCCTGGCCGAAGCGGTCGAAGGCGCCATCGGCGACACCGACGCGGCCTTGCACCGCCACGACTACGTCGCCGTGCTGGCGCGCCTGGCACTGTTGCGGCCGCAGGTCGATGCGTTCTTCGATGGCGTCATGGTCAATGCCGAGGATCCCGCGCTGCGTGGCAATCGCCTGGCACTGCTGCAACACCTGGGCGAGCGCCTGGGCAGCGTCGCGGCGATCGAGCACTTGTCCAGTTGATGGCTGGCAGGGCGCGGTAACCGCGTCCGTCAACCGGAAACCAGCATGCAGAACACCCCAGTCATCGCACCGTTTTAACGGCGCGATGTTCGGCTCCCGGTATATCCTCGTCCCATGCGCGTGACTGTCTCGGCCCTGCTGCTGTCGATTTTGCTGTGGGCCTTGGCCGGGGCGGCGCACGCCCGTGGCACGATCGACAAGGTGAGCATCGAAGGCCTGGACAGCGGCGCCGATGCAGAGATGATCGAGAACCTCGAGGTCTCGCTGTCGCTCTACCAGGCCATCGGCAAGGTGCAGGGCGAATCGCGCCTGGAATACATGCTCAACCAGGCCCAGGTCCAGGCCAGGCAGGCACTGGAACCGTTCGGCTATTACAGCCCCACCATCACCATCGATGCGCCGCGCAACGGGGACAAGGTCACCATCGTGATCCATGTCGACAAGGGCCAGCCGGTGCGGGTGCGCCAGTCGCATATCGAACTGGCCGGTTGGGCCGAGGAAGACGAATATCTGCAGCGCGACGTGGCCGCGTTCCAGCCGGCCGTGGGCCAGACGTTCAATCACACGCAGTACGAGGCCAGCAAGGTCCGCATCACCCGCCGGCTGGCAGAGCGTGGTTACTTCGATGCCGACTTCATTCGCCGCCGCGTCGAGGTGACCCGCGCCGACTTCGCCGCCGACATCGACCTGGCCTGGGACAGTGGCCGGCGCTACGACATGGGTCCGGTGCGCTTCGAATATGAGTACTTCAAGCCCGGGTTGTTCGACCCCTTGGTGTATTGGGAGGAAGGCAGCTACTTCCACGAGGGCAAGCTCGACCGCCTGCGCGAGTCGCTCAACAAGCTTGGCTATTTCAACACCATCGACATCCAGCCCAAGCCCGAGGAAGCCGATACCGAGGGGCGCGTGCCGATCGATGTGCGGCTGGAACTGGCCAAGCGCACGGTCTACACCGCCGGCCTGAGCTACGGCAGCGAGAGCGGCCCGGGTGTGCGCGGCGGGCTGGAGCGTCGCTACGTCAATTCGCGCGGCCACAAGATGGACACCCAGCTGGACTTCGCGCAGAAGCGCAAGAGCCTGACCACCGCCTATCGTGTTCCCGCTTTCAGCTGGCTCGACGGCTGGTACTCGCTGACCGCCGGCTACTACGACGAGCAGACCGACTACATCGACCTGCGCAACGTCAAGCTCAGCGCCAGCCGCAGCGGCGAGATCAATGACCGCTGGAGCGCCATCGCTTCGATCAACGCGCTGCGCGAACGCTGGCGCTACAGCAGCAACGACCAACCCGACCCGTTCTACCAGTACGCCACGTTCCTCTACCCGCAGTTGCAGGCGATCTATTCGGGTGTGGACGACCGCATCTTCCCGCGCCGCGGCATCGCCGCGCGCAGCTTCGTGCGGGGCGGTATCGAAGGGGTCGGCTCGGAGACCAGCTTCGCCCAGGCCTACGCCCAGGTGTTCTGGTTTATCGGTGTCGGCGACACTGACCGCATCATCTTGCGCGGCGAAGCCGGTACCACCTGGACCGGCGACCTGGTCGCCATGCCGCCGAGCCTGCGTTTCTTCGCCGGCGGCGACAACAGTATCCGCGGCTACGCGTTTCGCGAAGTCGGCCCGCGCACGCCGCCACCGGACAAGTACGCGCTGGGCGCCAAGCACGTGCTCACCGGCAGCATTGAGTACGAGCGCTATTTCAAGGGCGGGCCGTGGGGCGGAGCGGTATTCGTCGATAGCGGCAGCGCCTTCGATGACCGCCCGGATTTCCATACCGGCGTGGGCGTAGGCCTGCGCTGGAAATCGCCGATCGGGCCGGTGCGCGTGGATGTGGCCCATGGCCTGAAGGATCCGGATTCGCAGTTCCAGCTGTACATCAACATCGGGGCCAGCCTGTGAGCGCGCCAGTCCCGCCGCCGCGCCCGCGCTTCTATCGCCGTCGCCGCTTCTGGGTCGGTTCCGGCCTGGGCGTGCTCGGCCTGGCGCTACTCGCGCTGCTGGCGGTGTACTGGCTGCTGCAGACGGTCGCCGGGCGCAACGTGCTGCTGGCCCAGGTGGTGGCACGGCTGCCCGCCGGGGCGACTTTCACCTGGAAGGAAGTGGACGGCCCCCTGGCCGGACCACTGACGCTGCGTGGCGTGGACTTCCGTTACCAGGATTACCGCTTCACCGCCGACCGCGTGCACCTGGATGCGGCCTTGCGACCGCTGCTGGGCCGCAAGCTGCAGCTCGATGCGTTGGAGGTCAGCGGCGCCACGCTCAACCTGGCCAAGAGCGAGGAGCCATTCGAACTGCCGCGCTGGCCCGATTCCCTGCCGCACATCGAGATGCCGCTGGCGATCCAGGCCGACACCATCGTGGTCGATTCGCTGAGCGTGACCCAATTGGGCGAGCCGCTGATCGACGTGCGCCGCGTCCGCGGCGGGCTGGACCTGGCCAATGGCGAACTGCGTACGCGTCGGCTGCAAGTGGATACCGACCGCGGCAACTTCGGCCTCAACGGCGACTACGTGCCACGCGACGACTACAAGACCAATTTCACCGCCACCGCCGTGCTGCCCGCACCGCGTGGCCGCACCCCGGCCAGCTTCGGGTTGGTCGCACGGGGTGACCTGGAGAACATGGAAGTGGCCATCGCTGGGCGCGCGCCAAAGCCGCTGCGTGCCAACCTGGTATTCACCGGCCGCGATGATCCGCGCTGGAAATTGCGGGCCGATACCGAAGCGCTGGACACCGCCCTGTTGATGGGTGCCGCCGGCGTAGCCGACCCCGCCCCGGCCACGCCGCTGGCCTTTGACTTCAGCGCTGAAGGCAAGGGCGGCAGCGCGGCGCTGCAGGGCTGGGTGCGCCAGGGCGAGCAGAAGATCGTGGTGCAACCTTCGCGGGTGGCCTTGAAGGACCAGGTGATCACCGCCGCACCGCTGGTCGTCGACGCCTTTGGCGGACAGCTGCGCCTACGGGGTACTGCCGACTTCCGTGATGCCGACAACGCCCGCTTCCGCGTGGCTGCCTACGCTCGCGATCTGCGCTTCGTGCCGGCACCGGACCCGGCCACGCCGCAGGCGCAGCAGGTGCCGGTGGAACTGCGTGAAGCGCGCTTTGGCCTGGCCGGCACCATGCAGCAGTGGGCCGTGTATGGCCGCGCCGAGATCGCACGCGAGCAACAGCGCGCCGAACTGCACGTGGACGCCCGCGGCGACCAACGCCATGCGCAGCTGCATGAAGTGCGCGCCATCACGCCTGGCGGCGCACTCGACCTCACCGGTGAAGTCGGCTGGCAGCCGACGCTGTCTTGGGACGTGGCCGCGCGGCTGTCGCAGTTCGACCCAGGTTACTTCGCCCCGGGCTGGGACGGACGGCTGACCGGACAGATCGCCTCGAAGGGGCGGCAGCTGCCGCCGGCGGCCAATGGCACGCCTGGCGCTTACCAGGCGACCGCGGAAATCACCGCGCTGCGCGGCCAACTGCGTCAGCGCGCCATCGACGCGCGCGGTCGCTTCGCATTCGAAGGCAACCAGGGCGAGGGTGACCTGACCCTGGCGGTGGGCAACAGCCGCCTCAGTGCGCGTGGTCGCGTGGGTGACCGCCTTGATGTCACCGCGCAACTGCAACCGCTACAGCTGGACGATCTGCTCCCCGGCGCCACCGGTAACGTGCGCGGCACGCTGCAACTCGGCGGCCGCCGCGACGCCCCGGACATCACTGCCGACCTCGCCGGCACCGGCCTGCGCTGGAACGACTACACCGCCGACAGCCTCTCGCTGCGCGGGCGCCTGCCGTGGCGCGGCAGTGCCGGCAGCCTGACCTTGCAGGGCACCGCGGTGACTGCCGGGATGGTGCTGGACAGCGTGCAGGTGCAGGCGCAGGGCGCGGTCGAAAACCTGCGCCTGCAGGCCGACGTGCGCAATGAAATGGCCCAGCTGGCCTTGCAGGGAGGCCTGCGACGCAACGGCGCGCGTTGGCAGGGCGAGCTGGCGGCGCTGCGGATCACCCCGGCCAAGGGCAACACCTGGGCGTTGCGCCAGCCGGCACAGTTCAGTGTCAACGGCGCCGCCTTCAGCGTCAGCGACGCCTGCCTGGCCGCCGTCGGTGCAGGGGGTGCCTTGTGCGTGCAAGCCAACTGGCCGCGCGAAGGCGTCACCGTCCATAGCGAGGCGCTGCCGTTGAGCTTGATCCAGCCGTGGCTGCCGCCGAACGAGGGCCGCCAGGTGCACTTGCGTGGCGAGCTCACGGTGGACGGCACGTTCCGCCCGCGCGGCAATGCCTGGGAAGGCAGCTTCAAGATAGCCTCGCTCGAAGGCGGCATCCGCCTGGGCGACAACAGCCGTGGCGAAGTAGTGCGCTACGACCACTTCAGCCTCAACGGCGACTTCAACCCGCAGAAGATCCAGGGCTACCTGGGTATCGGCTTCCAGGGCAACGGCTTCGTCGACGCGCGCTTCGATACGGGCTGGGACAGCTATGCGCCGCTCAATGGCGAGCTCTACCTCAACATGTCGCGCCTGACCTGGCTGCAACTGTTCGTCGCCGACCTGGTGCAGCCCAAGGGCCAGGTCGAAGGCCATGTCAGCCTGCGCGGCACCCGCGCCCAGCCGCAGCTGGGTGGCGAGGCGACATTGAAGGACTTCACCGGCGAATATCCTTCAATGGGCCTGACCCTCACTGATGGCCAGGGCCGTTTCAGCGCCCAGCCCGACGGCTCTGCGCGCATCGTCGCCCAGGTGAAGTCGGGCGAGGGCAGCCTCAACGTCGATGGCGACCTGTCCTGGTACGGCGAGCGCACGCCGCTGAAACTCAACATTCGCGGCGAGCGCGTGTTGCTCTACAACACGCCGGAACTGCGCATCATCGCCAACCCCGACCTGCAGTTCGGCATCGTCGACAAGACCATGCAGCTGCGCGGCCAGGTCACCGTGCCGGAAGCCGACATCGACCTGGAGCGGCTCGATCGTGGTGCGTCGGTGTCCGAAGACGTGGTGGTGCTCGACCCGATCGACCCGGAAGAAACCCCGGCCTCGCCGCTGGACATGGACCTGGCGCTGATCCTTGGCGACAACGTACACATGGCCGGGTTTGGCCTGAAGGGCGCCCTCAGCGGCCGCCTGCAGGTGCGCGCACGCCCCGGCCGCGAGATGACGGCCAATGGCGGCCTGGATGTCAGCGGCCGCTACAAGGCCTATGGCCAGGACCTGACCATCACCCGCGGCCAGCTCACCTGGAGCAACAACATCGTCTCCGACCCGCGCATCAACATCCGCGCCGAGCGCCGCATTGGCGATGTCACCGCCGGCATCGACGTCAGTGGCCGCGCCGAATCACCGCGCGCCGACGTCTGGGCCAGCCCATCGATGTCGCAATCCGAAGCGTTGTCTTACCTGGTGCTCGGGCGCGGCCTGGCCAGTGCCAGCGGCAGCGAAGCACAGCAAGTGACCGCCGCCTCGGCCGCGTTGTCGGCCGGCAGTGGCCTGATCGCCTCGCAGCTCGGCGCCAAGCTCGGCCTGGACGAAGCCGGCGTGAGCCAGTCCGGCACCTTGGGTTCGGTGGTCGGCTTCGGCAAATACCTCTCGCCGCGTTTCTATGTCGGCTACGGCGTAGCGCTGGTGGGCGGCAGCTCGGTCATTACCTTGAAGTACCTGCTCACGCGCGGCTTCGACGTGGAGATCGAGTCCAGCACGATCGAGACCAAGGGCTCGGTGAACTGGCGCAAGGAGAAGTAGCGAACTACGCGCAGACGCTGGTCCGAACCGGTCTACTCGAAGAGTCGGGGATCGAGCGCCAACGCATCGTTAGAGCGCAAGACGATTTCCCCGAACCGCGGATGTGCGGGATTGACGAGGATGTTGAACTCGCCACGAGCAACCGCACTGGGAACCCGAATTGCCAGGTGCCGACCCTCTCGCACGAACGCATCGCCCACTGCACGCACGTCGTCGTCGTAAGGCAACTCACGCCATCCCGCTGGCCACTGATCGCGCGGCGACTCATGGATCGCGTCGTCCGGCAGGTCGTAGGCGAGCAATCGCAGGCCTTCCGGCACGTCCTCACGGTTAACGTGGACCAAGATCTCCAACATGGCCAGCGACACGAATGTGGCCACGTAGGCCAGGCGTACGCCAACGCTGTTCCAACGACCTGGGGCGACTGCAGAGCCATTGCCCAGCAGCGCAGTGGCGATGTATTCGGGCTTGCTGATCCGATACACCAGCATCAGGCGAAATCACCGTGATCTATTCGCACCAACTCGTATTCCACATCACGGGCGCCAGCATCGGTGGCCAGCAGGTCCAACGGCTTGGTGCCCAAGACGCGGCTGACGCTCGATAGCCATCGACTGGCCTTTTCCCCGCTGCCGAACACCCGCTCCGCTTCGCGCGCAACACGCGCAATACGAAGCACCCGATCAGACTCGCTTTCAGTGAGCGGTTCTTGCTTCGCCTGACGGCGCTGGAACGTACGCGGGGAAATATCCGACACCTGCAGCACGACCTCGGGCGCTACGAACAATTTGGCCGCCAACCGGCCCACGGCACGGCTTGGCAACTGTGGAGCGCGCACATTCTTTTCCATCACTGCCGTCCTTGCATGCGCTGAAATGGCGTAGCCAGTGCCGGCCTCGCGCGTGGATAACACCGGGCTACGGGCAGAAGCCACGCTCCTCTTTGGCTTCTCACCCAGGTAGATAAGCACCTTGTCGATGGTTTCGCTCATGGAATTTGCCCTCTGCCAACTGGCGTTAATTGTGCGCCAGTTGGCGCCACCGCGCCATACCGTTTCTACGACAGAACCCCGACCATAACCCCGGCCGAGCATGAGGGCCAAGTCCAAAAAGGCCAGATTGCCCCCACGCCAACGGCCCGCTAAGGTCACCGCCTGCCTTTTCCGGGAAACCGCTCCATGCCGCTTCGCACGTCTCTGTCCGCTTCGCTGGCCCTGGGCCTGGCGCTATCCGCCACCGCCCACGCTGACGAAGGCATGTGGATGCCCACGCAACTGCCCAGCCTCGCCAAGTCCTTGCGCGAGGCCGGCTTCAGGGGCGATCCCAAGGACCTGGCCGATGTCACCCGGGCGCCGTTGAGCGCGGTGGTCAAGGTCGGCGGTGGCACTGGTTCGTTCGTGTCCGGCGATGGCTTGCTGCTCACCAACCACCATGTGGCGATGGGCGTGATCCAGTACAACAGCTCGCCAGAGCACAACTTCATCGACGACGGTTTCATCGCCGCCGGCCGCGCCGATGAGCGCGCCGCCAATCCCGATTTCCGCGTGCTGGTCACCGTCGGCTTCGACAAGGTGACCGATGAGGTGCTGAAGCAGGCGCGCGGCAAACAGGGCCGGGCCTACTACGAGGCGGTTGATGCGGCGAGCAAGCAGGTGGTGGCCGAGTGCGAGCGCGAGGGTAACGTGCGTTGCAGCGTGGCCAACATGTACTACGGCACCGACTTCTACCGCATCCGCCAGCTCGAACTGCGCGATGTCCGCCTGGTCTACGCACCGCCGAGGGCCATCGGCAACTATGGCGATGAGATCGACAACTTCATGTGGCCGCGCCACAGCGGTGACTTCACCCTGTTGCGCGCCTACGTCGGCAAGGACGGCAAGCCTGCCGACTACAGCCCGGAGAATGTGCCCTACCACCCGCCGGCGCATCTGCAGATGGCCAGGGATGGGCTGAAGGCCGGCGACTTCGCGATGCTCGCCGGCTACCCCGGCGTGACCTATCGGCATCGGACCGCGGCCGAGTTCGGAGAGCAGGTCGAACAGGTGCTGCCGGGGCGCGTGAGTGTGATGGACGACCTCATCGGGGTGATCGAAGCTGCCGGGAAGGGCGATGCCCAGGCCAGGACGCGTTACGCCTCGCAGCTGCAGTCGCTGAAGAACAATCGCAAGCGCGCCGCCGGTGAACTCGAAGGCCTGCGCCGTAGCGACGCGGTGCGTCTGCGCGCCGAAGACGAACGCGGCATGCTCGCAGCCACCGGCGCCGAGGACGCTCGCGATATCACCGAACTGCAGGCCATCCTGGCCACGGGCGCCGCCCTGGGCGAGCGTGACCTGCTGCTCGGCCTGCTCTCGAGCCAGAGCCAGGCGATGCGGGCAGCGCTACTGCTGGAGCGCCTGCGGATGGAATCGCTCAAGCCCGATGCCGAGCGCGAAACCGGTTACCAGCAGCGCGACCAGGCGATGATCGAAGGTGTGCTCAAGCAGGTCCAGCGCCGTTACGACCCGGCGGTGGAGAAGGCGCTGCTGACCGCCTTGCTATCGCGCTACCAGCAGCTGCCGCAGGCGCAGCGCGTGCCCGAGTTCGACTCGGCCTTCGGGCGTACCCCGGCACAATTGCAGCAGGCCCTGGACAAGCGCTACGCGAGCACTCGCCTGGGCGAGGAGGCCGAACGCTTGTCGCGTTTCGCCGCCGCACGCAGCGGCCAGCCGCTGGCCGATGACCCGTTGATGGTGCTCGCGCGCCAGCTCACGCCCGCGCAACTGCGCCTGGAGGATGAGCGCAAGGCGCGCGAAGGCGAGCAACTGCGGCTGCGACCGGCCTACATGCGCGCCCTGGTGGCGTGGCGCCAGCAGCAGGGCCGCGCGGTATATCCGGATGCCAACAGCAGCCTGCGCATCAGCTACGGCCGGGTCGAACCGCTGGCCCCGCGCGATGCGGTGAGCTTTGCGCCGGTCACCACGGTCGCCGGTATCGTCGAGAAGAACACCGGTCACATTCCGTTCGATGCGCCCAAGCCCCTGCTCGACGCCATCGCCAAGGGCGACTTCGGCGACACCGTCGACCCGGTGTTGAATACCCAGCCGGTGAACTTCCTGACCAACCTGGACACGACCGGCGGCAATTCCGGCTCGCCGGTACTCAATGCGCGTGGTGAGCTGGTGGGCCTGAACTTCGACAGTAATTGGGAGGCGGTCAGCGCCAGCTGGTGGTACAACCCGCGCTTCAAGCGCGCGATCCACGTGGACATGCGCTATTTGCGCTGGCTGCTGGCCAAGGTGTACCCGGCGCCGGCGCTGCTGGAAGAGATGGGCGTGCCGGCAAAGCGCTGATCAGGCGAAGGTTCCTGAGAAGCGCTTGGCTCCTGTAGGAGGGGCTTCAGCCCCGACGAGCGCAGTCGCGACCTGTCAAATGGCAGTCGCGGCTGAAGCCGCTCCTACAATGCACCCCTCGGGGCAACAGGCGCCGCAGGTTTCCGGCTGGACAACCTGTAGGAGGGGCTTGAGCCCCGATGAGCGCAGTCGCGATCTGTCAGATAGCCGTCGCGGCTGAAGCCGCTCCCACAAGGAAGTCCCCGGCCCGGTTAAAGCCCCAGACCCGCAATCGCCGCTGCCACGACCTGCTCCAGCGGCGCATCCACGTCCACCGCCACTACATCCGGTTCGTCGGTCGGCGGCTGTAGCGCTTCGTACTGGCTGGCCAGCAGCGCCGGCGGCATGAAGTGGCCGGCACGCCGGCCCAGTCGCGCGGCGATGACAGCCGGATCGGCGTGCAGGAACACGAAGCGCATCGGCACGCCACTGGCACGCAGGCGCTGCCGGTGCGCGCTGCGCAGGCCGGAGAATGCCAGCACCACCGATTCGCCACGGCCAACGTAGCCACGCAGCGCTTCGCCCAGCACATCCACCCACGGCTCGCGCTGAAGGTCGGTCAGCGGCACGCCGCTGGCCATCTGCGCCTTGGCCGCGGTGGTGTGGAAATCATCGGCGTCCAGCAGGGCGAAGCCATAGTGCTCGGCCAAGGCCTGCGCCACCGTGCTCTTGCCGCTGCCGGACACGCCCATCACCACGATCGCCAGGGCAGTGGGGTGCGAAGTTGCGACAGTGGTCATGGTGCCCCGTTATAGATGCAGATCAATTCTTCATGCGGCGGCCATGCGGCGCGCCGATGGTGTAGCGTCGGCATCCTCGCACGCCTCGCTTCGTTCCGCACCCTGGGCCCGACCATGCCGCCAGCGCCAAGAACCGACCCTCCGACCGCGCCACCGTTGCGTGAAAAGGCCAGCTACGCGCTCGGCGATTTCGGCCTCAACCTGTACTGGTCAAGCATTTCAGCCTTCCTGCTGATCTTCTACACCGATGTGATGCTGCTGCCCGCGGCCGCGGTCGGCACCCTCATCCTGGTGACCAAGATCGGCGATGCCATCGCCGACCCATTGATGGGCATGCTCGCCGACCGCACGCGCACCCGCTGGGGTCACTTCCGGCCGTGGCTACTGTGGGGGGCGCTGCCACTGGCCGCCACCGGCGTACTCGCCTTCACCGTACCGCCGCTGGCCGCGGACATGCGCCTGTTGTGGGCCTACGCGACGTTCTCGCTGATGATGCTGGCCTATACCGTGGTGAGCATTCCGTATTCGGCGCTCTCCGGCGTGATTACTGCCGATGGTCAGCAGCGCACGGTATTGGTGAGCATGCGTTTCATCGCTGCCTTCGCCGGCACCACCTTCGTCAACTACGCCACGCTCGACCTGGTCGGTGCGCTTGGCCAGGGCGATGCCGCCACCGGCTGGCAGCGCACCCTGATGGTGTACGGCGCGATCGCCGCGGTGCTGTTCGCCAGCGTGTTCTTCGGCGTGCGCGAGCGCGTGGTGCCCTCGCCGTCACAACGCACCCCGTGGCGCCAGGACATTGCCGACCTGCTGCACAACCGGCCGTGGCTGGTGCTGTTCGTGCTTGCGCTGGTGATCATGATCACGATCGTGATGCGCGCCGGCGCCGGCGTGTACTACTTCAAGTACTACCTGGGCCGGCCCGACCTCACCGGCTGGTTCCTTGGCAGCTATTCGGTGGCACTGGCGCTGGGCGCGGCGGCCACGCCGTTGCTCACGCGCTGGTTCGACCGCCGCCGTTTGATGATCGGCCTGATGTGCACGGTGGGCGTCTTGAGTGGCGCGATGTATTTCGTGCCACCGGGCGGCCTGGTGGCCGCGTTCGTGCTCAACATCCTGGTCGGCCTTGCGCTGGGGCCGAAGTCGCCGCTGGCCTTCGCCATGTATGCCGACACCGCCGACTACACCGAATGGCGCACCGGCCGCCGCGCCACTGCATTGACCTTCGCCGCAGCCACGTTCTCGCAGAAACTCGGTGGCGCTATTGCTTCTGCCGCCATTGCCTGGGTGCTGGCGGGCATGGGTTACGTCGCCAACCAGTCGCAGAGCCAGGCCTCGCAGCACGGCATCGTGCTGTTGATGACCGTCATCCCGGGCATGGTCGCGCTGCTGGCAGCGTGGACCATGCGCTTCTATCCCCTGACCGACGCCAGCCTGGCCGAGATCCAGCAGGCACTGGCTGCGCGTCGCGCCCCCTCCGATCCTTCGACATGATCCCGCATACCGCTATCGACGACCTCAGCGACCTGCTCGGCCCCGATGCCGAGGGCGAGCGCTACCTATTGCGTAGCCCCACTGCCATGCCCAACGCTGGCGCGTTCCTGTGGAACCGCCGCATGATGGTGCAGCTGACCTGCCGCGGCTACGCCACCGCCCAGTTCATGCAGCCAGAACCGGCCAAGTACGCGCATGCGCCGAACCTGGAAGCGCGCACCTTCATGCAGCCGGAGCAGCCCTATTACGCGCATCATCCGGGTCGCTTCTTCTACCTAAAGGACGAGGATACGGGTGCGCTGTACTCAGCGCCCTACGAACCGGTGCGCGCGACGCCAGCGCGTTTTGCCTTCTCCGTGGGCAAGCACGATATCGCCTGGGAAATCGAGTTCGATGGCATCGTGCTGGAGTTGCAGGTGCAGCTACCGGAGGACGAACCTGTCGAGCTGTGGACCTGCCACGTGCGCAACCTGTCGGGTCGCATGCGCCGGCTGTCGCTGTATCCGTACTTCCCGGTGGGCTACATGTCGTGGATGAACCAGTCCGGCGAGTATCGCGCCGACCTGGGTGGCATCGTCTGTCGCAGCGTGGCGCCGTACCAGAAGGTCGCCGATTACTGGCGCCAGCGCGACTTCAAGGACTGCACCTTCCTGTTGCATGAGCAGCCGGTGGCGGGCTGGGAAGCCCGGCAATCGGCGTTCGAAGGCGAGGGCGGGCTGCATGCGCCATCGGCCCTGGCAGGCGAGCGTCTGGGCGACAGCGACGCGCGCTATGAAACCCCGACCGCCGTACTGCAACAAAGACTGGAGTTGGCGCCGGAAGCGTCCGTGACGCATCGCTATCTGTTCGGCCCGGCACGCGACGAGGCCGAAATCGCCGCGCTACGTACACGCTATCTGTCTGTCGCCGGCTTCGACGAAGCCGCAAGGGCGTATGCGGCCCACCTGGCAACCGGGCGCGGCTGCCTGGAGGTCGAGACGCCCGATCCCGCGTTCGACAACCTGGTCAATCACTGGCTGCCGCGGCAGGTGTTCTATCACGGCGATGTCAATCGCCTGACCACCGATCCGCAAACCCGCAACTTCCTGCAGGACCACCTCGGGATGG
>DATLJF010000007.1:0-2861 GCA_035539015.1 Stenotrophomonas sp. | reverse complement strand
CCGGCATCGCCAAGCACACCGCCGAGCGCGCCCTTGCTCACCGCAATGGAGATGCGCTTGCACGCGCGCGAAACAATCGTGATGAGCTGGCGCAGTTCCGGCCCGATGCGGCCGGCTTGTTGTTCTTCGATCAGGAATCGGGTCAGCGAGGTGCGCGACATGGAGCGGACGGCCTTGCGTAGGAAGTGAGCCACCATTGTCGCATCGGCACCGTGAGCGCAGACAGACACCGGTCACGCCGGCATCGATTGCAGGTCATCGTTGTGGCATTCGGCTGTCCGTGGCGAACGCTGTCATCGGCCAACAAAAAAGCCGACGGCCATGCCGTCGGCTTTCTGCGCTTGCGCTTGTACTTGCCGTGACGGCCAGGCTCAGCCCTTGGCGACGGTCGCTACGGCATTGGCCACGTAGTCCAGGTTCTTGTGGCTCAGTGCCGCCACGCAGATGCGGCCGGTACCGACCGCGTAGATCGCGAACTCGTCGCGCAGCCGATCGACCTGCGCCTTGCTCAAGCCCGAGTACGAGAACATGCCCGCCTGGCGTTCGATGAACGAGAACTCCGGCGCACCGAGTTCGGCCAGCTTGGCGACCAGGCTCGAACGCAAGGCGTGGATGCGCTCGCGCATTTCGGTCAGCTCTTCTTCCCAGATCTTGCGCAGGTCCGGGCTGTTGAGCACACCGGCCACCAGCGCCGCACCGTGGGTGGACGGGCTCGAATAGATCGTGCGGATGATGCGCTTGACCTGCGATTGCACGGCCTTGGCCTGGGTGGCGTCGGCCGATACCACCGACAGCGCGCCCACGCGCTCGCCATACAGCGAGAACGACTTGGAATACGAACTGGCAACGACGAAATCCATGTCCATGCCGGCCAGCAGGCGGATCGCGTAGGCGTCTTCGTCGATGCCCTTGTCGAAGCCCTGGTAGGCGATGTCCACGAACGGGAACAGGCCGCGTTCCTTGAGCAGCTCGGCCACCACGCGCCATTGCTCGTGGCTGAGGTCCGCGCCGGTCGGGTTGTGGCAGCACGCATGCAGCAGTACCACGCTGCCCGGGTCGAGCTTGCGCAGGTCGGCGAGCATGCCGTCGAAATCCAGGCCATGGCGGGCGGCGTCGAAGTAGGTGTAATCGACGACCTCGAAGCCGGCGGCGCTGAACACGGCGCGGTGGTTCTCCCAGCTCGGGTTGCTGATGGCCACGGTGCGGGTGGACAGCAGCTTGATCAGCAGGTCGGCACCCACGCGCAGCGCACCGCTGCCGCCAATGGTCTGCGAGGTGCTGACGCGGCTGGCGGCGAGCAGCGCCGAGTCGGCGCCGAACAACAACTTCTGCGTGGCCTGGTCATAGGCGGCCAGGCCGTCGATCGGCAGGTAGCCGCGCGGCTTGGCGTCCAGCGCCAGCTGCTGCTCGATCTGGTAGACGGCACGCAGCAACGGAATGCGGCCATTCTCGTCGTAGTAGATGCCTACGCCCAGGTTGACCTTGGTGGCACGCGCATCGGCGTTGTAGGCCTCGGTCAGGCCCAGGATCGGGTCGCCCGGGACCTGTTCGACATTTGCAAAGAAAGACACGGCGGTACTCGCTGGAGACGGAAAGAGGGGGTGCTTCCGGATCGCTTCGCGCGGGTTCGGGCAAAGCGCTTCATCGTAACAAAGCAGCGTCCGCAGCGGGGCCCGTGAAGAGGCTGCGAGCCTTGCGGCGCCTGGCTTGAGTCACAATTGGCCGATGCTCCCAACGTGTCGTATGAAACCTTTGGCCCGGTTCCTGGCGCCGCTGTGCGCGGCGCTGCCGGCGCTTGCTTCCGCCGCCGCGGCCGCGCCCCAGGCCGCGGCGGACGTGACCGCCCTGCCCGCGGTACAGGTGGAGGCGGCCCGGGTACGTGGTGTCGATCCGTTCGACCTGCCGGCCTCCTTCAGCACGGTCGACGCCGCCGCGGCCACCGATCGCCGTGGCGCCCAAGCCTCCGAGCTGCTCGATGGCCTGCCCGGGGTGGTCGCGCGCGACCGCCAGAACTATGCCCAGGACACCCAGTTGTCGATCCGCGGCTTCGGCGCGCGCTCGACCTTCGGTGTCCGCGGGGTGCGGCTGTACGTCGATGGCGTGCCGGCCACGATGCCCGACGGGCAGGGCCAGCTCTCGCATTTCAATGTGATCGGTGCCGAGCGGGTCGAGGTGCTGCGCGGACCGTTCTCGGCGCTATACGGCAATGCGTCCGGCGGCGTGGTGCAGTGGTGGAGCGGGACCGGCGCGGCGGCAGACCCCTGGCGCGTGCGCGCCACCTGGGGCAGCGATGACACCTTCACCGCGGGCGCGCAATTGCGCGGCGCGCAGGGACCGTTCGACTACAACCTGGCGGCAAGCCACTTCGAGACCGGCGGCTGGCGCGAGCACAGCCGCGCCCGGCGCGAATCGCTGAACGCCCGGCTAGGCTGGTCACTGGGCGAAGGCCGCGACCTCACCCTGGTGATGAACTACCTCGACGCCCCGGATGCCCAGGACCCCCTCGGCCTGACCCGCGCCCAGTTCCAGGCCGACCCGCGCCAGGCCACCGCGGTCGCGACCCAGTTCAATACCCGCAAATCGGTGCGGCAACCCCAGGCGGGCCTGGTCTACCAGCAGCTGGCCGGCGCCGGCAGCCTGCGCTTGATGGCGTATGCCGGCGAGCGTTCGGTCGAGCAGTTCCTGGCGGTGCCGGTCGCGGTACAGGCCAACCCGTTGCACGCCGGCGGCGTGGTCGACCTGGACGGCGGCTACGGCGGCGCCGACGCGCGCTGGTCCTGGCAGGGCGAGCTGGCCGGGCGACCGTTCGACTTCACCATCGGCGCCAGCGCCGACCGCCAGCGCCAGCACCGCACCGGATA
>DATLJF010000006.1:0-1758 GCA_035539015.1 Stenotrophomonas sp. | reverse complement strand
GTTGCCGACGTGAAATCATGCACGTGCGGTCCGGGTCAGGCCAGGACGGTTGAGATGGACCGCTTGCGACTGGCTTCCCCACGGCCGGTCTATGTACCAAACTGGTTTCAGCTTGCCCTGCCCAGAAGGGGGGTCTAGGCTGAATTGTTGGCTCACAGTGGGAACTACGCACGGATGACCACCAAGGTTTTTCTGGTCGACGATCACGCGCTGGTGCGAACCGGCATGAAGATGATCCTGTCCAATGAAGTGGACATCGAGGTCGTGGGCGAGGCCGACAGCGGCGAAATGGCGCTGCCGCAGATCCGCCTGCTGCAACCGGACATCGTGCTCTGCGACCTGCACCTGCCGGGCGTGAGCGGGCTGGAAATCACCGAGCGGATCGTCAAGGGTGGGCGCGGCACGCGGGTCATCATCGTCTCGGTGCTGGAAGATGGTCCGCTGCCCAAGCGTCTCCTGGAGGTCGGTGCCTCCGGTTATGTAGGCAAGGGCGGCGACGCGCACGAACTGTTGCGCGCGGTGCGGGAAGTGGCGCAAGGGCGCCGCTACCTGGGCATGAGCATCGCGCAGAACATGGCGCTATCGAACCTGGAAGGCGGCGGCTCGCCGTTCGACCAGCTGTCGCCGCGCGAACTGGAAGTGGCGCTGCTGCTGACCCAGGGCCTGCGCCAGGAAGATATCGCCAAGCGCCTGAGCCTCAGCGCCAAGACCATCAATACACACAAGGCGCGCTTGTTCGACAAGATCGGCGTGCAGGACAACATTGCACTGGCGCGGCTGGCCAACCAGTACGGCTTGGTGGATCCGTCGCGAATGGTATGAGGCCGGGCGGCCCATAAAGCGGAAGCGGCCCGAAGGCCGCTTCCTGGTGACGCATTCGCTTGGGACGCCCGGGCGATCAGATCGCAGGCGGACGCTGATCTTCGCGCGACTTGTCGAGGTCTTCTGCCGATGCGTCTTCCTGCACGGCAGGTGCTGCCGGCGCGGTCGCAGCAGTCTGCGTCGGTCCTGTTGCAGGTGCCGTCGCAGGTGCCTCTTCCTTGAGCGCTGCGGCCGCGGTCGCGGCTTGGGCGGCAGCGTCGGTGGAGCCTTCCACCGGCAACGACGGTGCAGCCACTGCCACCTCGGCTACCGGTGCCACTTCCACTGCCGGCGCTGGCTCGGCTGCCGGCGTCGGGGCCGTCTCTGGCTTGTGCGGCTCGAACACCGATTCGGTCGGTGCGAGTACGTCCAGCAATGTCGCCTGCACCGGCGCGTACGGCTTGGCTTCGGCCGGCTTGGTGGCCGGCTCAGGCGCTTGCGCATCGGCATGCGGCGCAGCTTCGGTCGCCTGCGTCACGCGGTTCTCGTGGGTAGCGGCGGGTGTAGCCGCCACCGGCTCGACCGCGGCCATCGCCGCTTCGGGCGCTGCCGTTACCTGTGACCGGGACGCCGCTGCGGGCGCCGGTTCCGACTGCACCGGTGCTGCAACCGGGGCCGGCGCCGGCGGGCTCACCACCGCTGCGGCTGCTACTGCGGGCGCGGCGGCGACCGGCGGCTTCGGCGCGGCCGGCTTGACCGGAGCCGGTGCGGCCTCGTCGTCGAACTCGAACTCCGGCTGGCGGCTGGCAACCACCGGCTCGGCGCCTTCGGTCAGGTCCGCGTCGAGCTCGTTGTCCGATTCCTGCTCATCACCCTCGGCATCCTGGTCGAGCGCTTCGGAGCCGGCGTTCTCGCCGCCACCGGCGCCACCACGACGACGACGACGACCACCGCGAC
>DATLJF010000005.1:0-11993 GCA_035539015.1 Stenotrophomonas sp. | reverse complement strand
CCTGGCCGCCGCCGACAAGCCCGACGAGCTCGGCACGCCCGACATCCTGCTGATGCTGTCCGAAGAACTGGCGGTGTTCGACAACCTCAAGGGCCGCCTATACCTGATCGTGCACGCCGACCCACGCCAGCCGCAGGCGTTTGCCCGCGCCCACCGTCGCCTGGACGAGTTGGCGCACCGGCTGCGCCAGGCCGGCGCCGGCTATCCGCAGGCGCAGGTGTCCGACGCGATCGACGAGCAGGATTTCCGTTCCTCGTTCACGCGCGAGCAGTACCACGAAGTGGTACGCAAGGCGCAGGAATACGTGCGTGCCGGCGACATTTTCCAGGTCGTGCCGTCGCAGCGCCTGCGCGTACCGTTCCGGGCGCGGCCGATCGATGTGTATCGCGCGCTGCGGGCGCTCAACCCGTCGCCCTACATGTACTACGTCGATGTCGGCGGCACCCAGGTGGTCGGTTCCTCGCCGGAGATCCTGGCGCGGCTGCGCGATGGCGTGGTCACGGTGCGGCCGATCGCCGGTACCCGTCCGCGCGGCGCCACCCCCGAACAGGACCTGGCACTGGAAGCGGAACTGCTGGCCGATCCCAAGGAGCGCGCCGAGCACGTGATGCTGATCGACCTCGGCCGCAACGACGTCGGCCGGGTGGCCGAGGCCGGCACGGTGCAGGTCGGCGAGCAGTTCGTGATCGAGCGCTACAGCCACGTCATGCACATCGTCAGCGAGGTCACCGGCAAGCTGAAGCCGGGCCTGAGCTACAGCGACGTGCTGCGCGCGACCTTCCCCGCCGGCACGGTCAGCGGCGCGCCAAAGATCCGCGCGCTGGAAATCATCCGCGAGCTCGAACCGGTGCGCCGTAACGTGTACTCCGGCGCGGTCGGCTATATCGGCTGGCATGGCGATGCCGACACCGCCATCGCCATTCGCACCGCAGTGATCCAGGACGGCTACCTGTACGTCCAGGCCGGCGGCGGCGTGGTCTACGACTCCGATCCCGATGCCGAATGGCAGGAAACCATGAACAAGGGTCGCGCGCTGTTCCGCGCCGTGGCCCAGGCCGCCAAGGGGCTGTGAGCGTGAGCGACATCGACGCTTCGGCGCAGGCGCGCATCGGCTTTCGCAACGACTACAGCGAAGGCGCCCATCCGCGATTGCTGCAGGCGCTGGCCGCGGCCAGCGGCGAGCAGAACGCCGGCTACGGCCTGGACCGCCACAGCGAGCGCGCCGCGGCGTTGATCCGTGCGGCCTGCGCCCAGCCGCACGCACAGGTCCACCTGCTGGCCGGTGGCACCCAGACCAATCTCACCGCGATCGGCGCATTCCTGCGCCCGCACCAGGCGGTGATCGCGGCGGAGAGCGGCCATATCGCCGTGCACGAAACCGGCGCGATCGAACTGACCGGGCACAAGGTGCTGACCGCGCCGGCAGCCGAGGGCAAGCTCACCCCGGCGGCAATCCAGGCATTGCTGGATATCCATGACAACGAACACCTGGTGCAGCCACGCCTGGTGTATGTCTCCAATACTACTGAGCTGGGCACGATCTACCGGCGCGCCGAGCTGGAGGCGATCGCGCAACTATGTCGTGCGCGCGGATTGCTGCTGTTCCTCGATGGCGCGCGCCTTGGCGCAGCGCTGACCGCAGAGGGCAACGACCTCACCCTGGCCGATATCGCGGCGCTGACCGACGCCTTCTATATCGGCGGCACCAAGAACGGCGCCTTGCTCGGCGAAGCCCTGGTGATCGTGAACCCGGTGTTGCAGGCGGACTTTCGCTACCTGCTCAAGCAGCGTGGCGCACTGCTGGCCAAGGGCATGGTGCTGGGCACCCAGTTCGCCGCGTTGTTCGAAGACGGCTTGTTCTTCGCCCTGGCCGAACACGCCAATCGCATGGCGCGGCGCCTGCGCGAGGGGCTGGAGCAGGCCGGCGCGCGCTTCGTGGTGGATTCGCCGACCAACCAGCAGTTCATCGTCGTCGGCCCGGCGCAGTTGCAGGCGTTGGCCAGCCGCTACGACTTCGAGCGCTGGGAAACCCGGGCCGATGGCGAAGTGGTGGTCCGCTTCGTCACCTCGTGGGCAACCACCGCGGCGATGGTCGATACGTTGTGCCAGGACTATGCCGCGATCGCGGCCCCTTGAATCCATGACAGAAGGAATCGTCAGCATGCGCCGTCTTGCCATCGTGTTGCTCTCATCCTGCCTGCTGCTGGCACCGCTGCTGGCCAGCGCGCAGGTCAACAGCCTGCCTTCGCAGCCGCATTTGCTGGTGCGGGGCAAGGCGGAGCGTGAAGTCATCCCCGACCGCTTCAGCGTCAGCGTGCAGCTGGAGCAGAAGGATGCCTCGCCGGAAACCGCGCGAACGCGCGTGCAAGCCGACGCGGCGACGGTGCTGGCCCTGTTCAAGGCGCACAAGGCGCTGCCGGAGACAGTCGAAGCGTCATCCTTGGCGATCTCACCGAGCAGCCGCTACGTCGATGGTCGCCAGGTCTTCGAGGGCACCAAGGTTAGGCGCACGCTGTCGGCGACCTTCAGCCAGCTCGCCGACGTGCGCGCCGTGCTCGGCGGCCTGCAGACCAGTGAGCATCTGCAAGTGAACGGCATCTCTCCGTCCTATGGCGATGAGGTGCGCGTGCGCGGCGAGCTCAAGCGCGATGCCGCCGCGCAGACGCGGGCCAATGCACGCAACCTGGCCGAAGCCTACGGCGTGCAACTCGGCGGGCTGTACACCATTTCCGAGGTTGCGCCGAACTTCGCCTATGGGATCGAGGCCGGTAGCTGGGGGGAAACGACCCGGCAGGGTCGGCCGATGCCGCCCTCGCCATCGGCGCCCGGGTACGGCTTTAGCGCAGCGGGCGCGGCCGACGAGATTAGTGGCGAATCCCTCGAAGCCGGCAGCCTCACCCTCACCGAATACGTCTACGCGATCTTCCTGATCGCCCCCTGAGATCGCCCCCATGCTGCTGATGCTCGACAACTACGACAGCTTCACCTACAACCTCGTGCAGTACCTGCAGGCGCTGGGCGCCGAGGTCATGGTGGTGCGCAACGATGCGATGAGCGTGGCGCAGATCGCCGCGCTGCGGCCCGAGCGCATCGTCGTCTCGCCCGGCCCGTGCACGCCGAATGAGGCCGGTGTCTCGCTGGAACTGATCGAGCAGATGGGCCCGACCACGCCGATCCTCGGCGTCTGCCTCGGCCACCAGGGCATCGGCCAGGTCTACGGCGGCGATGTGATCCGCGCCGGCAACATCATGCACGGCAAGACCTCGCCGATCCGCCACGAGGGCAAGGGCGTGTTCGCCGGCCTGCCGGATCGCTACGAGGCCACGCGCTACCACTCGCTGGTGGTGGACAAGCACACGCTGCCGGACGTGCTCGAAGTGACCGCCTGGACCGAAAATCCGGATGGCTCGATGGAAGAGATCATGGGCTTGCGCCACCGCCAGTACCCGGTGGAAGGCGTGCAGTTCCATCCCGAATCCATCCTCACCGAACACGGCCACGCCCTGTTGCGCAATTTCCTCGAACGCCCGCTGTGAGTGCCATGACCTTCACCCCCCAGGAAGCGCTGCAGCGCACGATCGAGCACCGCGAGATCTTCTTCGACGAGATGGTCATGCTGATGCGGCAGATCATGCGCGGCGAGGTCTCCGAGCCGATGACCGCGGCCATCCTCACCGGCCTGCGAGTCAAGAAGGAGACCGTGGGCGAAATCGCCGGCGCGGCGCAGGTGATGCGTGAGTTCTCGCGCACCGTGGACGTAGCCGACCGCAGTCACCTGGTCGACATCGTCGGCACCGGCGGCGATGGCTCGCATACATTCAATATCTCCACCTGCACGATGTTTGTCGCCGCGGCCGTCGGTGCGCGCGTGGCCAAGCACGGCAACCGCAGCGTGTCGTCCAAGTCCGGCAGCGCCGATGCGCTGGAAGCGTTGGGCGCGATCATCGAGCTGCAGCCAGATCAAGTGGCGCAGGCGATCGCGCGCAGCGGCATCGGCTTCATGTTCGCGCCGGTGCACCACCCTGCAATGAAGGTGGTGGCGCCGGTGCGGCGCGAGATGGGTGTACGCACGATCTTCAACATCCTCGGCCCGCTGACCAATCCGGCCGGCGCGCCGAGCATCCTGATGGGCGTGTTCCATCCCGACCTGGTCGGCATCCAGGCGCGCGTGCTGCACGAACTCGGCGCCGAACGCGCGCTGGTAGTGTGGGGGCGCGATGGCATGGACGAGCTTTCGCTCGGCGCCGGCACCCTGGTCGGCGAGCTGCGCGACGGCCAGGTGCGCGAATACGAACTGCACCCGGAGGACTTCGGCATCGCCATGTCCCACAGCCGCAACCTCAAGGTGGCCGATCCGGACGAATCGCGGGCGATGCTGCTGGGCGTGCTCGATAACCGGCCCGGGCCGGCGCTGGATATCGTCGCCTTCAACGCCGGCGCCGCGCTCTACGTGGCCGGGGTGGCCAACGATATCGCCGACGGCATCGCGCGTGCGCGCGTGGCCATCGCCGATGGCAGTGCGCGCGCCAAATTGGGTGAATTCGTCGCGCTGACCCGCGAGCTGGCCTCGGCATGAGCCCGCTGCGTGATGGCCGCGGTGGCGGCTTTGGCCGATAATGCGCGGTCTTCCGGATTCCTTGCGATGAGCGACATCCTCAACACCATCCTGGCCCGCAAGGGTGAAGAAATCGCCGAGCGCAGCGCGCGCGTGCCGTTGGCCGAGGTCATCGCTCGCGCCGCCGACGCTTCGCCGGTACGCGGCTTTGCCGAAGCGCTGCAGGCGGCCGTGGCACGCGGCGAGCCGGCGGTGATCGCCGAAGTGAAGAAGGCCAGCCCGTCCAAGGGCGTGATCCGGCCGGACTTCCGCCCGGCCGATATTGCCGTGAGCTATGAATTCGGTGGCGCCAGCTGCCTGTCCGTGCTGACCGACGTCGATTTCTTCCAGGGCGCCGACGAATACCTGCGCCAGGCCCGCGAGGCCTGCACGCTGCCGGTGTTGCGCAAGGATTTCACCGTCGATCCCTACCAGGTGTACGAGGCGCGCGCCCTGGGTGCGGACTGCATCCTGCTGATTGTCGCCGCGCTCGACGACGGCCAGCTTGCCGACCTGTCCGGGTTGGCGCTGCAACTGGGCATGGACGTGCTGGTGGAAGTGCACGATATCGACGAGCTGGAGCGGGCGATCCAGGTGCCGGTGCCGCTGATCGGCATCAACAATCGCAACCTGCGCACCTTCGAGGTGACGCTCGACACCACCCTGGCCATGCGCACCGCGGTGCCGCGCGATCGCCTGCTGGTGACCGAAAGCGGCATCCTGGCGCCGCAGGACGTGGCACTGATGCGCGGGCAGGGCGTCAACGCCTTCCTGGTGGGCGAGGCCTTCATGCGCGCCGAAGAACCGGGCGATGCGCTGCGCGAGCTGTTCTACCCGTGAGTGCAGCACAGGCCACGCCTGCGCCGCTGGTCGTGTTCGACTTCGACCACACGCTGTACGACGGTGACTCCGGCAGCCACCTGTTCGCCTGGCTGATCCGGCGCAATCCCCTGCGGCTATTGGCGGCGTTGCTGATGACGCCGCTGCTGGGGCCGCTGGTAGCGTTCCTGCCGACCCGCCGGCATGGCATTTCCGGTTATGTCTGGATCGCCACGTTCGGGCTGAAGGATGCGCGCGCGTTCAACCGGGTCATCGATGCCTACGTGCTGGCGCACCAGGCGTCGCTGCGGGCGCGACTGCTGCCGCGCGCACTGGATGTGTTCGCCGGCCACCGCCGTGCCGGCGACCGCGTGGTGGTGGCCACCGGGGCACCGCCAGAGCTGGCCCGCGCGATCCTGGCCTTCGTCGCGCATGAAGACGTGCCGGTCGTGGGCAGCCTGATCGGTCCGCGCCTGGGCGGGGTAGGCGCAAAGCGCCACTGCCACCACGAAGAAAAGATGCGGATGCTGCGCGAGCTGGGCTTTGGCGACATTGCCATCGCCTATTCGGACAGCACCGCCGACTTGCCGCTGCTGCTGGCCGCGCGCGCGCCGGTGGTAGTGAACCCGAAGCCACGGCGGGTCGAGTACTTCCGCCAGGTGCTGCCAGCGGGCACGCCGATCCTCAACTGGGGTTGTGAAGACCGCGGCGGCGAGCGACCAGGCGCGTAGCGCCGGGCGCGCAAAGCGCCCTTCAGCGGGTTCCGTACAAGACCACGGTCTTGCCGCGCGCATGCAGCAGGCCGTCGGCCTGCAGCTTCTTCAGGACCCGGCCGGCCATTTCCCGCGAGCAGCCCACCAGGCGTGCCAGCTCCTGGCGCGAAACGCGCAACTGGGTGCCCTGCGGGTGGCTCATGGCCTCCGGCTCGTGGGCCAGGTCGTGCAAGGTGCGCACGATCCGGTCGGTGACGTCGAGGAATGCCAGGCGGCTGGCCTTGCGGGTGGTATCGAGCAGCCGTTTGGAAAGCTGAACCCCGATCGCGTAGAGCAGCCGCGGCGCATCGGCGGCCAGGCTGCTCTGCAGCAGCTGGTGCAGGCGCTCGTAGCTGATCTCGGCCAGCTCGCACTGGCTGCGGGTGCGCAGGATCACCTCGCGCGTGTCCGATTCGATGAACAAGCCCATCTCGCCGACGAATTCGCCGGCGCCGAAGTAACCCAGGACGAGCTCGCGGTCGTCCTCCTCCTCGGCAATGATGCTGATCGAGCCGCTGACCACGTAGTACAGCGTGCCGGCGGGGTCGCCGGGGCGGAAGACATCGGTACGCGTCGGGTAGCGGCGGCGGTGGCTGTGGGCGAGGAAGCGCTCGATCGTCGCCGCATCCAGGGTCAGCGGCGTGGTCGCTTGGCGGACGGCTGTCATACCTGTGCTGTTACCTGGGCTCATGGCGGTTCCGCGGCTCAATTCCTGAAGCTTAACGGGATGACTCCTCCGAGGTAAACCGTTGTCTTCAGGCAGCCGTTCCGCTGCCGGGCGCTTTGGCCCATAATTCCCCCTTTCCCGTCCCCCATAGGAACGACCGCCGTGGTCAAGCCGTTGCCTCGCCTGAGGCTGCAGGGTTTCAACAACCTCACCAAGGCGCTGAGCTTCAACATCTACGACGTCTGCTACGCCCGCACCGAAGAAGAGCGCCAGCGTTACATCGAGTACATCGACGAGCAGTACGACGCCGATCGCCTGACCCAGATCCTGACGGATGTTGCCGAGATCATCGGCGCCAACATCCTCAATATCGCCCGTCAGGACTACG
The DNA here is from genome assembly GCA_035539015.1 of Stenotrophomonas sp. GTDB lineage: Bacteria > Pseudomonadota > Gammaproteobacteria > Xanthomonadales > Xanthomonadaceae > Stenotrophomonas_A. Next base: position 4,773 of record DATLJF010000005.1, on the reverse strand, counting down.
ACCCGCAGGGTGCTTCGGTGACGATCCTGATCTCCGAAGAGCCGGTGATCGACAAGAAGCAGGCGGGCAAGGAGCTGATCTCCGATGCCGTGGTCGCGCACATGGACAAGAGCCACATCACTGTCCATACCTACCCGGAGACCCACCCGCAGGAAGGCATCGCCACCTTCCGCGCCGATATCGACGTCGCTACCTGCGGCGTGATCTCGCCGCTGAAGGCGTTGAACTACCTGATCGAGTCGCTCGAGTCGGACATCGTGATCATGGATTACCGCGTGCGTGGCTTCACTCGCGACGTGCGCGGCAAGAAGCACTTCATCGACCACAAGATCAACTCGATCCAGAACTTCCTGGCCAAGAACGTCAAGTCGCGCTACGAGATGTTCGACGTCAACGTCTACCAGGAAAACATCTTCCACACGAAGATGCACCTGAAGGACTTCGACCTGGACCAATACCTGTTCGAAGAGAAGGCCAAGAACCTGTCGTTCAAGGAACGCATGAAGATCGAGGCGCTGCTCAAGCGCGAGATCGAAGAGCTGTTCCACGGCCGCAACCTGGCCGAGTAAGGGTTACATCCGGTTCGGCCGCCACCGCTTAGGATGGCGGCACTGAATCCAAGGGCGGGACGACCCGCCACGCGGCGCAAGCCGCGGACCACAGCCGACGGCGGCCCGGTGTGCAGACACCGGGCCGCTTTTTTTTGTTCTGCGCAAGGAGGTTTCCCATGTCATGGGTCTATCTGCTGCTGGCCGGCCTGTTCGAGATCGGCTTTGCGATGGGGCTGAAGTACAGCCAGGGGTTCACCCGCCTGTGGCCCAGCCTGGGCACCGCGGCGGCCGCGGCCATCAGCCTGTGGCTGCTCACCCAGGCCTTGCGCACGCTGCCGGTCGGTACCGCCTATGCGATCTGGACCGGGATCGGCGCGCTCGGCGTGGCGATCCTGGGGATCTTCCTGTTCGGCGACAGCGCGTCCTGGCCGCGGCTGGCCTGCATCGGGCTGATCGTGGCCGGGGTAGTGGGGTTGAAGCTGGTGGGCTGAGGCTTCAGAGCCGGTAGGCCACCGTCTTCATCACCTTCGAAGCGAAAGCCATCGCCAGCGGGATGGGCTGCGGCAGGATGCGCGCCCCGGCTTGCTCGGCGTGGTCGGCATGCCGGGCTTCGTCAGCCTTCATCACCCACAGGATCTCGCGGCTGCGCAGATCGGCCGGCGGCAGGATGTCCAGGTGCTCGTCCAGGTGGGCCTCCACCTGGCGCTCGGTTTCCACCACGAAGCCCAGGCTCCAGTCATCGCCACGCAACGCCGCCACCGCGCCTAGCGCGTAGCTGCCGGCATACCAGAGCGGGTTGAACAGGCTCGGCCGGCTGTCCAGCTCACGCAGGCGGTCGCCGCACCACGACAGGTGGTCGGTTTCCTCCTGGGCCGCCTCCAGCAGGTGGGCGCGGGTGGTGGGGTCGCGGGCTACCGCGGCCTGGCCGAAATACAGGCCCTGGGCGCAGACCTCGCCGACATGGTTGATCCGCATCAGGCCGGCCGAATGGCGGCGTTCGGCCTCGTCCAGCGGCACTTCCGGCGTTTTGCCGGCCGGGTTAGGGCGCAGCGCCGGCGGGTCGCCGAACACCGTTTCGAGCGCCCGCTGGGCCTCCAGCAGCACGCGGTCGAGGGGGCTGTGGCGGCGCAGGTCGCCGGCCGGGGAGGTAAAGGTGGAATCCATGCCCAGATTCTCGCGCCCGGCCGCCCCGGTGCCAACCCGGGAGCGGCTGCCTTGCACGCGCTGCCCATGACCGGTACAATCCCGCCTCTTTCGTGCCGCCCATGCCGTTCCAGGGTGCCACGGCGAAAAGTCTCCACAACGCGCGGCAAAGTTCCGGCCTGCCGGAATCAGCCCGACTACACCAACCTAGAGTTCTCTCATGACTACGTTCACCGCAAAGTCCGAGACCGTCCAGCGCGACTGGTATCTCGTTGACGCTTCCGGCAAGACGCTTGGCCGTCTCGCTTCCGAACTGGCCCGCCGCCTGCGTGGCAAGCACAAGCCCGTCTACACCCCGCACGTCGACACCGGCGATTACCTCGTCGTGATCAACGCCGACAAGATCGCGGTGACCGGCAAGAAGCTGCAGGACAAGATGTACTACCGTTTCACCGGCTACATCGGCAACCTGAAGTCCGAGAATCTCGCCCAGGCGCTGGAGCGCCACCCGGAGCGCGTGATCGAAATCGCCGTCAAGGGCATGCTGCCGAAGGGCCCGCTGGGCCGCGACATGTATCGCAAGCTCAAGGTTTACGCCGGCCCGAATCATCCGCACGCCGCCCAGCAGCCGCAGGTCCTGGACATCTAATCATGGCTATCACTCAGAACTACGGCACTGGCCGTCGCAAGTCCTCCACCGCCCGCGTGTTCCTGCGCAAGGGCACCGGCAAGATCACCGTCAACGACCGTCCGCTGGACGAGTTCTTCGGCCGTGAGACCGCGCGCATGATCGTGCGCCAGCCGCTGGAGCTGACCAAGAACACCGAAAGCTTCGACATCATGGTCACCGCCACTGGCGGCGGCACCACCGGCCAGGCCGGCGCCATCCGCCTGGGCATCGCCCGCGCGCTGGTGGAGTACGACGAGTCGCTGAAGTCCGAGCTGCGCAAGGCCGGCTTCATGACCCGCGACGCCCGTGAGGTCGAGCGTAAGAAGGTCGGTCTGCACAAGGCCCGCCGCGCTACCCAGTTCTCCAAGCGCTGATCCATCGCGCTGGATCCGGCGCTCCTTCGGGAGTGCCACGCAAAAGCCCGGCCATGGCCGGGCTTTTGTCGTTATGGGGCTTGGCGTGGCGCGCCACGGTAGGCGACAGGCAGGCAAAAAGAAAGGCCCGATCTAAGATCGGGCCTTTCTGTATTTGGCTGCCCCGGATGGATTCGAACCACCGAATGTCTGAGTCAGAGTCAGATGCCTTACCACTTGGCGACGGGGCAATGGACAGCTTGGTTGGCGATTATCGCACGTACCCGAAGGCGTGGATACTGCCACCGGAAGCGCAGGGGCTGCCTGCTTCCCGGGCCGGCGATTCTAGCGGCTCCCGACCGCCGGCTCAAGCCCTGCCAAGCAAAGGCGTCCACGGTCTCTGCACCTCCGCTTGGATTAACCTCCCCATCCCTGCGCGCCCCATCGCTCCCGACATGGGGTGCCGCACGTCTCGATCTCCCCATCCCAAGGATCCCCCCATGGCGGCTCTGCAACAGCGCACTACCGACCTTATCCGTGCCCACGAACAACAAGTGCTCGCCACTTGGCTGGAGGGTCTTTCGCAGCTTGGACTGTTGCAGGACAACCGGGTAAGCCGGCGCGAAGTCGAAACCCAGGTCCAGGAATTCTGGCGCCTGTTCGTCGCGGCGATGGGCAATGACATCGGCAACCTGCAGGGTGCGGCATGGCGGGACATCCGCCATTTCCTCGAAGACCTGTCGCGCGACCGCGTGCTGCGCGGCTTCACTTCCGCCGAGACGGCCACCTTCATCTTCTCGCTGAAGCGTCCGCTGTTCGAGCTGCTGCAGCAGGGCCTGGCCGACTCCCCGCGCGAACTGAGCGAGCAGACCTGGACGCTGTCCGAATTGCTGGACCTGCTCGGCCTGCACACTGTGACCGCCTTCCAGAAGACCCGCGAGGATGTGATCCAGCGCCAGCAGGAAGAAATGCTGGAACTGTCCACGCCGGTAGTGAAGCTGTGGGAAGGCGTGCTGGCGCTGCCGATGATCGGCACGCTGGATTCGCAACGCACCCAGGTAGTGATGGAGTCGCTGCTGCAGCGGATCGTCGATACCGGCTCGGAGATCGCCATCATCGACATCACCGGCGTGCCGACCGTCGACACCCTGGTCGCGCAGCACCTGCTCAAGACGGTAACGGCGATTCGCCTGATGGGGGCCGATGCCATCATCAGTGGCGTGCGCCCGCAGATTGCGCAGACCATCGTCCATCTCGGCCTCGACCTGCAGGGCATCGTCACCAAGGCGAACCTGGCCGACGCGCTGGCGTTGGCGCTCAAGCGCACCGGCCTGTCCGTGGTGAAGGCGAACTGAGATGGAACGCATACCGATCCTGAGGATGGGCGACCTGTTGCTGGTCACGATCCAGGTAGACATGCATGACCAGCTGGCGCTGGCGCTGCAGGACGACCTCACCGAGAAAATCCGCGCCACCTCGGCACGCGGTGTGCTGATCGACATCTCCGCCCTGGATATCGTCGATTCCTTCATCGGCCGCATGATCGCCACCATCTCGGCCCTGGCCAGCATCATGGATGCCAGGACCGTAGTGGTGGGCATGCAGCCGGCGGTGGCCATCACCCTGGTCGAACTCGGCCTCAACCTCACCGGCGTGCGCACCGCGTTGAACGTAGAGCGCGGCATGGTCCTCCTGCAGCAGGCCGACGACGCATCATGAGTACAAGCAGTGGATCCCAACCGGTCCGCATTGAACAGGACGTCGTGCTCGCGCGGCAGAAGGTGCGCCAGCTCGCGGTGGCTTCCGGGCTGCGCCTGGTCGACCAGACCAAGCTGGTGACCGCCGCCAGCGAGCTGGCGCGCAACGCCGTGATCTATGGCGGCGGCGGCGAGATGCAGTGGGAAGTGATGGAGCAGGGGCTGCGCCGTGGCGTGCGCCTGGTCTTCATCGACCAGGGCCCCGGGATTCCCGACCTGGACCAGGCGCTCACCGACGGCTGGACCTCCGGCACCGGCATGGGGCTGGGGCTGTCCGGCTCGCGCCGGCTGGTCGACGA
>DATLJF010000004.1:0-8309 GCA_035539015.1 Stenotrophomonas sp. | reverse complement strand
GGTCGTCGGTAGCAACCTGGAAGGAAAACGCCGGCGTCTGCTTGAACGCGCTGCCACCATTGAGGCCAAGGCAGGGGACGCCGAGTACGGTGAACTGCACGGTGAGCACATCGCCTTGTTTGCCGGAGGGGAAATCCGAGGGCGCGTAAAAGATGTCGCCGACCGCGCTGTCCGGGAACGTCTTGGCGTAGAAGGTCGCCGCATCGAGCGCGGCCGAGTCGTACCACAGGCAGATCGTGTTCTTGGCGATCATGGCGAGTTCCGGCAGGTGGCTTGGGATCGGGGATAGCTTAGAGGCCCGGATGCTAGACGGACGTTATGTCCTCAGCGGCGTGAGCCCAAAGCGAAATATAGCGAAACCAAAACCCGCCATAGCGAAACGTAATGGATACCAAACTGGGCGGATATGGTCGAGAATCGGGCCGGGCGCGCGTGCGCCAGCCGACTCAGGACCGCGATGCGCTTCTCGATGCCCCCGTCGTCTCGCCGCCGTTGCAGCAGCCTGGCCCTGGCACTGGCCCTCGCCGCACCGGTAAGCAGCGTGTTCGCCAGCCAGGCCCACGATGCGCTCGAACCCAGCGGCCGCTTCAGTGTCTACGGCGCCGGCGCGGCGCAGACCCCGCCGATGGGCTTCAATCCCTGGAACGCGTTCCGCACCGAAGTCGACCAGGCCAAGATCCTGGGGGTGGCCGAAGCCATGCGCCAGCGCGGCCTGCAGGCGGCAGGCTATCGCTACATCAACGTCGATGATGGTTGGTGGTTGCGGCGCCAGGCCGATGGCACCTTCGAGATTCGCACCGCGATGTTCCCGATCGCCGGCACTGCCGCCGGCGGCACCAGCTTCCGCGCCTGGACCGACCGCCTGCACGCGATGGGCTTCAAGGCCGGGCTGTACACCGATGTGGGCCGCAATGCCTGCTCGCAGGCCTTCGACCGCAGCAGCCCGAACCTGCCGGTGGGCGGCGTGTCCGAGCGCGAGATCGGCCTGCAAGGTTTCGAATATCTGGACCTGAAGACCATGTTCCAGGATTGGGGTTTCGACTATCTCAAGGTGGACGCCTGCGGCGTGGCCGATTTCGGCCCGGACAGTGAGCCGGTGCGCGAGGACCACTACCGCCCGTTACGGCCGTTGATCGTACGCGAGGATGCGGTGCGCACCGACGCCGATGCGGTGGAGACGCGCTATGCGCGCATCGGCCGACTGCTGGCCGAGCTCAACCCCGACAACGATTTCGTCTTCTCGATCTGCCCCTGGGGCCAGGCCGGTGTGCGGGACTGGGGCGGCGAGCACGGCAACCTGTGGCGTACCAGCAGCGATATCGAGGCGACCTGGGAAAGCATGCTGCACAACTTCGATACCGCTACCCGGCGCGAGCTGTATGCCGGCCCCGGGCGCTGGAATGATCCGGACATGCTCGCCGTGGGCCTGGGCGACTTCGATGCCAAGCACCTGGAGCAGGCGCGCACGCATTTTTCGATGTGGGCGATCCTGGCTGCACCGCTGCTGCTGGGCTTTGACCTGGTGCATGCGCCGGACTCGCTGATCGCGCTGTTGTCCAACCCGGAAGTCATCGCCATCGATCAGGACCGGGCCGGCAACCAGGGCAACCTGGTGCTGGACGAAGGCGGGGTGCAAGTGCTGGTCAAGCCACTGGCCGGGCGTGGCGAGCGTGCGGTGCTGTTGTTCAATCGCGGCGAGCAGGCCGCGGTGGCGCGCGTGGACCCGGTACAGCTAAAGCTGCAGCCGGGCGCTGCGTACCAGGTGCGTGACCTGTGGCAACGCCGCGACCTGCCGTCCACCCGCGCGGCGCTAGCGTTCAAGCTGGCACCGCGCCAGTCGATGCTGCTCAAGGTCAGCGGCACGCCGGCGGATCCGCAGGCGATGTTGCTGACCGAAATGACCGGGCGCATCCATGTGGCCGCGGCCGGCCACCCCGGCTATAGCTCTGCGCTCACCGAAGCCACCGGGATGCCGCGCGCCGATAAGACCCCCTACGGCCAGCCGCTGCAGCTGGCGGGGGTGCGCTATCCGTATGGCATCGGTGCGCACGCCAATTCGCGCCTGGAAGTGCAGGCGGGTCGCGCATTCTCCCGCTTCAAGGCAAAGGTCGGGCTGCAGGACGCCGCCGTGGCGGCGCAGCCGGTGGCCTTTCGCGTCTACGGCGATGGCAAGTTGCTCTTCGAAGGCAGCAGCAGTGCCGCACCCCTGGATGTGGATGTTGCCGTGAATGGTGTCGAGGTGATCGAACTGGTCGCCGCCGCCCCGGCCACCGCGCCCGGCGCGTTGCCGCCGTTGGTGGCCTGGGCCGACGCACGGTTGCGCTGAGCGCAGCTGGGGCGCGGGCTAGCGATGCCCGCGCTCCTCGCGGGCGCGGGCGCGGCGGTCGAACAGCAAGGCGCTGAGCACGATGCCCAGCCCCAGGAACACCGCCAGCACGAACAGCACCAGCGCGATGGCCGGGTAACCCCACAGGTGGAACGAGGTGGGGATGCGCATCATCTGGGTCGAGGCCAGGATCAACGCCGCGGTGACGATGCCGGCCGAAACCCGGTTGGCGATCTTCTGCAGGTTTTCCATCAGGTGCGACTCTTCCAGCCCGGTCACCTTCATCTGCAGGCGGTTCTCGGCCAGCAGCGAGAGGATGTCGGTCAGGCGCCGCGGGCTTTCGCGCAGCAGGGTCTGCACTTCCATCGCCTCGCTGGCCAGGTTGGCCGCCGATAGCGACTTGCGCAGGCGCGCGCGCATCACGCTCTGCAAGTGGCGCTCGACCACGCGGCGGATGTCCAGTTCCGGCGAGAGCATCTTGCACACGGTTTCGAGATTGAGCAGGGTCTTGCCGAGCAGGCTCAATTCCGGCGGCGTGCGCAGGCCGGTGGCGGTCGCAATACGCACCAGTTCCAATACCACCTGGCCTTCGGTGGTGGTGTCGTGGGCGGCGTAGCGGGCAATCATCTGCCCCACTTCGCGCAGGTAGCGTTCCTCGTCGTAGTCTTCCAGCCGGGTGCTCAAGGCAATGGTCTCGTCGGCCACTTCCTCGCCACGCCCGTCCACCGCCGCGAACAACAGTTTCAGCAGGCGCTCGCGCAGCCGCGGCGGCACGTGGGCGACCATGCCCAGGTCGAAGATCGCCAGGCGGCCGTCGTCGGTGACGCGCAGGTTGCCCGGATGCGGGTCGGCGTGGATCTCGCCATGCACGAACATCTGGTCGAGGTAGCCGCGGATCAGCGCACTGGCCACCGGCGCCATGTCCTGCTCGGTGCGGCGCACCGGCGGGATCGCATCCACGCGCACGCCGCGGGCCATTTCCATGGTGAGCACGCGGCGGCCGGTGAAGTCCCATACCGGCTGCGGTATCCATAGCTCCGGGAACGGCGCCAGGTGCTGGCCGAAACGCACCAAGTTCTCGGCCTCGGCCTCGTAGTTGAGCTCGGCGATCAAGGTCTTGGCGAATTCATTGAGCCAATCGGCGAAGCGCACGCGCCGGCCCAGGCCAGTCAGGCGGTCGGCGGCATTGGCGAAGCTGCGCAGCACGTCCAGGTCCGAGCGCACCTGCGCGGCGACCTCGGGCTTCTGCACTTTCACCGCCACTTCGCGGCCGTCGCGCAAGGTGGCCATGTGCACCTGGGCCAACGAAGCGCAGCCCAGCGGCACCTCGTCGAAGCTGGAGAACGCCTTGGAGATGGAGACGCCGATTTCTTCTTCGAAGATCTCGCGCACGCGTTCGGCCGGAATGGCCCCGACTTGCTCCTGCATCCGCTCCAGCGCGCTGGCGAACTCCGGCGGCACCAGGTCCGGGCGAGTCGAGAGCATCTGCCCCAGCTTGACGAAGGTGGGCCCCAGCGCTTCGAGGTCGCGCACGAATTGCTCGGGATTGCCCTCCGGCGAGACCTCGGCAGTAACCGTCGGGTCCAGGTTCAGCCCGGAGAACACACCGGAATTGCGGTAGCGCAGCAGCAGCCGGAGGATCTGGGTGCGCCGGCTCATGCCGCCGACCAGCGCTGGGTCGCCATTGCGTGGCGGTGGCGTCGCGCCCGCTGGAACGGGGCCGTTGGAAGGAACGGGCAGGGTATCGCTATGGCCGGTCAAGGCAGGCACTCCGCATCGGATGGGCGCCAGTGTCGACGGCGGCCGGTCGTCGCCCGGTGAATCCCGTCGCGCCGTGCATACCCCGGCACGCGTGCGATCGGCGAGAATCGCCAAGACCCCCCTGAATGGAATCCCCGATGGCCGGCGCCACCCTGCTTACCCTGCTCGACGACATCGCCACCTTGCTCGATGACATTTCCATCCTGACCAAGGTGGCGGCCAAGAAGACCGCCGGCGTGCTCGGTGACGACCTGGCGCTCAATGCGCAGCAGGTGACCGGGGTGCATGCCGACCGCGAGTTGCCGGTGGTGTGGGCGGTGGCCAAGGGCTCGCTGGTGAACAAGGCGATCCTGGTGCCGGCGGCGCTGGCGATCAGCGCGCTGGAAGTGTGGTTGCGTGGCCGTGGCTACCCGATCCCGCTGGTGGTGCCGTTGATGATGATCGGTGGTGCCTACCTGTGCTTCGAAGGCGTGGAGAAACTCGCGCACAAATGGCTGCATCGCGGCGAGGACGGTGCGCAGAGCGAGCAGGCGCGCGCCGAGCGCGTGCAGCGCCTCACCGAGGCCCCGGTGGATGTGCTGACCCTGGAGAAGGACAAGGTCAAGGGCGCCATCCGTACCGACTTCATTCTCTCGGCCGAGATCATCGTGCTTTCGCTGGGCGTGGTCAGCGGGCGCCCGTTTAGCCAGCAGGTGGGCGTGCTGATCGCCATCGCGGTGGCGATGACGGTCGGCGTCTATGGCCTGGTCGGCGGCATCGTCAAGCTCGACGACGTCGGCCTGTGGCTGACCCGCAAGGGCGCCGCGCTGGCAGCCGTCGGGCGCGGCATCCTGTACGCGGCGCCATGGCTGATGAAGACCCTGTCGGTAGTCGGCACGGTGGCGATGTTCCTGGTCGGCGGCGGCATCCTGGTGCACAACGTGCCGGCGCTGCATCACTTCATCAGCGAGCTCGGCCCGGACGGCGGCTGGGTCGCCGGGGGCGTGGCGCAGCTGGGCAATGTCGTGGTCGGGGTGATCGCCGGCGCCGTGGTGCTGGCCGCTGTCACTGCCTGGCAGAAAATCCGCGGCGCGCCCGCGGCGCACTGATCGCAAGCAACCGTTTGGGAGACAACCGCATGGCGCGTAGCGCATGGCTGATGATGGGGATGGCGTTGACCGGCGCGTGGACGTCGCCGCTGCGGGCGGCGCAGGCCGAGCCGCAGGTCAGCGTGGAGGGCGGCCGCCTGGAAGGCCAGCAAGGCGACGGCTTGATCGTCTTCAAGGGCATTGCCTACGCCGCGCCGCCGGTGGGCGAGCTGCGCTGGCGGGCACCCCAGCCGGCGGCGCATTGGCAAGGCGTGCGCCAGGCGCGTGCCTACGGGCCGGACTGCATGCAAAGGCCGTTCGCTACCGATGACGCGCCGCTGGCCACCCAGCCTTCGGAGGATTGCCTGTATGCCAATGTCTGGCGACCGAAGCAGGCGAACGGGCCGCTGCCGGTGCTGGTGTGGATCCACGGTGGCGGCTTCGTCAATGGCGGTGCCTCACCCCCGAGCTATGCCGGCGCTGCATTGGTGCGCGAAGGCGTGCTGGTCTTCAGCTTCAACTACCGGCTGGGGCGCTTCGGCAGCTTCGCCCATCCGCAGCTGACGCAGGCCGCGGCCGATGCGGGGCGGTTGGGCAATTACGGTTTCATGGACCAGATTGCCGCGCTGCAGTGGCTCAAGCGCAACATCGCCGCGTTCGGGGGCGACCCGGGCAACGTCACCGTGATGGGAGAAAGCGCGGGCGGCATGTCGGTTCATGCGCTGCTGACCTCGCCACTGGCGCAAGGTTTGTTCCACAAGGCGGTGATCCAGTCCGGCGGTGAGCCGCGCAATGGCGGCAGCCTGGCCCAGGCCGAGCAGGCCGGCCTGGAATTTTCGCGCGGGCTGGGTATTGCCGACGACGATGCCAAGGCGATCGCCAAGCTGCGCGCGCTGCCAGCGGACGCGATCGTGTCGGGTCTGGACCTGACCACGATGGGGCAGGCACAGGAGGCGGGCAGCTACGTATCGCCCTTCCTCGATGGCAAGGTGGCGGTGGACTTCGCCGCCGCCTACGCCGGCGGACGCTTCAACCACGTGCCGGTGATGGTGGGCGCGACCGCCGACGATATTGGCGGGCCGGAAGGCTTCATGATTGCAGGGGCCCGCCACACTGCCGATATCTTCGCCAGCGCCGGGCTGCCGACGTGGTACTACCGCTTCGGCTACGTCGCCGAAGCCACCCGCGGGCTGCATCCCAAGGGCGCGGCCCATGCCAGCGATATTCCGTATTTCTTCGGCACCGTGGGCGTGCGCTACGGCAGCGACACGCGGCCGGCGGACCAGGCGCTGTCGGCCAGCACGCGCGGCTATCTGGTCAATTTCGTGCGAACGGGGGATCCGAATGGGGCGGGGTTGCCGAACTGGAAGGCGCATGCGGCCGGCAAGGAGTCGATGCTGACTTTTGGGCTCGCGGGCGGTATCGAGTAAGGCTGGTGCCGAGGGTTTCCGGTCGGGGCTCAAGCCCCTCCTACAGTGCGGCTCGCCATTTTGTAGGAGGGGCTTCAGCCCCGAGCTGTCCGCTCGCCCACAGGGCCTGATTTCACTCCGCGTCCAGCACCCGGTTCTTGCCCGCCTGCTTGGCCGCGTACATCGCGCGGTCGGCCCGTTTGACCGCCGAGTCGGCGCTTTCGCCGGGCTGGCATACCGCCACCCCGCCGCTGAAGGTCACGAACACGCGCAGGTTCTCGTGCAGCAGGGCACGCTGGGCCAGGGCACGCTGCAGGCGCACGACCGCGGCGTGGGCTTCGAAGGCGGTCGCATCGGGCAGCAGCAAGACGAATTCTTCACCGCCGAAGCGGGCGATGGCATCGCTGGCGCGCAGCACCGTGCGCGCGGTGGCGACCAGGTGGCGCAACGCCGCATCGCCGCCGGCATGGCCGTGGGTCTGGTTGAGCAGGCGGAAGTCGTCCAGGTCGATCAACGCCACGCACAGCGGCTGGCCGCCACGCAGGGTGCGCGACTGCTCGCGTGCGAACAGTTCCTCGAAGCCGCGCCGGTTCAAGGCCCCGGTCAACTGGTCTTCGCGCACCAGGTCGGACATGTCGCGCAGCTCTTGCTCCAGCGCATGGATGCGTGCTTCGGCATCGTCGACCTGGCGCTTGGCCTCCACCAATTCGTCACGTGCGCGCAGGGCCTGTGCCTGCACCCCGGCAGTGTCGGCCAGGATGTCCTGCAATAGCCGCCCCAACTCGGAGATGCTGCGCGCGCTGGCAATGGCCTGCGAATAGCCGGCGACGCGGTCGTGGTACTGGCCGGTGCTGGCGGCCATGCCGTCGAGGCGGTCGACGAAGGACACCATCATGCCGCGCATGGCGTCCTTGGATTCGGCGATCCCCTGCTTGAGCAGGCCCTGCTTGTACATCACCTCGCGCAGGCTGCCGCGCGCTTGTTCCAGGGTGTTCTTGTCCAGCGGCCCGGCGATCAGCTGGCGGATCGCGCCGATCTGCCCCTGCAACCAGCTGCGGTCGTCGAGCAACTCGCCCACGTTTTCCAGCAACAGGTCGAACAGCCCCAGCAGCAGGTTCTGCTGCTCGTGGCTGTCTTCGGCGCGCAGGCCGATCTGGTGGCACAGCTCGCGCACGCGCTGCTCGAAGTGCTGCAGCGGCTGCCCCGGGTGCCAGCCGCGCAAGGCATTGGCCAGCGCTTGCGACTCTTCGGCCAGCCCGCGGTCGCGTTGCAGAGCCGTGGCCAGGGCCGTGCCCAGGGCCAGGCGCAGCAGGTCGCGCCATTGCTCGGCCTCGCTGCGACCGCCAGCCACGGGTTCCAGGTCGATGGTGCGGATGTATTTGTCGATCAGCTGGCGCAGGGCACGGCCGTAGGCCTCCCAGTCGCCAGCGACGTGGGCGTTGCGCAGGCGCGCACCCATGTCGGCCAGCTCGCCGTGCAGGGTGCACATGCCTTCGGCAAACGCCGCCAGCAGCATGGGCGGCTGGCTCGCGCTGGCGAACAGGCGCTGCAGGGCCGCGGTGGCCGCGGCGGGATCGAACGGCGGCGCGTCCGCCAGGACCACGGCGGCAGCGCCGCCCGCCGGAAGGTAGGTGCCCGTCACGGCGCCAGCGCTGGCAGCCTCCGGCGCGGCGGCACCGCGCGGCCACCAGCGGCGCAGTGCGCCCCGGCGGGGGGAAGGAGGTTCGCGGTGGTCGGGCATGCGGT
>DATLJF010000003.1:0-11193 GCA_035539015.1 Stenotrophomonas sp. | reverse complement strand
CGGCGCGCCCGGCACTGGCTTGAATGTGTCGGCAGCCGTCGCGCGGCGCCGAGCGCAGCGATGAACGCGTCAGGTAACTGGCTTAGAGCGTTTTGTCATCAAACCAATGCCAATGTTTCACGTGCCTTTTATCGGCATTTGTCGAGTATCGCGGTGCAGGCTGTCGTTGCGTATTCGCGAAAGCCTGTGTCGCCCCACCCCTGTTGCGACATCGCCCCGGTTCCTGGGTGATGGGTTTTCCTTTCCTGTTGTTTCCGTCCACCCCCCACTGACGGATGCCGTGATGGCTGCCTTGCTGACCCCTGATACACCCGACAGCACAACCTTGAGTGTCGCCGCCCCGGCCGCACTGCGTACCCGACCGATATTGCGCCAGCGCCCGCCGCGCCCGCGCGATGCCCGTGGACGCTTCATCCGTCACCACGAATGGCAGATGGACATCGCGCCGGTGCGCGACAGTGCGTTGTTCGTCGCCCCAGAGATGGCCGACTTCGTCAAGGCCGGCGGCCTCGGCGACGTCGCCGCTGCGCTGCCGCGTGCCTTGCGCCGGCGCTACGACGTGCGCGTGCTGATCCCCGGCTATCGCGACGTCCTCGCCCGTGCCGGCAAGCTGCAGAAGGTCGGCCGGATCCCGGCCCAGGCGGGCCTGCCGGCCTGCGATATCGGCCGGCTCGAACAGTCCGATGGCCTGCCGGTCTATGTCCTGCTCTGCGCCGCCCTGTTCGAACGCGAGGGCACGCCCTACGTCGATGCCGAAGGCCAGGAGTGGCCGGACAACGCGCTGCGCTTCGCCACCTTGTCGCATGCCGCGGCCGAAATTGCCGCCGGCCGCGCCGGGCTCGACTGGCGGCCGCAGCTGTTGCACCTCAATGACTGGCCCAGCGCGCTGGCCGCCGCTTACGTGCGCTGGCGCGGTGGCAACACCCCGTGCCTGCTGACGATCCACAACCTCGCCTACCAGGGCCTGTTTCCGGCGGCGCTGGCACCGGCACTGGGCGTGCCGAGCGAGCACGCCGGCGAACTGGACTTCCATGGCCAGCTCTCGTTCCTGCGTGGCGGCATCGTCAACGCGCGCCAGGTGAATACGGTCAGCCATAGCTATGCCAACCAGATCGTTGCGCCGGACGATGGTTGCGGCCTGGACCAGCTGCTGGCCCAGCGGGCCTCGCGCGGGGCGCTGAGCGGCATCGTCAACGGCATCGATGCGAGCTGGGATCCGCGCACCGACGCCCACCTGCCGGCGCGCTTCAGCGTGACCCAGTGGCAAGGCCGGGCCGACAACGCCGCGCACGTGCGCCGCGCCTTCGGCCTGCCCGACAGCCAGGGCCCGCTGTTCGCCGTGGTCTCGCGGCTGGTGCACCAGAAGGGCCTGGACCTGACCTGCGAAGTGGCGCCGCAGATCGTCGCCGCTGGCGGCCAGATCGTGGTCATCGGCGGTGGCGAACCACAGATTGAACAGCAGGTGGCGGCGCTGGCGCGGCGCTACCCGGGCCATGTCGGCGCGCACATCGGTTTCGACGAGGCCCTGGCCCGCGCCATGTTCGCCGGTGCCGACTTCCTGTTGATGCCCTCGCGCTTCGAGCCCTGCGGCCTGAGCCAGATGTACGCACAGCGCTTCGGTTGCCTGCCGATCGCGCACGCCACCGGCGGCCTGATCGACACCGTCGACGACGGCGTCACCGGCTTCCTGTTCCACGGCGCCAGCGCCGACGCCCTGCGCCGCTGCCTGCTGCGTGCGTTCCGTACCTTCCGCCTGCCCAGCCTGCTCGGGGCGATGCGGCGCGCGGCGATGCTGCGCCCCAGTGGCTGGGACGTGGCGGGCAGTCAATACCTGGCGTTGTACCGACGCACCTCGGTGGAGTTGTCATGAACGAGCGCGCCGGGGAGCGTGGACCGGCCGCAACGGCCGAAACGACGGCATTCGAAGCAACCGGGGCCGTGGCCGAACCCAGTGCCGCGCTGCGTGCGTTGGCGCGGGCCGAGCCGGGCGATGCGTTCGCCCTGCTCGGCCCGCATCGCCTGCCGGACGGGCGCCGACGGGTGTACGCGCTGCTGCCGGGCGCCCTGGCGGTGAGCCTGGTCGATGCTCGAGGCCACCGGTTGGCGCAGATGCAGGCGCTCGGCGATGGCCTGTATGAGGCGACCCTGCCACTGCCGCTGGAGTACCGGCTGAGCATCGAGTGGCCGATTGGCCGTGAATGGGTCGAAGACGCCTATGCGTTCGGCGCGGTGCTGGACGATGACGTCCTGCGGCGCTTGCGCGAAGGCGACGGCGAGGCTGCGCGCACGGCGCTCGGCGCCCACCACACCACCCACGAGCGCGTGCCCGGCGTGCGCTTCGCGGTCTGGGCGCCCAATGCCCTGCGGGTCGCCGTGGTCGGCGACTTCAATGGCTGGGACGGCCGCCGCCATCCGATGCGGTTGCGCCACGACGCTGGCGTCTGGGAAATCTTCGTACCGCGGCTGGCGGCCGGGGTTCGCTATAAGTTCGAGATCACCGCCGCCGACGGCACCCGCTTGCCGCACAAGGCCGATCCGGTCGCGCGCTGGGCCGAGTTGCCACCGGCCACCGCTTCGCGCGTGCCCTCGGCCGAGCCATTCCCGTGGCAGGACGAGGCCTGGATGGCGCAGCGCCTGGATGCGCGCGCCCCGGCGCCGTTGTCGATCTATGAATTGCACGCCGCGTCCTGGCGGCGCGATGCCCAGGGCGAATTGCTCGACTGGGACGCGCTCGCCGCGCAGTTGATTCCCTACATACAGTCGCTGGGCTTCACCCATATCGAGCTGTTGCCGGTGACCGAGTATCCGTTCGGCGGCTCGTGGGGCTACCAGCCGCTGGGCATGTACGCCCCTACCGCGCGCCACGGCGACCCGCATGCCTTCGCCCGCTTCGTCGATGCCTGCCACCGCGCCGGCATCGGCGTGATCCTGGACTGGGTCAGCGCCCACTTCCCCAACGACGAGCACGGCCTGCAGCGGTTCGACGGGACCGCCCTGTACGAACACGCCGATCCACGCGAAGGCTTCCATCGCGACTGGAACACGTTGATCTACAACTACGGCCGCCACGAAGTCTCGGCCTACCTGGTGGGCAGTGCGCTGGAATGGATCGAGCGCTTCCATGTGGATGGCCTGCGCGTGGACGCGGTCGCCTCGATGCTCTATCGCGACTACAGCCGCGAGGCGGGAGAGTGGGTGCCCAATGCCCACGGCGGGCGCGAGAACCTGGAAGCGATTGCGTTCCTGCGTCGGCTCAACGCCGAGATCGCCGACCGCTTCCCTGGGGTAATGGTGATCGCCGAGGAGTCCACTGCCTGGCCAGGGGTGACGGCCGCGGTCGAACACGGTGGCCTGGGCTTCAGCCACAAATGGAACATGGGCTGGATGCACGACACCCTGCACTACCTGCAGCGTGACCCGGTGCACCGCTCGCACCACCACAGCGAGATGACGTTCGGCCTGGTGTATGCCTTCTCCGAGCGCTTCGTATTGCCGCTGTCGCACGACGAAGTGGTGCACGGCAAGGGCTCGCTGTTCGCGCGCATGCCCGGCGACGACTGGCAGCGCCGCGCCAACCTGCGCGCGTACCTGGCCTTCATGTGGGCGCACCCGGGCGCGAAGCTGTTGTTCATGGGCGGCGAGTTCGGCCAGCCCGGCGAGTGGGACCACGATGCCGCGCTCGACTGGGCGCGCGCGCAGCAGCCTGAACATGCCGGCGTGGCGCGCTTGCTCGGCGATCTCAACGCGCAATTGCGCACGCAGCCGGCGCTGTACCGTGGTGACCACACGCCGGAGGGCTTCGAGTGGAGCATCGGCGACGACCACCGCAACAGCGTGTTCGCCTTCGTGCGACATGACCCGCAGGGCGGCCCGCCGTTGCTGGCGGTGAGCAACTTCACCCCGCTGCCGCACCACGGCTACCGCGTTGGCGTGCCGCGTGCCGGCCTCTGGCAGGAATGCCTCAACAGCGACAGCCGGCACTACGGCGGCAGCGACCTCGGCAACGCCGGTGGTTGCTGGGCCGAGGCCGTCCCCTTGCACGGCCACGCGCAGTCGCTGGCACTGACCCTGCCGCCCCTGGCCACGATCTACCTGCGGGCCGCGACATGAGCGCGCCACCCGCGGCGCTTGCGCCCCCCGGACCCTTGGGTGCCTGGGAGACGGCGCCGGGCAGCTATGGCTTCCGGGTATGGGCGCCAGGCGCGCGCAGTGCCGAGCTGGTGCTGGAGGCGCTGCGGCTGCCGATGCAGCCAGAGCCGGGCGGCTACTTCTTCGTAGAAGCCGCTGCCCACAGCGGCACGCGCTATCGATTCTGCTTCGACGCCGCCGCGCCGGTACCCGATCCCGCGTCGCGCTGGCAGCCCGATGGCGTGCACGGCGCCAGCGCGGTACTGGAGGTGGCGTTTGCCTGGCAGACACACGGCTGGCAGGGCCGGCCGTGGAGCGAGGCGGTCATCTACGAAGTGCACCTGGGCGCCTGCGGCGGCTGTGCCGGGTTGCGCGAACAACTGCCCAAACTGGCGGCGATGGGCATCACCATGCTCGAGCTGATGCCGGTGGCGCAGTTCGCCGGGCAACGCAATTGGGGCTATGACGGCGTGCTGCCGTATGCGCCGGCCGCCGCCTATGGCTCGCCCCAGGAGCTGAAGGCCCTGGTCGACGCGGCCCATGCGCAAGGCCTGAGCGTGCTGCTGGACGTGGTCTACAACCACTTCGGCCCGGACGGCAATTACCTGCATCAGTACGCGCCCGGGTTCTTCCGCGACGATGCGCCCACGCCGTGGGGCGAGGCGATCGATTTCCGCCAGCCCGCGGTGCAGCGCTACTTCATCGACAACGCCTTGATGTGGCTGCGCGAGTATCGCTTCGATGGCCTGCGCCTGGATGCGGTCCACGCGATCGTGCCGGAGACCTTCCTCGACCAGTTGCGCGAGGCCATCGCCGCGGCGATCCCGGCGCCGCGCCACGTCCACCTGGTGCTGGAGAACGAACGCAACCAGGCCTCGTTGCTGGCCCGCGGCTATACCGCGCAGTGGAATGACGATTTCCACAACGCGCTGCATGTGTTGCTGACCGGCGAGACCGAGGGCTACTACGCGGCGTTCGCCGACGACCCCACCGCGCACCTGGCACGCGTGCTGGCCGAGGGTTTTGCGTTCCAGGGCGAGCGCGACGCGCGTGGCCACGTACGTGGCGAGCCGAGCGCGGATGTTTCACCCGACCATTTCGTGGTGTTCGCGCAGAACCACGACCAGATCGGCAACCGCGCCCTGGGCGAACGCCTGCGCACCTTGGTGCCTGCATCCCGTCTGCGGGCGGCGCTGGCGCTGACGGCGCTGACGCCGATGATCCCGTTGTTCTTCATGGGCGAGCCTTGGGGCGCGCGCCAGCCGTTCCTGTTCTTTACCGATTTCGATCCGCCGTTGGACGACATCGTGCGCGACGGCCGCCGCCGCGAGTTCGCCAAGTTCGCTGCCTTCAGCGATCCGGCGGTGCGCGCGCATATTCCCGATCCGAATGCCGAGGCGACTTTCCGCGCCTCGCACACCCCGATCGACGAAGCCGATGAAGGCGAGGGCGAACGCTGGTCGAAGTGGTTCGCCCATCTGCTGGCCTTGCGCCGCCGCTGGCTGGTGCCCGGCCTGGCCCAGGCGCGGCCCTTGCCGGTGCGCCGCTTGGGCGAGGGCGCGCTGGCGGCGGGCTGGCAATTGCCGCAGGGCGACTGGCACGTGGCCTTCAACTTCGGCCCGGCCGCGGTGCCGATGCCGGTGGGCGAACAGTGTCTGCTGCTGGCCGAGCACGTGGATACCGCGCGGCGGATGTTGCCGGTGGACGGCTTCATCGCCTGGCGCGAGGCGCGACCATGACCGCGACCCTGCATGCGCTGGCCGAAGCGGCGGGCCTGCTGGTGGATTGGGTGGATGTGGCCGAACAGCCGCGCCGCGTTGCGCCGGATACCTTGCGCGCACTGCTGGCCGGCCTGGGTTTGCGCGCCGATGACGAGCGCCACTGTCGCCAAAGCCTGCGCCAGTTGGCTGCTGCGCCGGCGGTCGCGCCACTGCTGACCGTGTGCGTGGGCGAGTGGCTCAGCGTGCGCGGTACGCCTGGCGCGGCGTGTCGTTGGCACGGCGAGGACGGGCAAGTACAGGACAGCGTGTTCGATGACGATGGGCGCGCGCTGGCACCCGCCACGCCGGGTTACTGGCGGCTCGCGTGGGCAAGCCAGGACCAGTGCGTGGCGGTGGCGCCAATGCGTTGCTGGCAGGTCGCCGATGCCTGCCGCTCCAGCCGCCCGCGTGCCTGGGGCTTGGCGCTGCAGGTGTACTCGGCCTGCAGCGAGGACGATGCCGGTATCGGCGATGTGGCCGGTGTCGCCGACTGGCTGCGGCACATCGCCCATGCCGGGGCCGACGCGCTGGCCCTGAGCCCGGTGCACGCGCCGCGCGGGCGCGCCGGCATCTACAGCCCTTATTCGCCCAGCGACCGGCGGTTCCTGGACCCATTGCAGGCCGCGCCCACGCATGTGCTTGGGGCCGCGGCGCATGCCGCGCTCGATGCGATGCCGGCGCTACGCGAGCAGTTCGCCGCCTTGCAGGCGCAGCCGTGGATCGATTGGGCGGCCAGCAGCGCGGCCAAGTGGCAGTGGATCGGCGCCCTGCACGATCGATTCGATGCTGCTGATAGCGCGGCCCATGCTGACTTCCTGCGTTTCCGGGAAACAGGTGGCACTGCGCTGGCCGAGTACGCGAGCTTCGCCGCGCGCGACCACGGCCACGAAGATCCCGGCCTGCACCTGTTCGCGCAGTGGCTGGCCCACCGCAGCTGGAGCGGGCTGCAACGCGAAGCGCGCGAGCGCGGCCTGGGTATCGGCCTGATCGCCGACCTGGCGGTGGGCTTCGACCCGGCCGGCGCCGAAGCGGCAGCCTGGCCGCAGGCGACGTTGTCCGGGCTGGTGCTCGGCGCACCGCCCGATGCCTTCAATCCGGCCGGCCAGGTCTGGGGCATCGGCAGCTATTCGCCGCGCGGTTTGCGCGAGACCGGCTACGCGCCCTTCATCGCCTTGCTGCGCGCGGTGCTGCGCGACCGCGGCGGCTTGCGCATCGACCACATCCTTGGCCTGCTGCGCCTGTGGCTGGTGCCGGCGGGCGCTGGGCCGGGCGAGGGCGGCTATGTCCGCTATCCGCTACAGGACCTGTTGAACCTGCTCGCACTGGAATCCTGGCGCCACCGCGCCATCGTCATTGGCGAAGACCTTGGGGTGGTGCCGCCCGGCTTCCGCGACCGCCTGGCTGCACGCGGTGTGCTGGGCACCGATGTGCTGCTGTTCAACCGTGATGCTGACGGCCGTTTCCTGCCACCGGCGCGTTGGCGCGAACAGGCGGTGGCCACGACCACCACCCACGACTTGCCCACCCTGTGTGGCTGGCGTGCCGCGCGCGACCTCGATTGGCGCGAGCGCCTGGGCCTCGGCAGCGCGGCGCAACTGCGCCAGGAGCGCACCGCACGGCGCCAGGCCGTGGCCGAATTGCGCTCGGCCTGCGAGAGCCAGGGCCTGGACGATGGCGAACTGTGGCTGGATGCCCTGCGCTACAGCGCTCGCGCGCCGGCCGCGTTGGCCTTGCTGCCGGCCGAGGATGCCCTGGCGCTGAGCGAACAACCGAACCTGCCCGGTACCGTTGCGACCCATCCCAATTGGCGCCGCCGGCTGCCGCAGCCCTTGCCTGCCGAGCCGCTGCAGCAAGCGTTGAGCGCCTTCGCAGATGCCCGCCACGGCGCTGGGGCCGGCGCGGAAGGCACGGCATGACCGCCCTGCGCGCCAGCGTGCGCCTGCAATTGCATGCCGGCTTCGACCTGCGTGTTGCCGCCGAGCGCCTGCCGTACTTCGCCGCGCTCGGTGTCAGCCACCTGTATCTGTCGCCGATCGCCACCGCCGTGCCGGGCTCAACCCACGGCTACGACGGCATCGATCCGACCCGGGTCAACCCCGAGCTCGGCGGCGAGGAAGCCTTGGTCGCCTTGTCGCGGCGTGCGCGCGGCTTGGGCATGGGCTTGATCCTGGACCTGGTGCCGAATCACCTGGCCACCCATCCCGGCAATGCCTGGTGGTGGGATGTACTACGCCACGGCCGCCGCAGTCGCCACGCCGGCTGGTTCGACCTGGACTGGCGTGCGCCAGGCCACGACGGCCAGCTCTGGTTACCGGTACTGGACCGGCCCTGCGCCGAGGCAGTCGCCGCCGGGGTGCTGCGGCTGGAGTTCGATCCGCATGGCCAGGTGCAATTGCGCCACCACGAGCAGCCATTCCCGCTGCGTCCGCAGACGCTGCCCTCGCTGTCGCCTGCGGCCCTGCGTGAATGGGTCGACGAACTCAACGCGCAGGCCAGCGCCGGCGACCCGCGCCTGCTGCGCCTGATCGAGCGCCAGCCGTATCGCCTGGCATGGTGGCGGGTCGGCAACGACATGATCAACTACCGGCGCTTCTTCGACATCACCTCGCTGATCGCACTGCGGGTGGAATTGCCGGCGGTGTTCGATGCCGTGCATGCCTTGCCGCTGCGGTTGGCGGCCGAAGGTCACCTGGACGGTGTGCGCATCGACCACATCGATGGCCTGGCCGACCCCGCTGGTTACCTGCGCCGCCTGCGCGCGCGGCTGGACCTGGCCGGGCGCCGCCGCGGCCTGGCTCCAGGCACCTTGGGGCTGTACGTGGAAAAGATCCTCGCGCCGGACGAAAGCCTGCCCAGCGATTGGCAATGTGACGGGACCACGGGCTACGACTTCATGGACCAGGTCGGCGGCCTGCTGCATGCGCGCGGCGGCCGGCAGCCACTGCGCCAGCTGTGGCGCGCGCAAAGTGGCCGCAGTGGCGATTTCGGCCAGGAGCAGCGGCAAGCACGCGAGGAAATCCTGCGCGGGCCGCTGCAGGCCGAGTTCATTCGCACCGTGCGTGCGCAGATGGCACTGGCCCGGCTGGACCCTGCCACGCGCGAATTCAGCCCGCAGATGCTGGCGCGCGCGCTGGCCTGCCTGTTGCGCGAATACCCGGTCTACCGCAGTTACGCCGGCTCCGGCGGCCTCGACCAAGCGGGCCTGGCGAATCTGCAGGGCGCGCTGGAACGTGCCTGCGTCGGCCAACCGGCGGGCAGCGTGGCGGCGCTGGAGGCCATGGCCCGCTGGTTGCGCGACGACAGCGGCGCAGACCGCGTCCAGGTCGCGCTGCGCCGGGTGCTGCGGCGGCGCTTCGAGCAACTGTCCGCGCCGCTCAATGCCAAGGCGGTCGAAGACACCGCGTTCTATCGCCATGGCGTGCTGTTGTCGCGCAACGAAGTCGGCAGCGATCCGGATCATTTTGCTTTGACCGCGGCCGAGTTCCACGAAGCGTGCCGCAAGCGTGCACGCCAATACCCGCGTGCGCTGCTCGCCACCGCCACCCACGACCACAAGCGTGGCGAGGATGTGCGGATGCGCCTGGCCGTGCTTTCGGAACTGCCAGCCTGGTGGCGCGACCAGGTGCGCGCCTTCGACGCGCTGGCCAGCGGCCTGGCGGTGGCCGCCCCCGAGCCTGGCGACGCTGCGATGCTGTGGCAGATGATGGTCGCCGCGTGGCCGTGCGACCTGGCCGTGGATGCCGCCGATGCCTTGCAGGCCTATGCCGCGCGGCTGGGCCAATGGCAACAGAAGGCCCTGCGCGAGGCCAAGCTGCGCAGCAGCTGGCTCGATCCCCAGCCGGCCTACGAACAGCGCGTGCAGGCGTTCATCGACAGCGTGCTGACCACGCGCGGTGGCCTGCCACTGCGCCGCGCGCTACAGCGGGCGATGCGCCATCTCGCCGTACCCGGCGCACGCAACAGCCTGGCCCAGACCTGCCTGCGCCTGTGCGTCCCCGGCGTGCCCGATCTGTATCAAGGCACCGAAGGGTGGGACCTGTCGCTGGTGGACCCAGACAATCGTCGCGAAGTGGACTACGGCTTGCGCCAGCGCTGGCTCGATGATCGCCGCGATTGGCCGACGCTGCTGCACGACTGGGCTGATGGCGCGGTCAAGGCGCAATTGATCGCGCGCCTGCTGCGGGTGCGCGCCGAACATCCCGGCCTGTTCGTCGGCGGGACCTACCAGCCGTTGGCCGGCGCCGGCGAACGCGTCCTGGCGTTCTCGCGCAGCGATGGCGAACAGCAACTGCTGGTCGCGGTCACCCGCCTGGGTGCCGACGCTGGCGCATCCACGCTGGCCTTGCCCGCCAAGCGCTGGGGCCAGGCAGCGCTGCCGTGCCCGCCGGGGCGCTGGCGCGACGTGCTCGAACAGCGCGATATCGAACATCGCGGTCGGCGCGTGGCGCTCTCGACGCTGCTTGCACGTAGCCCGGTGGCAGTGTGGCTGTCTTGCAGGGATTGAGCGAATGAATTCCAACCAACGCGAAGCGCGCATCCGCCAGTTGGCCGAGGAAATCTGGGAGGCCGAAGGCCGCCCCGATGGCCAGGAACTGCGCCACTGGAGCATGGCCGAGCGCCTGGTGGATGCGGAAATCCGCGCCGCCGCCGAAGACCACGAACCCCCCAACGCCACCGAATGACGAATCTCTTCTGTAGGGAGCGCGCATGCCGCCGCGCAAACTGACCCAACGCTCGCGCATCCGCGAAGGCCGCCCGTTTCCCCTGGGCGCAACCTGGGACGGACTGGGCGTCAACTTCTCGCTGTACTCGGTCAACGCCACCAAGGTCGAGCTGTGCCTGTTCGACGAGCGCAACCGCGAGACCGAGCGCATCGTGCTGCCCGAGTACACCGACGAGGTCTGGCACGGCTACCTGCCCGACGCCCGGCCTGGCCAGCGTTATGGCTATCGCGTGTATGGCCCCTACGCGCCGGATGCCGGCCATCGTTTCAATCCGAACAAGCTGCTGCTGGACCCGTACGCCAAGCAGATCGTCGGTCAGCTCAAGTGGGCGCCGCAGTTGTTTGGCTATACGTTGGGGCACAAGGACAAGGACCTGAGCTTCGACCGCCGCGACAGCGCCGCCTTCATGCCGCGCTGCGCGGTGATCGACCCGGCCTTTACCTGGGGCCAGGATCGTCGCCCGCAGGTGCCGTGGGAGCACACGGTGATCTACGAAGCGCACGTGCGTGGCCTGAGCATGCGCCACCCCAGCGTGCCGGAAAGCGAGCGCGGCACCTTCTCGGCGCTACGCAACGATGAGC
>DATLJF010000002.1:0-7796 GCA_035539015.1 Stenotrophomonas sp. | reverse complement strand
GCATCTTTCGCGGCGGGGATGTGCGCGGACGCATCTGCTTTACCAAGGACGGCGCGTATCTGGAGGGCTTGTTGCTGGTAACGGCCTTCGTAAAACGGGCCCTGCACGAGAACCGCGGGGATACGTTGCGGCTGTTGTTCTGCGGCCGGGTGACGCTGGGAGATTTGATTGCGTTGGCGGCTTATCGGGAGTCCGGTCTGGTTGCCGCCCCGCACTATCTGCCGCCCTGGGCCCGGCACCCGGAAAGAGTATTGGCCACGCTCGCGTTCTCGACGGCGGCGCAAGGGCTGCGCTTGGACTCGTTTGAGTTGGAGCGGTTTGCCGAGTATGAGGATGAGATCATCGCCGGCGCTTAGCCGAAGGTAGCGCCAGGCGAATCACGGTGACTTTGGCGCAGCCGTCGAACCCCGCACCATCAAGCTGAAATCCAGGGTCTGCTGATGCGGCACGTCCACGCTCTCGATGATGGCGAGCAACAGGTTGACGGCGCGAATGCCGATGTCGCGCATCGGCTGGCGGACGGTGGTCAGCGGTGGGCTGAGATAGCTCGATGAAGACAAGTCGTCGAACCCAACCACGGACAAGTCTTCCGGCACGCGCAGGCCCAGGTCGCGGCAGGCCGCGAGCACGCCCAGCGCCATCTGGTCGCTGAAGCAGAACGCCGCGGTCGGCGCCGGTGCCTGGCTCAATATTTCCTTGGCCGCCGCATAGCCTGACTCAACCGAAAAATCACCCGGCGCGAAACTCAACTGACGCAGCCGGCCGCGCGCCTTGCCAGCCGCCTTGACCCCCTCCAGCCGCTGTTGGTGCAGGGGATTGTCCGGCGGGCCGCCGACCACGGCGATGCGCTCATGTCCCAGTTCATACAGGTGTTCCATCACCGCGCGGGCAGCGGCGGCGTTGTCGATGTGGACGCTGGGAATGCCCAGCGCAGGATCGAACTCGCAACCATTGACCACCGGGGCGGCGGCACCAAGTTGCTTGACGATCTCGCGCGCCGTCGGCGGCAGCCGGTGCCCGAGCACGATCAGCCCGTCCGCTTCGTTGCGGCGGAGCATCTGCGCATAGCGCTCCTCACGGTCCGGCTGGTGTTGGGTGTCACCCAGCAGCACGGCGTAGCCGACCGCCTGCGCGGCTTCTTCCGCGCCCTGCAGGATCTGGGCGAAAAAAGGATTGGCGATATCCGGCACCGTGACCAGTATCTTGCTGCTGCGCTGGGTCTTGAGGGTGCGCGCAACCGTGTTGGGGACATAGCCCAGCGCGGCGGCGGCCTGCTCGATGCGCGTACGCGTGGCCGGCTGCACTTTCTCCGGGCGGGACAACGCACGCGAGACCGTGCCCGCGGAGACGCCGACGTGCTTGGCGATGTCGTAAATGGTTGCCATGGCTCAGTTCTTCGCGCCGCGGTGCGGTGCACAACGGGTCTTCCGGGAACCCCATGCTAGGATAATGCAATCGATTGCATCGGGGCGAATCCGCTTGAAGACGCTCAAGGGTCCAGCGCTATTCCTGGCGCAATTCATTGGCGACAAGCCTCCATTCGATCGGTTGGACACCCTAGCCGAGTGGGCTGCGAGTCTTGGCTATTCTGGCGTACAAGTGCCGACCAGCGCGCCGTATTTGTTCGATCTCGCCAAGGCCGCGGAGAGCCAGGCGTATTGCGACGATGTCGCCGGTATGCTCGCCGGCCATGGCATCCAGATCACCGAACTGTCCACGCACCTGCAAGGGCAGCTGGTCGCTGTCCATCCCGCCTATGACGACCTGTTCGACGGCTTCGCGCCGGCGGACAAGCGCGGCAATCCCGCCGCCCGCCAAGCCTGGGCAGTCGAGCAATTGAAGTTCGCCGCCAAGGCCAGCCAGCGCCTGGGGCTCAGGGCACACGCCACGTTCTCCGGGGCCTTGGCCTGGCCGTATTTCTATCCGTGGCCGCAGCGTCCGCCCGGGCTGGTGGATACCGCCTTCGCCGAGCTGGGCCGCCGCTGGCGCCCGCTTCTGGATACCTTCGACGCTTGTGGCGTGGACCTGTGCTACGAGATCCACCCGGGCGAAGACCTGCATGACGGTGCGACGTTCGAGCGCTTCCTTGATGTCGTCGACCAGCACCCACGCGCGAAGATCCTGTACGACCCCAGCCACCTGCTGTTGCAACAGATGGACTACCTGGGCTTCATCGACCGGTATCACGCGCGCATCGGCATCTTCCATGTAAAGGATGCCGAATATCGCGCCAGTGCGCGCAGCGGCGTCTACGGCGGTTACCAGGACTGGATCGATCGGCCGGGCCGCTTCCGTTCGCCGGGTGATGGCCAGATCGACTTCAAGGCGATCTTCTCCAAGTTCGCCCAGTACGATTTCCCGGGATGGGCAGTGCTGGAGTGGGAGTGCTGCCTCAAGCATCCGGAAGACGGCGCGCGCGAAGGCGCGGCTTTCATCCGCGACCACATCATTCGCGTGACCGAACGCGCCTTCGACGATTTTGCCGACAGCGGCACCGACCCGGAATCACTGCGCCACATGCTCGGGATTTGAATCCATGCCGCCCTGGGAGGGGAAGCCATGACGCACACCATGTCGCGCCTGAGCGCGATGATGTTCCTGCAGTTCTTCATCTGGGGGGCGTGGTTCGTCACCCTGGGCACCTACCTGGTGCAGGGCCCCTTGCAGGCCAGTGCCAGCCAGGTCGCGACGGCCTTCCTGAGCCAGTCCATCGGCGCCATCCTCGCGCCGTTCCTGGTGGGCCTGATCGCCGACCGCTACTTCGCCGCGCAACGCATCCTCGGCGTACTTCACCTGGGCGGCGCGGTGCTGATGTGGCTGGCGTCCACGGCCACCAGCTTCGGCGCCTTCTCCGGCTACGTCATGGCCTACATGCTGCTGTTCATGCCGACGCTGGCCTTGGCCAACAGCGTGGCAATGCGGCACATGCAGTCGCCTGAGAAACAGTTCCCGCCGGTGCGGGTCGCCGGCAGCATCGGCTGGATCGTGGCGGGCGTGCTGATCGGCTGGCTGGGCTGGGAGCAGGCACACCGGCTCGAACTGACGTTCCGGATGGCGGCATCGGCCTCGTTGGCCCTCGGCCTGTATGCCTTCACCCTTCCGCACACGCCGCCGCTGGCGCAACAGCGCAACGCCAAGCTCGGGCAGATCCTGGGGCTGGATTCGCTGCGCCTGCTGAAGTCACGCTCCTACCTGGTGTTCTTCCTCGCCTCCATCGCGATCTGCATCCCGCTGGCGTTCTACTACAACTTCACCAATCCCTATCTCAACGACCTCGGCGTGCGCGGCGCCGCCGGCCTGCAATCCTTGGGCCAGGTGTCCGAAGTACTGCTGATGCTGGCCATGCCATTCCTGTTCGTGCGCTTGGGCGTCAAGACCATGCTGGCGGTGGGCATGGCGGCCTGGGTCGTGCGCTATGCCATGTTCGCCTTCGGCGATGCCGGCGGCGGCTTCGCCTTGCTGGTGATCGGCATCGTGCTGCACGGCATCTGCTACGACTTCTTCTTCGTCACCGGCCAGATCTACACCGATGCCCATGCCGGCCCCGACGCGCGCAGCAGCGCGCAGGGTTTCATCACTCTGGCTACTTACGGCGTAGGCATGTTGATCGGCACCTTCCTCTCCGGCGCCGTGGTCGAGCACTACACCACGGCAGCGGGGCGCGACTGGCAGCACATCTGGCTATTCCCGGCAGGCGTGGCGCTGGTCGTGCTGATCGCCTTCCTGTTGCTGTTCCGCGACCGGCCGGCAGTAGCCGCCGTGGCCTCCACGCCCCTGAGGAACCGCCGATGAGCAAGCTTGGAATCGCCATCGTCGGCACCGGCATGATCGGCGCGGTACACCGTCGCGCGGCACTGCTGGCCGGCGCCGTCGTGCGTGGCGTTGTTGGCTCTTCACCGCAGCGCGCACGCGAGGTGGCGCAGTCCTGGGATCTTCCGCGCGCCTATCGCGACATCGAACAAGCCCTGGGCGACCCGCAAGTGCAGGTCGTGCACGTGTGCACGCCCAACCACCTGCACCGGGCGATCGCGCAGGCAGCGCTGCAAGCCGGCAAGCACGTGGTCTGCGAGAAGCCGCTGGCCACGACGCTGGAAGACGCACAGGCACTGGCAACGTTGGCGGCCTCGACCGGGCTGGTCGCCACCGTGCCTTTCGTCTACCGCTACCATCCGGTGGTGCGCGAGGCGCGCGCACGCATCGCCCAGGGCGAACTGGGACCACTGCGCCTGATCCACGGCAGCTACCTGCAGGACTGGCTGCTCGATCCGGCCAGCAACAACTGGCGCGTAGATCCCGCCCTCGGCGGCGCCTCACGTGTATTCGCCGACATCGGCTCGCACTGGTGCGACCTGGTGGAATGGGTCGGCGGCGAGCGCTTTGTCGAGGTCAGCGCCGCATTCGCGACAGTGATCGCAGAGCGCGGCGCCGTTACCGGGCAGAGCTTCACCACGCCGGCCGCTGGCGGAGCGATGCAGCCGGTATCGAGCGAGGACGTCGCCGCCGCCATGTTCAAGACGGGTGTCGGCACCCTGGCTTCATTGACGGTGAGCCAGGTCTCGGCCGGCCGCCGCAATCGCCTCTGGTTCGAGATCGACGGCGCCCATGCCAGCGTCGCGTTCGACCAGGAAGACAGCGAACGCCTGTGGATCGGCCGGCCCGACCAACGCGAGGAAATCTTCGTGCGCGGACCCGGCGCCGGCAGTGCCGAACAACGGCGGCTCGCGATATTCCCGGCCGGGCACGCGCAAGGCTACGGCAATTGCTTCGAGGCGTTCGTGGCCGATACCTATCGCGCCATCAGCGGCGAGCAGCCGGAAGGCCTGCCCACCTTCGAAGACGGCCTGCGCTCGGCGCTGATCGTCGATCGCGTCATCACCTCGGCCAGGTCCCGTGCCTGGACCCCCATCGGTTGAATCCTGGGAGCACACCTCGATGAGTACGCCCACACGCAAGATCGCGGCCGCCGCGCTGCTGTTGTTCGCCACCCTGCCCGCCTTCGCCCGCGACGGCGGCGGCACGGACCAACCCATCGCGGTGCAGATGTACACGCTGCGCAACGCCGGTACGCTCGACCAGCAGTTGAAGATTGTCCACGACGCCGGCGTGGGTGCGGTAGAAACCGTCGGCACCCAGAAAGTCACGGCGGCCGAGCTGAAGCAGCTGCTGGACAAGTATTCGATCAAGGCCATCTCCTCGCACGTGCAACTGGCCGACCTGCGCAATGACCTCGACGACGTGATCGCCTTCAACCGGGCCATTGGCAACACCACCCTGGTGGTGCCGTACCTGGCCGAGAAGGAGCGCCCGACCGATGCCGCAGGCTGGACTGCCCTGGGCCACGAGCTCGGCGAGATGTCGAAGCGGGTGCGCGCCCAGGGCATGCACCTGGCGTATCACAACCACGACTTCGAACTGGCCGACTTCAACGGCAAGACCGGCCTCGAACTGTTGTTCGCCGCCGCCGGCCCCGAGCTGGAGACCGAGCTGGACCTCGCCTGGGTCGCCCGCGCCGGCCACGACCCGGCGGCCATGCTGGGCAAGTTCCAGGGCCGCGTATTCGCGGTACACGCCAAGGACAATGCGCCGAAGGGCCAGGCCAAGGACGAAGGCGGCTTTGCCGCCGTCGGCCAGGGCGTACTGAACTGGAAGCGCATCCTGCCAGCGGCTGCAGCTGCCGGGGTGCAGTGGTACATCATCGAACACGACCAGCCGCGCGATCCGGCGCTGGCCATCCGGACCGGCGCCGATTACCTGCGTCAACACCTGCCCGCCAGCGCACATCGCTAGCCCGCGAAGGAGTCCACGTCTTGAAAGCGATCCTGATAGCGCACCTGCTTGTTCTAGGTATGACGCTTGCGGCCACGGCATCGGCCAAGGACGACCCTGCCGCCGGCGCCACGCTCTACGCCACCCATTGCGTGGCTTGCCATGGCGCCAACCGTGCCGGCGTGCCCGGTACGTTCCCTGCGCTCACCGACGTCGGCAAACGGCTGCAACCGCCGCAGATCAAGGACAAGATCAAGCAGGGCGGTGGCCTGATGCCGCCCTTTTCCCAGCTCACCGAGCAAGAGGTCAACGACCTCGCCGCGTTCCTGGCGCAGTAGGGCGCCGGTGCGCGAGCTACAGCTCGCGCACCCAGAGGTTGCGGTAACTGACTTTCGAATCGTGTTCCTGCAGGTAGAGGGGTGCGCACTCGTGCGGCGCGTACGAAGGCGCACCGATGTACTCGGTCTTGCCCGATAGCACCGTATCGTTCTGCACCAGCACCCCGTTGTGCAGCACGGTGATGCGTGCCGGCGACCTGAGCCCGCCGCCCGGCGAGAAGCGTGGCGCCTTCCAGATGATGTCGTACGCCTGCCACTCGCCCGGCGCACGCGAGGCGTTCACCAGCGGAATGGCCTGCTTGTAGATCGACGCCGCCTGGCCGTTGGCATAGGTCGGGTTGTTGTAGCTATCGAGCACCTGCAATTCGTAGCGCTCCTGCAGGAATATGCCGCTGTTCCCACGTTGCTGTCCCTCCAAGCCCTCGGTCTCGGTGGGTGTGCGCCACTCCACGTGCAGTTGCATATCGCAAAACTTCTGTTTGGTGCGGATGCCCTTGCTGCCCGGCACCACCGTCAGCGCGCCGTTGGCGACAAGCCACGGCACCGCCCCGCCCTGTTCCGACTCCCAGGCCGAGAGATCCTTGCCATCGAACAACACGATGGCGTCGGAAGGCGCTTTGCCCGTGGGCGTGGCCACGGTAGCGGGGACCGGCTTCCACACTTCGGTCTTCGCCGGGTCGCGCGAGGTGTCACCGCTGGACTGCCCGAACGCAGGGGACATGGCCAGCAAGCAGGCCGCCATCAACATCGATTTCGTCATGGTGTTCCCAAGGAAGTGGCACTTGGCCGAATCGTCATGGTCCATCAGCCGGTCGCCCAGGCCGGCGTGCCCGGCGCGTAGGCCACGTCGCCGTCGTAGCGACCCGGCACGGCGACATAGCGCAGCACCTCGGTCGCACCGACCTTCGAGGAGAAGAAACTAAAGATGGTCAACTGCTTGAGCATCGTGAAGTAGTGCGGCATGACCGTCGGCACCTCGGCCGCGCCGGTATCGGTCACGCCGTTGCCACCGTGTACAGCCGCATGCTGCTTCGCTTCGGCATCCACCTTGCGCAGCAGATCGGTACGCGCCTGCGGCGTCAGCGCCGCGAATTGCCCGCCAGCGCGTTTGTCCAAGTCGGCCAAGCCGGCGCGGAACGTCGCCTGCTCCTTGGCGGTGTAGCAATCGCTGACGAATTGCGCCATGAACGCACCTGCCCCGGCGTCCTTGGCGCCTGGCGTGCGGGTGCGCGGGAGGATCGTCTCGGCGATCTCGTCCAGCCTGGCCACATCGTCCGCGGAGAAGGCGTGCGTGGTGCCCACGGCCGGCGCCTGCCCGTACACCAGGGCCGGCAGGCCCACCATGGCCGCACCGGTGGCCGCGGCAATCATCTTCAAGAGTTCGCGACGTTCCATCACAGGTTCCCCGCCTTGAGTTCGCGCACCGCGTGGTCGGCGGCCCGCGCCGTCAGCGCCATATAGGTCAGCGACGGATTCACGCAGGCACTGGAAGTCATGCAGGCGCCATCGGTGACGTACACGTTGGGCGCATCCCAGACCTTGTTGTGCTGGTTGAGCACCGAGTTCTTGCGGTCGCGCCCCATGCGCGCGGTGCCCATCTCATGGATGCCCTTGCCTGGCGCATAGTCGTGGTCGTGCATCTCCACATCCTTGACGCCGGCCGCCTCCAGCATCTCGGCGGCATCGGCCGCC
>DATLJF010000001.1:0-1830 GCA_035539015.1 Stenotrophomonas sp. | reverse complement strand
CCTGCGCGGGCGCTTCCTACGCCGCTTCGGCCTGGCTCGGCGGCGCGTTGTGGCGCCAGCTGGGTATCGGCACCGGCGTCATGCTCGCCGCCCTGGGGCTGGTGTTCCTCGCCTGGCCGGCGTTCCGCCGCGACGTCTTGTCCATCCTGCAAACCCGCCACCTGATCGCCGAAGCCCGGAGCCGCCGATGAACGCCCT
Organism: Stenotrophomonas sp.; assembly: GCA_035539015.1. Lineage (GTDB taxonomy): Bacteria > Pseudomonadota > Gammaproteobacteria > Xanthomonadales > Xanthomonadaceae > Stenotrophomonas_A. Next base: position 1,632 of record DATLJF010000001.1, on the reverse strand, counting down.
GCTGTCCGACGCCGCCACCGCCGGCACCGCTACCGCCGCGCCGCCGCGATACCTGGTCTTGTCCGCGCACGACTACCGCACGCCACGCCGGGCCAACATCCATTTCATCGCCGAGCAGCTGGCCCAGCGCGGCCCCACGCGCTTCTTCTCGCTGCGCTACAGCCGCCTGTCGCGCTGGAAGGGCGATGCGCGCCTGCCGCTGGATGACACCGCCAACCGCGTGGTCGAGCATCGCGGCGTGGAGTGCTATTTGTGGCGCGCCCTGGTCCACCCCTTCAACACGCGGCGCCGCTGGGCGCGGCCGCTCGAAAACGCCATGTTCGACTGGTACGCCCGGCATCCGCCACACATCCTGCGGCAGTGGATGCAGGAAGCCGATGTCATCGTGTTCGAGAGCGGGACCGCCATCGCGTTCATCGAACTGGCGCGCCAGGTCAATCCGCGCGCGCGGCTGGTCTATCGCGCCTCCGATGCGCTCTCGGCCATCGACGTGGCCGACTGGGTCGCGCGCACCTTCGACCGCGTCGCCCCGGCACTGGACGTCATCGCCCTGGTCTCGCCCGCCATGGCCGGTGAAATCGCCAGCCGCGACAACGTCTTCCATGTTGGCCACGGTATCGACCATGGCCTGGAGGCGATGGGCGACCCGAATCCCTACGGCGAGGGCATCCATGCCGTGGCAGTGGGCTCGATGCTGTTCGACCCGCGCTTCTTCGTCACCGCCAGCCGCGCCTTCCCGGACGTCACCTTCCACGTCATCGGCTCGGGCATGGGCCGGCATCCGGACTATGGCGACAACGTCGTGGTCTACGGCGAAATGAAACACGCCGAGACCATCCGCTACATCAAGCACGCGCGCGTCGGCATCGCCCCATACGCGTCCTCGCAGGTCCCGGCCTACCTGGCAGATAGTTCGATGAAGCTGCTGCAATACGATTTTTTCGGCCTGCCCGCTGTGTGCCCCTACGCGGTGGTGGGTGGCTATCGCTCGCGCTTCGGCTACACGCCGGGCGACGAGGCCTCGATCGTGGCCGCCATGGGCCAGGCCCTGGCCGCGCCGCGCGAGCGCCTGCGCCAATGCCTGGACTGGGCGCAGACCACCGACCGCGTGCTCGATCCCGCCCGCTACCCCGACACCCGCATCGCCCCCGTGCGCTGACTCCACTTTCGAGACCCTTATGCCCAACGCCTTGCTGCACCGCTGGATCGACCACACCGAGCGCCGCGCCCTGTACTGGTGGCAGCCCAAGGACGGCCGCACCAACATGGGCGACCAGCTTTCGCAGGTCATCGTCTCGCGCGTGCTGTCGCTGCGCGACTTCGCGCTGATGGACAAGGCCAACAATGGCCAACGCCTGTTTGCGATTGGCTCGGTGCTGCACTTCGCCCGCACCGGGGACACCGTGTGGGGGAGCGGCATCAACGGCAAGATCGCCGCCAGCCAGCACCAGTTCGGCATGCTCGACGTGCGCGCGGTACGCGGCCCGCGCACGCGCGAATATCTGCTGGGGCGCGGTATCCCCGTGCCTGAAGTCTATGGCGACCCGGGGCTGCTGATGCCGCTGTTCTTCCCGCCCGAACTGCTGGGGCCATCCGAGCCGCGCGACGTCGTGGTGGTGCCGCATTTCAACG